>JAFZGK010000046.1 GCA_017555445.1 Bacteroidales bacterium
ATCCACCTCTTCCCATTCCGAACAGAGAAGTTAAGCTCACTAGCGCCGATGGTACTGCCCCACCAGGTGGGAGAGTAGGTAGCTGCCACTTTTAATATACAAAGTCCTTGAAGTCTGACGACTTCGAGGACTTTTTTTATATGTCCAAAGTGTCAGCGCCTTGTTTGTGTGATATTGCCGTATATGAAAATCGCCTGCGGAGAGGCAGGCGATCGTGTTATTTGAAGGATAGTATCTTAGATAGTTTCGCGGATGTTGTAGCTGTTGCGGTCCTGGCTGTTGCGTGAGATGAGCTCTCCGAGGAATCCTGTAAGGAAAAGCTGGAATCCAAGGAGTACAGCTACAAGTGCTAGATAGAATAGCGGCTGGTCTGTTACCGGACGATATACTAGTCCGTGAGCCTGCTGGATCAGCTTCTCAGCTATGATCCATACTGCGAGGATACCGCCTGCAATAAACATCAGTATTCCTGTGAATCCGAAGAAATGCATCGGTTTCTTCCCGAATCTGCTGAGGAACCAGAGGGAAATCAGATCAAGGAAACCGTTGACGAATCTGTCAAGTCCGAATTTGCTTACTCCATATTTTCTCTTCTGATGCTTTACCGGCTTCTCTGTGATTCTTCCGAAACCTGCATTCTTTGCAAGGTATGGAATGTATCTGTGCATTTCGCCGTAAACCTCAATGTTCTTTACTACCTCATTTCTGTAGGCCTTCAGGCCGCAGTTCATGTCATGAAGCTTGATGCCTGTTATCTTGCGGGCTGTCCAGTTATAAAGCTTGGATGGAAGATTCTTGGTCAGCTTGTTGTCAAATCTCTGCTTCTTCCAACCTGATACGATATCGTAACCCTCTTCAATGACCATCCTATAAAGTTCAGGGATCTCTTCCGGTGAGTCCTGAAGATCGGCATCCATAGTGACGACCACTCTTCCTTCTGCTGCCTTGAATCCGTGATACAATGCTGCTGACTTGCCATAATTGCGTCTGAATGATATTCCTCTGATGGCAGGATTTGCATCCGACAGTCTCTTCACAACTGACCATGATGAGTCAGTACTGCCGTCGTCTACCATGATTATTTCATAGGTGAACTTTTCCCTGTCCATGACGCTGACAATCCAGCTCACAAGCTCAGGGAGCGACTCCTCCTCATTCAGAAGAGCTACTACAATCGATAAGTCCTTTGTGTATTCCATATCTTACTGTTCGTCAGGTCTGTCAGCTGCAAACGGATTCCTGCTCGGGATGTTGCGTGACAGGATAGCTGAAAGTATTGTGCCGAATATGAAGCAATAGATCAGATTTCCGAAGAAAGTGATCTGAGGCAACTTGGCCATCATCTTGTCCATCTGAGCCATGGTGTTTGAATCCATGAACTGTGAGTAAGCCTGCATCACTGTATCCATGTTCTCTGCAATGATGTCTGCTGAGAAATATGCCATATTCGCAAATGAAAACGCTGCATAGACTACTGCAGAAAGGAGAGCTGTGGCAACTCCGAACTTCATTGTTGTCGAGTTGTCTGCCTCGTTATTTTCAGATGCAAATTTTTTCATGAAGAACATCATAAGCCAGATACATCCTCCGAATTTGGCAGCCCACATCACAAAGCTGAGCAGTCCTGCCAATACTGGAATATTCATGCCTGTAATCCACTGGTTGATGAAAAGATAGGCTGATGAGACGAGACCGAGGACCATACCGGCTTTTGCCGCGCTGTTCCATAGATTCTTACGAATTTGCTCCATATAAACAGATATTATTTATGCAAAGATAAGAAAAAATTCATACCTTTGCATGCTTGTATTAGCAAGTCGTCAAACAGATTAAAAATAAACGATATAGATATGATCAACATTACATTTCCTGACGGTAGCGTGAGACAGTATGAAAGCGGTGTCTCAGCATTTGATATTGCGAACAGCATCAGCCCAAGATTGGCTGCGGACGTATTGGCTGCAACAGTTATCACGGCAGATGACACGACAGGAAAAGGTACAATATATGATGTGACACGTCCTATCAATGAGGACGCTGCCATCCGTCTTCACAAGTGGGAGGATGCAGAGGCCAAGCATGTCTTCTGGCATTCTTCATCACACCTTCTTGCTGCAGCACTCGAGGCTCTCTATCCTGGAGTGAAGTTCGGTATCGGACCTGCTATTGAGACAGGTTTCTACTATGACGTTGACTTCGGCGAGAAGACTCTTGTAGAGGCTGACCTCAAGGCGATAGAGGACAAGATGATCGAGCTCGCTCGTCAGAAGAATCCTTTCGTGAGAACAGAGGTTTCGAAGGAGGAGGCTCTCAAGACCTTCACTGAGAAGGGAGACGAGTACAAGTGCGAGCTCATCAGCGAACTTGAGGATGGTACCATCACATTCTATACAAACGGTGAGTTTACTGATCTTTGCCGTGGACCACACCTCAAGGATACTTCAGTCATCAAGGCTGTGAAGCTTACAGCTATCGCAGGTGCATACTGGAGAGGTGATGAGAAGCGTCCTATGCTTACTCGTGTATACGGTGTGACATTCCCTAAGAAGTCACTCCTTGACGAGTATCTCGCAATGATCGAGGAGGCAAAGAAGCGTGACCACAGAAAGATCGGTAAGGAGATGGAGCTCTTCACATTCTCTCAGAGAGTAGGACAGGGTCTTCCATTGTGGCTTCCAAAGGGTGCTGCACTTCGTGAGCGCCTCGAGAACTTCCTCAAGAAGCTCCAGAAGTCATACGGCTATCTTCCGGTAGTTACTCCACATATCGGTAACAAGGATCTTTATGTGACTTCAGGTCACTATGCAAAATATGGCAAGGACTCATTCCAGCCTATCCACACTCCACAGGAGGGCGAGGAGTATCTCCTCAAGCCTATGAACTGTCCTCACCACTGTGAGATCTATAGGGCGAAGCCACGTTCATACAAGGATCTTCCATTGAGACTCGCAGAGTTCGGTACAGTATACCGTTATGAGCAGAGCGGTGAGCTCCATGGTCTTACACGTGTACGTAGCTTCACTCAGGATGACGCACACCTTTTCGTTCGTCCTGATCAGATCAAGGAGGAGTTCTGCAAGGTTATCGACATCATCCTTTATGTGTTCAAGACCTTGAACTTCAATGAGTACATCGCACAGGTATCACTCCGTGACCCTAACAATACATCAAAGTACATCGGTACTGACGAGAACTGGGCGAAGGCAGAGGCTGCAATCATCGAGGCAGCTCAGGAAAAGGGCCTCAATACAGTAGTTGAGTACGGTGAGGCTGCATTCTATGGTCCTAAGCTCGACTTCATGGTGAAGGATGCTATCGGAAGAAAGTGGCAGCTCGGTACTATCCAGGTTGACTACAACCTTCCTGAGCGTTTTGAACTTGAGTACATCGGCAGCGACAACCAGAAACATCGTCCTATCATGATCCACCGCGCACCATTCGGATCGCTCGAGAGATTCGTAGCGGTTCTCCTCGAGCACACAGGTGGAAGACTCCCTCTCTGGCTTACTCCGGATCAGGTTAACATCGTGCCAGTCAGCGAAAAATATGAGGAATATGCAAAAAAAGTTTGTGATTTGCTGAATAATTCCGATATTCGCGCCTCAATTGACGATAGAAACGAGACTCTCGGAAAGAGGATTCGTGAGAGTGAGATGAAGAGGATTCCATTCCTCGTTATCGTAGGTGAGAAGGAGATGAACGAGGGCACGGTTTCTGTCAGAAGACAGGGCGGAATTGACGCAGGATCTATGCCGGCTGAAGACTTTGTAGCATTGGTTAGCAATGAGATAAAGGAGCAGCTGTCATAGCGCAATTATATTAATAATTTAACTTATAGGAGGAACAATTTATCGCAGCACCTTTTAAACCAGGTCCACGTCCTATGGGACCAAGACCTAACACTCGTCCAGGCCAGAGGCCTATGAACAACAAGAAGGACGAGGACGGATTGAGAATCAACGAAGAGATCACAGCATCTCAGGTACGCCTTGTGGGTGACAATATTGCCGAGCAGGGTGTCTATTCGCTTGCAGCAGCCATGAAGATGGCTGAAGAGCAGGATCTTGATCTGGTGGAGATTAGTGCGAAGGCAGATCCTCCTGTATGTAAGATCATCGACTATCAGAAGTATCTCTATCAGCAGAAGAAGAAGGCTAAGGAGATGAAGGCTAATGCAGCCAAGATAGTCATCAAGGAGATCAGATTCGGTCCTAATACAGACGAGCACGATTTCCAGTTCAAGTTGAAGCACGCTCAGGAGTTCCTTCAGGAAGGATCAAAAGTAAAGGCTTCAGTATTCTTCAAGGGCCGCTCGATTATTTACGCGGATCAGGGGGAGAAGCTTCTTCTCCGTTTTGCGGTTGAGCTTGAAGAGTTCGGAAGAGCTGAGCAGATGCCTAAGCTTGAGGGTAAGAGAATGATCATGATGATCGCCCCAATCAAGAAAAAGTAATCCAAGAGATTGGAGAACAAATAATTATTAACTAAATCAAATTTAACTATGCCAAAGATGAAGACCAACTCCGGTTCAAAAAAGCGTTTTACGCTTACCGGAACGGGAAAAGTTAAGAGAAAGCACGCTTTCAAGAGCCACATTCTCACAAAGAAGACCAAGAAGCAGAAGAGAAATTTGACTCACATCGGACTCGTAGCTAACGTTGACGAGAAGAGAGTCAAAGCTTTATTGGGAATGTAATTCAGAACTCAGGAATTACAGCAATTTTTTAAGTTAAACTTGGAACGCAGTCGAAAAGCTCCTGAAAGAAAGGACACTGCCTCCATAAAACAGTTAAATTTATGCCAAGATCGGTAAATTCAGTTGCCTCAAGGGCACGCCGCAAGAAGATTCTTAAAAGAACCCGCGGTAATTTTCTTTCAAGAAGAAATGTTTGGACGGTAGCAAAGAACACCTATGAGAAGGGTCTTACCTATGCTTACCGTGATCGTAAGAACAAGAAGCGTACATTCCGTGCTCTCTGGATCCAGAGAATCAACGCTGCAGCGCGTCAGTATGGTATGACTTATTCGCAGCTCATGGGCCGTATCGCAAAGCAGAACATCGGACTCAACCGTAAGGTTCTTGCAGACCTTGCTATGAACAATCCTCAGGCATTTGAGGCTATCATCAATTCTGTAAAATAGTTTAAGCTGTGAGCTTGAAGGAGTTATACCACAATAAATGGGCGAGATTCGGCTTTTGGGCAGTTCTCTACATTCTGTGGGTGATATGGCTCGGAAACTATTGGTGGCTCTTCGGACTTGTCCCTATCTTCGACCAGCATATCACCAAAAAGGTGAAGTGGCTGTTCTGGAAGAAGGAGTATAAGGAAGGAGAAAAGAGAAACGCCCTTCTTGACTGGGTAGATGCGATCATCTTCGCTGTCGTTGTAGTGACTTTCATCAACACCTTCTTTTTCCAGGCATTCAAGATTCCTTCATCTTCGATGGAGAGCTCGCTTTACACAGGCGATCACCTCTTTGTCAGCAAGCTGGCTTATGGTCCAAGGCTCCCGGAGACCCCGTTGACCATCCCTTTCACTCATAATGTGATCGCAGGAAAAGAGTCATATTCGACACTTATCAAGCGTGACTACAAGAGACTCAAGGGATTTGGAGAAGTCGAGACAGGCGATTATGTAGTGTTCGGCTTTCCACACGGAGATACCGTACTGGTAAGGGAACCTGCAAGCGACTATTACATGTATGTAAGGACATACGGTCGCGAATATACTCTCGAACATTTCGGTCCGATAAAGACCAGACCTTCAGACAAGAAGGATCACTATGTGAAGAGATGTGTTGCGACAGCCGGAGACACTCTCAGTGTTGTCAACGGACAGGTGTATGTCAATTCGGAGGCTCAGGAAGTCTGGCCGGGAGTGCAGAACTCCTACAAGGTCGTGACTGACGGAAACAGGATAAATTCTGTAAACCTCGACAAGCTTGGTCTCAACGTGAGGGAACTCTGGTTCCACCCTGGACTTCCAGGATATCCTGAGATGCCTCTCACAGCTGAGATGCTGGAAAAGGTAAAGACTTATCCGAATGTAGTTTCAGTAGAGCAGAACATAGATGTGTGGCCGGCAGACTACCCGGATTCAGAACAGACGATCTTCCCGTTCTCTGCCGATTATAAATGGACAAGAGACAATTTCGGTCCGCTCTGGATACCTGAAAAGGGAGTGACTGTTGAACTGACACTCGAGAACCTTCCGCTTTATGAGAGAATCATAACAGCATATGAGGGTAACACGCTTGAAGTGAAGGACGGCAGGATCTTCATCAACTCGAAAGAGGCAGACAGCTATACTTTCGCACAGGATTATTATTTCATGATGGGAGACAACAGGCACAATTCCCTCGACTCAAGATACTGGGGGTTCGTACCGGAAGATCATATAGTCGGCAAGCCGGCAGTGATATGGCTCTCCATCGACGGAAACAAGAAGTTTCCGAATAACATCAGATGGCGCAGGTTTTTCAAATTTGTCTAAAATTTTGCAATTGCAATTTTTTTATACGATATTTGCAGCCCGCTAATTATGAATTAATTAAAAAGTTATATACAATGGCAAAGGTTTGTCAAGTTACAGGAAGAAAGAGAATGGTAGGAAACAACGTTTCCCATTCAAAGAGACGCACTAAGCGTATCTTCGCCCTTAACCTCAAGACTAAGAAGTTCTGGTCTGAGGAGGAGCAGAGATTCATCACCCTCAAGGTGTCTTGCAAAGGTATGAGAACTATCGAGAAGAACGGTCTCGACGCTACTATCAAAGACGCTCAGAAGAAAGGATTTATTAACCTTGTTTAATTTTTTGAATTATGGCAAAGAAAGCTAAAGGTAACAGGGTGCAGGTCATCCTTGAGTGCACTGAGCAGAGAGA
>JAFZGK010000047.1 GCA_017555445.1 Bacteroidales bacterium
AGCTTTGTTCCGACTGAGATATCAGGCGAACAGGGTAACATTATTCTGGTTGAACTCCATGTCGCCAGAAAGGCTGAAATCGTTCCGCATGCAGCCCCATCCTCAGGTCAGGGACCTAAGGCTGGTCGTACTGTAATCAATGAAGGGCTACCATATAATGAATATTACTACGAGTTCAAGGAGTTTGCGGATCTTATAGAACAGGACAAGACAGAGTCCGGGATAAATTCTCTCCAGACTTCGCTGACAGCACTTGAGGTCATTGATGAGATCCTTTCATGTTAACCGTATATAAATAAACTAAACCGAATATCAATGAAATTCAAATCCTTAATTCTTTCGCTTGCAGGTCTTATGGCTATGTTGCCGGCAGCGGCACAGCCTGATCCGACCCAGCCTTCATGGCTCAGCGACGCAGTTTTCTATCAGATCTATCCGTCATCATTCCAGGATAGTGACGGTAACGGTATCGGTGACCTTCCGGGTATCACTTCACGTCTGGAATATGTAAGGTCGCTTGGTGTGACAGCAGTATGGCTCAACCCTGTATATGTGTCCGGATGGACAGACGGCGGTTACGACGTGATAGACTTCTATAAGGTCGATCCGCGCTTCGGTACAAATACTGACCTGGTCGATCTCGTGAATAAGGCTCATTCACTTGGAATGAAGGTGATCATGGACCTTGTGGCCGGTCATTCATCAGACCAGAGCGAGTGGTTCCTTCAGTCTAAGGAGGCTCCAAACCTCAGATATTCAGATTATTACATCTGGCCTACATTCAAACCTGAGGACGATACACCTGTTCAGGCTACTCAGGGAGATGCTGTCCTTTCTATAGCACATGCACCACTCAGCCAGAAGTTCGTGAAGACAGATGCTCCTCGCGGACCATATTACATCAAGAACTTCTTTGACACTCAGCCTGCATTGAACTTCGGTTTCGCTAATCCTGACCCTGCACATCCTTGGGAACAGGCGATCGATGCACCTGGACCTCAGGCTATGCGCCGTGAGCTCAAGAACATCATGATGTTCTGGATGGACAAGGGTGTGGACGGATTCCGTGTAGATATGGCTGCCAGCCTTATCAAGAACGATTTCGACAAGGCTGAGACCATAAGACTCTGGAAGGAGGATTTCGTTCCTTGGTTCGATGAGAACTATCCTGAAGGTATCTTTGTAGCAGAGTGGTTCAATCCTTCGATGTCTCTTGAGGCAGGATTTGATCTTGACTTCTTCTGCCATGACGGCGAGTATAACTATTCTACGCTCTTCTTCAATCAGAACAGATTTACAGGCGGACCCCAGGACTGCTACTTCGACCTTGGCGGACGTGGCGAGCTCAAGACCTGGTATGACCTCTATTCGTTCCAGTATGATTCGTCAAAGGGCAAGGGTTATGTCAGCATGCCTACAGGAAATCATGACTTCACACGTCTCAGTGCGGGTTCAAGAACTTCAGTTGACCAGCTCAAGGTGGCTATGACCTTCTTCCTTACCATGCCGGGAGTACCTTTCCTTTACTATGGTGACGAGATCGGTCTTACCCATCAGTATGATGTGAAGCCGGTTGAGGGTGCAGGTCCAAGAACCGGTACACGTATTCCTATGTTCTGGGATTCTACAAAGAATGCAGGATTCTCTACAGCAGATCCTGACAAGATCTATATCACTCAGAATATGGACGTGAACAAGCGTTCAGTGGAGAGCCAGGAGGCGGATCCTTCTTCTCTTCTCCACTTTGTGCGCGGTCTTCTCAAGCTTCGTGCTTCTTCTGCTGCTCTTGGCAACAATGGTGACTGGAAGCTCGTCAGCAGCCTCGATCAGCCTTATCCTATGGTATATGAGCGCTGGAACGGTGATGACAAGTGCATCGTTGTGATCAACCCTTCAGCAAAGAAGGTTTCAGTGGAGATTCCTACTTACGGTGTAAAGAATCCTGAGGCGATCGGAGGAAGCTACAAGAAGGTGACATACAAGACCGGCAAGGAAACTGACAAGATCACAATCGACGGCGTTTCTGCTGTAATCTATCAGCTCTAACATTATGGTCAGAATCCGGAAAGCTGGTACAGAAGATATAATGAGTATTCATGATATGGCGGAAGTTGTCTTCCGCCATACTTATCGTGATATCCTTTCTCCTGAGCAGATGGAATATATGATGGACTGGATGTATTCTCCTGTCAATCTTTCGCGCCAGCTTGATGAAGGTCATGTATATTATATAGCCTTTCGTGAGGATGTCCCTTGCGGTTATG
This sequence comes from Bacteroidales bacterium, assembly GCA_017555445.1. The sequence goes on from JAFZGK010000047.1 coordinate 2,265, forward strand.
TATCAGTCCAGCCGGACGGAGTAAATGAGGAGGGACGTCTGCTTTTCCATCTTCAGAAGATCTATGTCCTGCCTTCTGAGCAGGGGACCAGCTTAGGCCGTATCCTGTTTGACAAGGCTGTGTCGCATATCCGCGAACAAGCCTCAGGCAGACCCGCTGCTCTGGAGCTTAATGTGAACCGTAACAACCCGTCAATAGGTTTCTACAATCACCTGGGACTGCGGATCCTGCGTCAGGGCGATTTCCACATCGGCCACGGCTTCTATATGAATGACTATATAATGGGAATGGATATTTAAAAGGGTTGACTTCAGATGAAGTCAACCCTTTCTCTTATTCAAGGATCTGAGAGGCGTGGTCCTTGGTATCGACCTTGTCGATGATTTTCACCAGGATTCCGTCCTCGTCAAATATGAAGGTCTTTCTGAGCGTGCCCATGGTGGTCTTGCCGTACATCTTCTTCTCGCCCCATGCTCCAAATGCCTTAAGAACTTCTGTCGAAGTGTCAGAAAGGAGAGTGAACGGAAGGTCGTACTTGGATGCGAAGTTCTTGTGTGAATTAGCGCTGTCCTTGCTTATTCCGATAACGTTATATCCTTTCGCCACGAGCCTTTCATAATTGTCTCTGAGGTTGCAAGCCTGTGCTGTACAGCCGCTTGTGTTGTCCTTCGGATAAAAATAGATAATGGTCTTCCTGCCGAGCAGCTGACCTGAATTGAATGTATTGCCATCCTGGTCCACGACCTCGAAATATGGCATTCTGTCACCGATCTTTAACATAATTTCAAATTTTAATTCCATTTGAATGGATACCAGCTGCGCAAATGCAAGAAGGATTCCAAATATTACTCATTAATCGCTTTTTCAAGTCTGAGCAATGCTTCCTCTACGATTTTGCGCGGAGTGCCGATGTTAAGCCTCATGAATCCCTCACCTCCAGGATTGAACATCTCGCCGTCATTCAGTGCAAGTCCGGCTTTGTCGATGAACAGGGAAATGAGGCTGTCGTGATCCAGTCCGAGTCCGCGGCAGTCGAGCCAGACCAGGAACGACGCCTGCGGTCTGAGCGGCTTCACCTGAGGAATCCTTTCTTTGCAGAATGACTCCACAAATTCGATATTTCCTTCCAGATATTCTATCATCTGCTGTCTCCACTGCTCTCCTTTTCGGAACGCTGCGATGGTCGCGATAGGGGAGAACATCGGCGCAGAACCGAGCTCGTTCGCTTCCACCCAGCCGTAGAATCTGCTTCTGAGGTCGTCATCCGGAACGATTGCATACGAACATACGATTCCGGCTATATTGAACGTCTTTGACGGAGCTCCGAAGGTTATGCTGCATGCGGCAGCCTTGTCTGATACGCTTGCGAACGGAATGTGCTTGTTGCCGAACAGAGCCATGTCGCAATGAATCTCGTCGGAGATCACAATCAGACCTTTTTCATGGCAGAAGTCTGCAAGTCTTGACAGGGTCTCTCTTGACCATACTATTCCTGCAGGGTTGTGTGGATTCGAGAGAATCAGCATCCTGCATCTGTCGTCGCATACAGATTCCAGGTTTTCGAAGTCCATCTCATAGCTTCCGTCAGGCATTTCCTTCAAAGGATTGAACACTATTTCACGTCCGTTCTTCTGGGGAACGAGACGGAACGGATGATATACCGGAGGTTGGATGATGATCTTGTCGTCTTTTTCAAGCAATGCGTTGATAGCCATGCCGATACCTTTGACGATGCCCGGGATGTAGCTTATCCAGTCCTTCTCGATCTTCCAACCGTGGTGATCATTGATCCAGTCGATTATTGCAGGACGGAAATCCTCAGGCTCTGCAGTGTAGCCGAAGACAGGATGTTCCAGTCTTTGCTTGAGGGCATCGACGATGAACTCCGGTGTCTCGAAATCCATATCAGCCACCCACATCGGTGTAAGTCCTGCTTTGCCGAACACCTTTTCTACAGCATCTACCTTTATCGCACCGCTGCCGGTGCGGTCTAGGATCTTGTCAAAATCAAATCTTTTCATCCGAGGATTTTTTCTTGAGACGTCCGCTTTTGCGCAAGGCTTCCGCAATGACCCACTGGAGCTGGCCGTTGGTAGAGCGGAATTCATCTTCCGCCCATTTCTCAACGGCCTCCATTGTCTGTGCATCTATGCGCAAGACGAAACTTTTGTTCGCTTCCTTTGCCATGTGGACTTGCTTGTTAGTTATGCAGTGTACCTGTATTTACTACCGGCTGTGCAGATTCGTCGCCGCATAATACTACGAGCAGGTTGCTTACCATAGCTGCCTTGCGCTCTTCGTCGAGCTCTACTACCTCATTTTCAGCAAGCTGGTCGATTGCCATCTTTACCATTGATACTGCGCCCTCTACGATCTTTTCGCGTGCGGCAATGATTGCATCAGCCTGCTGACGACGAAGCATTACAGCAGCGATTTCCGGAGCATATGCGAGGTAGTTGATACGTGCCTCGACTACTTCGATTCCTGCCATGTCAAGACGCTCAGAGAGCTTCTCTTCAAGCTGTTCGTTGATCTCGTCAGCATTTGAACGGAGGCTGAGTTCGCCTTCTGAAGTGGAATTGTTGTCATAAGCATAGTAGCCGGCCACCTGACGAAGTGCAGCATCGCTCTGAACAGAAACGAAGTTTGCAAGTGCATCCATACGTGTGTCACTCGCTGTGGCTACAGTGATGTCCACCTGGCCATTACTTGTCTTTGTTGTAGTTGCCTGCTTTGGAGCATCGATGTTGAATACTGCTTTATAGATCTCATTTGCTTTCACCTTCCATACGAGCACAAGACCGATCATGATAGGGTTACCCATCTTGTCGTTCACCTTGATAGGGTCTGCATTGAGGTTACGTGCACGGAGTGAAATCTTCTTTACAGTCATGAAAGGGTTCACCCACCAGAATCCTTCCTGCATGAAGTTTCCACGGTATTTTCCGAAGAAGACAAGTACGCGTGCCTGATTAGGCTCGATTACTTTAAGTCCGATAAGCGAGATAAGGCTGAAAAGAATTACAAATATTGCAACGAATGCAATCCAGTCCATGCCGTTGTTAACAGCTGCTACTATTCCCCAGATGCTTACTGCGATCACAGCAAGAATAGTAAAGAGTGCTACAAAACCATTGGCCCTAAAGCCTTTGTACTCAGTGTTAAGATTCTGTCCCATGATTGTAAAGTTTTAAAATGATATTATTATGATATCACAAATATGGTGATAATATTTTAATGTCCAAAATATTTTAAATAAAATCTCATGCGTTGTGCAGATATATTATAACACAAAGTTTCAGACAATATATAGCATGGTGCAAGGTTTGAATGGGGCGGGGAAGTGGATTTTATGAAATTAGGTTATGATTGATGCATTAATCTGCATTTTCATCGTGGGCTATCTGCTTATCGCGATGGAGAATTGGACCAGGATCAATAAGACCGCTGTGTCTCTTCTGATGGCTGTTATCAGCTGGGTATTGTTCTATTGCATTTCTGGAGCGACTTCCGAGAATGTTTCTGCTTTTACAAAAGCACTCGGTGAGACCTCAGAAATCCTGTTCTTCCTACTTGGAGCCATGGTTATTGTAGAAGTCGTGGATACCAATGGAGGATTTGATTTTTTTCGTGCGAAGCTTTATTCAAGGACTAAGGCAGGGCTTCTCTGGAAGCTTACTTTCATCACTTTCTTTCTTTCAGCTGTGCTTGACAATATGACCACTGCCATTATCATGGTGATGATTCTCGACAAACTCGCATTGAATCGGAAAGATAAATTGTTGTATGCTTCAATGGTCATCATGAGCGCAAACAGTGGCGGAGCATTTTCACCTATTGGAGATGTGACCACCATCATGTTGTGGGTTAAAGGAAACATTTCCACCTTCGGTGTCATGCGTTCACTCCTGCTCCCTTCTCTTGTGTCTGTGATTGTGCCTGCTATCATTTTGAGCTTCTTCCTGAAAGGAAGATTGTCGATGTCCCGTAAGGCATTGGATGCTGACGGCAGACGAAATCTTGGGGTGACTGGAAATGAGAGTGTACTTATCTTCTGCATAGGCGTCGGAGGACTGCTTTTCGTACCTGTATTCAGGTTTCTGACCGGCCTGCCGCCGTTCATGGGCATCCTTCTTATTCTGGCATTGCTGTGGATAGTGACCGAACTCATCTTCAAACAAAGAAAATACAAGGATATCCCTCCATCTGAACTTCCGGATGTGTCTGCCTTGTTGCATAAGATCGATCTCAGTACGATACTTTTCTTTCTAGGTATCCTCACAACTGTCGCCGCTCTTGCTGAAGTCGGAATATTGAAGTCAGCAGGAACCTATCTGGACAGGGTGTCTGACGGCAATCCATATCTGGTCACAACTGCTATCGGTTTTCTTTCTGCCGTGGTGGATAATGTTCCGCTGGTGGCCGGATGCATGGGAATGTATGATGTTGCAGTTGCCGGGCCAGGACTGGAACTATATGGTGTGGACGGCACATTCTGGCAGCTTCTGGCTTATACCGGCGGTATAGGTGGAAGTATGCTTATTATAGGCTCTGCAGCCGGTGTCGTCGTCATGGGGCTTCAGAACATCTCATTCGGATGGTATCTCAAGCACTTCAGCTGGATTGCATGTCTTGGTTTCCTTGCCGGCATTCTGACTTATTGGCTGCAGAGCCTATAGCATCAGAATCTCCAGGCCACCTTGAACGTCCAGTTCAATGGTGCCTGAGGGTAGATTCCGGTTTCGGCGTAGTATGAGTCTTCCTGCAGGAAGTATGCTCTCCAGAGCCATGCATCAGCGTAATAATGCTTGTTGAAAAGGTTGTGTACGTGGAATGAAAGTGTCAAGGCTGAACCTTCGCCATGCTCTGGGCGACGATATAGAGGAATGTCATAGCCAGCAGAGAGGTCGCATACAAAGTAGGCCGGAATGCTTCGCTCGTCAGATGAAGTGTTGTCATAGAACTGTCTTCCGACATACTTTCCGTTCAGCGATGCGTAGACAGATTTCAATGACCTGGATGAATATGCGAACGGTCTGAATGTCGCCGAGGCCATACCCGTTACCGACGGTGACATCAGGATGTCCGTGTTTTCAAAATCAACCTTGTGCTGACCGAGATAGTTCCAGTCATTCATGTTGTCATACATTTCATAATAAGCGGTGTAACTGCGTATCTTGTTGGTAGACAGTGTGATGTTACCGCTCAGCTGGAGCCAGTCCATGGCGTTCCAGTTTGCAGCAAGCTCGATTCCGCGACGCCAGCTGCGTGGCACATTCTCCTTTATTGCATAGCCCACATCGCTGAGCTTGCCAGTCTCGAGCAGCATGTCCCAGTACTCCATCAGGTAGATGTTCGCAGACCATGCGAGCTTATCGCTTGAATGTTCATAACCGATCTCGATGTCCAGCATCTTTTCAGGTCTGATATCTACTCCACGGCTGGCTGCTCCGACAGATGCAGCCATATTTGCATCCATAATCAGTTCCTTGATGTCGCTTCTTCCCGGCTCACGATGGCCAAGTGCGGCTGATGCATATACGCGTGAAGACGGGTTCCAGCGATAGGACAAGCCTGCACGAGGATTGAAGAACTGCCAGTTGTCGCTATGATCCAGCAG
>JAFZGK010000048.1 GCA_017555445.1 Bacteroidales bacterium
TAAGTAACGAACAGATAAAGGAGCTTCAGCAGAGGGTTGAGACACTTGGAAGGTGTATCAACGTGGAGGAAAAACGTGCTGAGGTGGAGAAGAAGACAGAAAGGACATTGGCTCCGGACTTCTGGGATGACCCGAAGGAGGCGGAAAAGTTCCTTAAGGAGATAGCAGGTGTCAAGTTCTGGGTGACAGGATATGACAAGGCTGCTTCTGCTGTGGAGGACCTCAATGTGCTTCTTGAACTGGAGGATGATGATATTGACCAGGCTTATGAAGAGGCTCTTAAGGAGGTTGAGGCACTTGAGCTCAGGAATATGCTCGGTGAGGAGGGAGATAATCTTGGTGCTGTGCTTACCATTAATTCAGGTGCTGGCGGAACCGAGTCGAACGACTGGTCTGCTATGCTCATGCGAATGTACATACGCTGGGCTGAGAGAAATGGCTACAAGGTGACTGTCACTGATGAACTTGAGGGCGAGGATGCCGGAATCAAGTCTGTTACCATGCAGGTCGAGGGCGATTATGCATTCGGTTATTTGAAGGCAGAGAGCGGTGTGCACCGTCTTGTGAGAATCTCTCCTTTCAATGCTCAGGGAAAGCGCCAGACAACATTCTCGTCAGTTTTTGTCTATCCTCTGGTCGATGACAGCATAGAGATCGAGATCAATCCGGGAGACCTGGAATGGGATACATACCGTTCGAGCGGAGCAGGAGGACAGAATGTGAACAAGGTGGAGACAGGAGTGAGAGTGAGACATATCCCTTCAGGAATCGTGGTCGAGAATACTGAGACGAGATCCCAGCTGGACAACAGGCAGAATGCTCTCCGAATCTTGAAATCGCGTCTCTATGATATCGAGCTGAAGAAGCGCCAGGAAAAGCAGGCGGAGCTCGAGGGGCAGAAAAAGAAGATCGAATGGGGCTCACAGATACGAAGCTACGTCCTTCATCCATACAAGATGGTCAAGGACCTGCGCACCGGACATGAGACCTCTGATACTCAGGGAGTGCTTGACGGAGACCTGAATGACTTCATGAAAGTCTATTTAATGGAAAATAATTAATCATTTTTACATAAAAATATGGAGATGCCTGCAACATTTGCAGGCATCTCTGCATCTAAATCTGCTGGGTTTGTAATGATTTTATGCTAAAATAACAACATTTAATGCAACGTATTGTTTTATTCCTGCTGATGACGGTCTTGTCTACGACACTGGCATCAGCACAAGATAATCAGAAGGCTGATTCGAAGGAGGGTAATCAGTTTTCAATCAAGGTTGAGCCATTTTATGGTTCATATATGAATCACTCCTTCCACTTCAATAAATTCAGACCGTTTGCTCCAAAGGGTATCAACTTCGGTTTCGAGCTCCCTTCATTGCAGACACGCCCTTGGCAGCAATATATGGGCAATCCTACATGGGGTATAGGTCTGTCAGTCATTGACTTCGGACATGCTATGATGGGTGAGGCGATTTCGATGTATCCTTATCTCCTCATCCCTGCTATCCGCAGCAATCATTTTAATCTGCAGTTCAAGGTGGCTGGAGGTCTTGGCTTCGTGACAGAACACTGGTACACACTTGATGTGGATCCCGATAATTACGCCTATTACTCTCCTGATGTAAATAGTATATTCGGATGTTATCTGAATGCTTACCTCAGCGCGACTGTCAATGTAAATGTGCCAATTACCAAGAGTGTGGCACTTAATGGTGAGGCCGGCTACTTTCATATGAGTAATGGCCGTACATGTATGCCTAACCTTGGATTAGACGCCCTTTATGCCGGTCTTGGTGTCATCACGACCTTCAATACACAGGCAAAGAAGGATCCTATCCAGTTTCCTGACCTTCCTTATAAATGGTCACTCAATATTACAGGTGCAGCAGGTGCACACAGGGCATGGATGTATTATCCTCTATACTTGATTTCTTCATTCCATACAGGTGCTGTATATAGTGTGAACAACTGGTATGGCGTTGGTGTAGGTCTGGACGCTTTCTATAATGGTGCAATCAATTCCGGTACCGGACGATTATTGTATTGCAACGGAGAAATTGAGCGCGTTGATGAAAATGGCAATGAATATTTCGATCCTTGCAATACCTGTGATGGAGTGTATACGTTCAAGGATAAGGTCCGTGCGGGAATCGCTCTCAATAATGAGTTCAGATTTGGTGTGGTTACAGCTATGGTCGATTGGGGTGTATATTTCTACAATCCTTCACGAAACCATTACTATAACTGGCACGAAGCTAATTTTGAGAATGGAGGAGCAGGAAAACGTGAGTTGTTCTATAAATCCAGTGGTGCGGGCTCAGAGGAGACTTTTCATTATATCCGTTTTGGTATGAAGTTCCGTCTCACCGATAACCTCTACTTCCAGACTTCTGCCAAGACTCATCTCCAGATCTGTGAGTATCTGGAATTTGGTGTAGGTTATCAGATTCCATTCTTGAAGAAGGGCCTTCGTAAGGGTAACGAAAAGATCTTCCATTATAAGAAGGGTTGGTGGAATAATTTATAATCAGAAGAAAATCTTATGAAACAGAATATTTTTGCAATATGCTCACTTCTGCTGTCGTTCGGCATAGTTGCTTGTGAACCATATGAGATTGAAGAAAGTGATGTGTCTTGTGCTCAGGGACATGTGCATGCGGTAGATTTGGGCTTGTCTGTAAAATGGGCGTGCTGCAATGTGGGAGCAGACTCTCCTGAAGATTTTGGCGGCTATTATGCTTGGGGCGAGACTGAAGAAAAGACTTATTATGAAGATCCGACCTATAAATGGCTGAATGATTCGACAGGAGTTTATCTCAAGTATAATGAGGAAGACGGAAAAACAATTGTTGAGCCTATGGATGATGCAGCTAATGTAGTTATGGGTGAAGGCTGGCGTATGCCTACTAAAGCTGAGATGCAGGAACTGATAGATAAATGTACCTGGGTGTGGACTAAGGTCAATGGCGTTAAAGGTTACATGGTCAGCAGAAATGGAAACAGCATCTTCCTTCCGGCTGCTGGCTCTTACAACGAAATCAACCTTATGTTTGATGGTGTTCGTGGCTGCTACCTTACTTCTACTTTGTTCCCTGAGGATATTGATATGAATTGTTGCATGGGCTTCAATGA
>JAFZGK010000049.1 GCA_017555445.1 Bacteroidales bacterium
ATGATTGATGCTCAGACCATCCTCAAGCATATGCATATACTTCAATCGTTCTGCATAGCCATGTTTCTTTAATTTTTTAGACATAACAAAACCCCGAAAGTTTTTTGTCTAACTTTCGGGGTTCATGTCAGTTTACTTTCAGCGTCTTTTTTCGTTTTATCAGCACCGCCCCGCCGCAGGCGGAGCGGGAGGTCGGAGCGAAGCGACGAAATCCCGGTGAGAGAGGGATGTGCAAAGGTGCGTCAGCGCCTGCGCAAATCCCCGTGAGAGTTAGAAGCAAGCTACATCTGCAACAATGCCTCCCACAAAGCGGATAAGATCCTCAGGACTAATCTCAATCTGCAGTCCTCGAACACCGGCGCTGACATAAATGGTCTCAAACGAAAGCGCGGTAGAATGGAAATATGTCGGGAATCTCTTCTTCATTCCGACAGGAGAACACCCGCCACGAATATATCCTGTGACGGACAGCAGGTCCTTCATTGCGATCATCTCCACCTTCTTGTTGCCGGAAACCTTTGCCAGAGCCTTCAGATCGACCTCTCCATTACCAGGAATCACACAGACAACATGTCCTGACCTGTCCCCATGCAGAACAAGTGTCTTGAACACCCTCGCGATGTCCTGTCCGAGACTGTCGGCAACATGTTGTGCAGCGAGGTCGTTTTCATCGAACTCGTAGGGGATGAGGCTATATCTGATGCAGGCCTTGTCCAGCAGCCTGGCAGCATTGGTCTTTTCTATCTTCTCTGCCATAATGTCACAAAAGTAGTCATATTATCGGAAAAGGACATCCCGTTCAGTGGAATCTTTATCCCATAAGGGGCATAACTTTTGATATGCATGCAAGGATCACTATCTTTACATTGATACTGACGGAAAATTGCATCAATATTCCTGAAATCCGGTTGATTGACTTGACTTTAGCAAGCTTGCACAGCCTTCAATTAATCAATGAGTCATATTTCGTGACACACGGTGATTAACAATTTCTTAGGATCTGCGTCTATAATGATGAGTGTCTGAAACACAAAGAACAAAAAACAAAGAAATGAAGTTGATTCAAGTAAAAGGAGTTCACAAGACCTATGACAACGGTCAGCCTCTCCACGTGCTTAAAGGTATAGATCTTTCCATTGAAAAAGGGGAATTCGTGTCCATCATGGGTTCTTCAGGATCAGGAAAATCTACTCTTCTGAATATTCTTGGAATTCTCGATAACTACGATGAGGGCGAATACTACATCGACGGTACGCTGATAAAGGGATTAAGCGAAAAAGAGGCCGCTCATTATCGCAATCATCTGATAGGATTCATATTTCAGTCATTCAATCTTATTTCATTCAAGACAGCTGTTGAAAATGTCGAGCTGCCTTTGTTCTACCAAGGTGTGGGACGAAGGAAACGTAGAAAGATGGCTCTTGACTTCCTTGAAAAACTTGGTCTGACTCAATGGGCTGAGCACTATCCTAATGAGCTTTCAGGAGGTCAGAAACAGAGAGTGGCAATCGCCAGAGCCCTCATAACAAATCCTAAGATCATTCTTGCAGATGAACCGACAGGAGCTCTTGATTCCAAGACCTCCGTGGAAGTCATGGAACTTCTTACCAGACTCAACAAGGAGGACGGAACGACAATAATCGTCGTGACCCACGAAAGTGGTGTGGCCAACTGCACGGACAGGATCATCCACATCAAGGACGGTGTCATAGGCAGGATTGAAGACAACAGGTCGCATGATGCATCAATATTCGGCACATCAACAATAATGAAGTGATTTGACTTATGCAAGTTTGAATCTTCAGATTATCAATAATTTATAATTTGTGAAACTTCAGGGATATGAGAGACCTGTTCATTGAAATATGGGAAAGTGTCAGCAGAAACATTCTGCGTACTTGTCTTACCGGTTTTGCCGTTGCCTGGGGCATATTCATGATAATAGTGCTTCTGGGAGCCGGAAACGGTCTGATGAATGCTCTTCTGGGTGGAACGCAGCGTATTTCTGTCAATTCAATGCAGATCGGTGGCGGGCGCACAAGCAAGGCTTACGGAGGCCTGCAGAGCGGTCGTACAATCCAGCTGGAATCTAAGGATGCAGACCTTATTATGAGGGCTTTCCCTGATATTGTGGAAAATGTTACAGCTACTGTGTACGTTTCTCAAGAGGCAGTATATCAGGATAATTCCATGTCAGTCTCTTTGCAGGCATGCTATCCTGAATATCTGGAGAACGAAGGTCTCAAGCTTCAATACGGAAGATTCATCAATCTGAAAGACCTAGAAGAGCAGCGCAAGGTGGTGGTCATCACTGACGGGATGGCTGAAATCTTTGCAGGAAGCGAATCCAGGATACCTTCTATGATAGGAAGGATGATAAAGTGCGGAGGAGTGAATTTCAAGGTGATAGGCATACTGAAGTCAGACTTGAGCACATCATCCAGAGATATTTATGCTCCTTTTACCAGTGTCAGGACAATGTTCAACAGGGGAAAGTATGTGGATGAGATAACCTTCACATTCAAGGGGCTTGAAACAGAAGAGGAAAATGATGTTTTCGAGCAAAGACTGAGGGCACTTGTGAACACGGCTCACAAAGCTTCCCCCGACGATAACAGCGCCATATGGATATGGAACCGTTTCACCCAGAGTCTTCAGATGAGTAAAGGAGTGGATATCGTCAATACAGCGCTCTGGATAATAGGATTACTTACCTTGCTGAGCGGTATTGTGGGTGTCAGCAACATCATGCTCATCACAGTCAAGGAACGTACTCACGAGTTCGGTATACGTAAGGCTATAGGAGCAAGTCCATGGAACATCACAAGACTGATACTGGCAGAAAGCATTACGATCACAGCCTTCTTTGGATATATTGGAATGTTCTTCGGACTGGTAGTCTGTGAAATCCTGGACATTACTTTGGGACAGTCCAGCATAAGCGTACTTGGTCAGGAGATATCCGTATTCGTGAATCCTACCGTCGGAGTTGATGTGGCCATCGAAGCTACCCTCGTCCTTATCATTTCCGGTGCAATCGCCGGCTTGTTCCCGGCAATGAATGCAGCCAAAGTCAGACCTATTGAAGCATTGAGAGCAGAATGAGACTTGATTGGGATACATACAGGGAGATAACATCGGCTCTCAAACGCAACCGCAGAAGAACCCTCCTCACAGGTTTCGGTGTCTTCTGGGGTATATTCATGCTGCTTTTCCTTATGGGAGGAGGCAACGGGTTGAAAACTCTGCTTGCTGCCAACTTCGAGGGCTTTGCAACAAATACTACCATTCTTGTTACCGACAGGACTACGATGCCTTATATGGGTTTGAGCAAGGGACGTTACTGGAGTCTTACCTATAAGGATGTCGAACGGCTCAAGAAAATGATGCCGGAACTGGAAGTGGTTACACCTACTATTACATCGTATTCTTCTGATATCCAGTATCGTGAAGGTGCGATACAGGGTACTGTCAAAGGTGTATATGCAGATTATGTCAAGGTCGAGACCCCGAAGATCAAATACGGCAGGTATATCAATGAGTCAGATGTGATCCAGGAAAGGAAGGTCTGTGTCATAGGAGAAAGAATATATAATAACCTTTTCCCTGATGGAGGAGATCCGTGCGGTTCTCACATCAAGGTAGGTTCCATATATTATCAGGTTGTGGGAGTTGATGTCAGTGCCGGAAACGTCAGCATCAACGGCTCTGCAGACCAGTCTGTCATAATACCGATAAGCATAGCCCGCAAGATTTTCAGAAGGGGAGAGGATGTGGATATCATCTGTGTCACTGCCGGTTCAGGAATATCCCTCTCAGAGCATGAGGATAAACTGCGCGGTATCATAGCAAGGGAACACAAATTCAATCCTGAAGACAAACAGGCCCTAGCAATCCTATACACTGAGGAGATGTTCTCTGTTGTAGATAATCTGTTCAGAGGTGTGAATTTCCTTATCATGCTCATCGGTCTGGGAACCATATTGGCTGGCGTGATAGGTGTCAGCAACATCATGATGGTAACAGTAAAGGAGAGAACAACAGAAATAGGCATACGCAGAGCCATAGGAGCGACACCAAAGGACATTCTCTTCCAGATCATAATGGAAGGCATCATATTGACTGCAGTTTCGGGTATGGCGGGAATAGTTTTCTCTGTATTCATACTCAATGCTATGGATATCCTGATTTCTGACACCGAATTCCAGATATCGTTCTGGACAGCTGTCCTGTCTGCGTTGATGCTCACCGTCATGGGTGTTTTGGCCGGCCTTGCTCCTGCCTACAGGGCAATGGATATTAAACCTGTCGATGCCATGCGTGATGAATAAACATACAAAACAAATTTGAGCGAAGCGATTGCAAGTCCCTCTCCTGAGGAGGATTTAGAAGGAGGGTAACGTCGTTATATTTTCATATTATGTACAACCTCGAAAATCGCTCTAAGTTAAGATAAATTAAAATAAAGTAATAATGCTGAAAATATGAAAAAGGTTTTCAAGTATCTTGCACTTGCGTTGGTTGCAATGATTTTTATCGGAACATTCGTGTTCCTTTATTCAAAGTCTCGTCCTGAGGTCATAACATGGCAGGAATTACCTGTAACTGTCATGGATATAACAAGAACATCCGTTGTGACGGGTAAGGTGGAGCCTCGTAACGAGGTGAATATCAAGCCGCAGATCAATGGTATCATTTCAGAGCTATATAAAGAGGCCGGTGAGATGGTGCAGGAAGGAGAAGTCATTGCCAAGTTGAAGGTCATCCCGGATATGGGTTCTCTCAGTTCTGCGGAGTCACGTCTGCGTCTTTCTGAAATGAATCTCAAGCAGGCGGAAACTGACTATAACAGACAGAAGGCTCTTTATGACAAGGAACTGGTCAGCACTGAAGAATATGATAAAGTACTTCAGGCTTACAATCAAGCAAAGGAAGAGCGTTCGGCTGCGCAGGAGGCACTGGAAGTCATAAGAGACGGTGTGTCATCTTCAAATGCCGGAAGCAGTTCCACTCTGGTGCGTTCTACCATCACCGGACTTATTCTTGACATTCCGGTAAAGGTAGGAAACTCTGTCATTCAGGCAAATACCATGAATGACGGTACTACGGTCGCTACGGTTGCAGATATGTCAGACCTTATATTCAATGGATCGATAGATGAGACGGAAGTAGGTGCTCTTGTAGTCGGTATGCCTATGAATATCACGATCGGAGCTTTGCCTGACTACAGTTCAGAGGCTACTTTGGAATATATAGCACCAAAGGTGACCGAATCAAACGGAGCAAGCCAGTTCCAGATCAAGGCTGCAATTGTTCCGAGTGAGACACATACGATCAGGGCAGGATATAGTGCTAATGCAGAAATTGTTCTGCAGGAAGTTCAGGATGTTCTGTCCGTGCCGGAGAGCGCACTTGAATTCTCTGCAGACAGTGTATATGTATATCTTATGACCGGTCCGCAGATGTTCGAGAAGATACCGGTAACTACCGGCATGAGTGACGGCATCAATATCCAGGTATTATCAGGACTCAGCGAAGGACAGACAGTCCGTGGAACACAAAACATCGAGGAATAATCATGAAGAAGTCAATGATACTGTTTCTCCTTGTTCTTACTCAGATTCAGGGAGCTGCACAACAGAAGGAATGGACGCTCAGCGATTGTATCAACCATGCGCTGGAACATAACATCAGCGTCCGTCAGAGTGAACTGAATGTAGAACAGAAGGAGATAGATCTCAATACTGCCCAAGGTAGAAGGCTGCCCGGACTGAGCGCATCAGGTTCAGAAAGTCTTTCTTTCGGACGAGGACTCGGAGCAGATAATACTTATACCAATTCAAATACATCTTCAACTTCGTTCAGTCTTGGTATGGATGTTCCTGTGTTCCAGGGACTTCAGATAAACAAGGGAGTAAAGATGAGCCGTCTTGACCTGAGTGCTGCCATGGCTGATCTTGCCAGAGCCAAGGATGATGTCAGCGTTTCAGTTGCTCAGGCTTATGTCCAGATACTCTATAATCAGGAACTTCTTAAAGTTGCAGTGTCACAGGAAGAACATGATGAGATGCTGCTGTACCAGATGGAAGAAAGGAAGAAGGTAGGCAAGGCGAGTGCTGCAGACCTTGCAGCCCAGCAGGCTACCCTTGCTCAGAGCAGGGTAAGCAGGACCCAGGCTGAGGCAAACTTGAATATCGCAGTCCTTGATCTTACCCAGCTTCTGGAGCTTCCTTCACCGGAAGGATTTGTAGTAGCTGTTCCTGCAACAGATGATTTTGCGCAAGCGATTCTTATGAGCCCGGAATCAATCTATGATCAGGCAGTTGGCATCAAGCCGGCTGTCCTTTCTGCTGAACTGGCACTTGATCGTGCAGATCTGGCGATTGCCAGTGCAAAGGGAGCATATATGCCAAGCATATCCTTCAGCGCTGGTCTTGGATCCAATTACTACACATCTTCAACTATGAAGTATGGAGGTTTCGCAGACCAGATGCGCAACAATTTCAGTCAATATGTCGGACTTTCTCTCAATATTCCTATATTCACACGATTCTCTACACGCAACAATCTGCGTACAGCAAAACTGAACAGGGAAAATCAGCAGCTGCAGGTGGAAAGTGTAAAGAAGGCGTTGTACAAGGAGATTCAGCAAGCTTATTATAACGCTCTTAATTCTCAGGTAAAGTATCAAGGAAGCATCGAGGCCCGCAACAGTGCCCGGGAGCATTATACTCTTATCGAGGAGAAATATCTCAACGGCAAGGCCGGCATTGCAGACTATAACGATGCCAAGAATAATTTTCTACGTGCTGAATCAGAACTTCTCCGCTCACGATATGAATGTCTGTTCCAGACAAAGCTGCTTGACTTCTATCGTGGGGAAGATATCGTGATGTAGGTGTCAGTCTGAGTTCTTATTACCCGTCTTCTTCCTGAAAATCACCATGTTATTGATGGTGAAGTTTATCAGGCCCGAGAAGCACATGGCTGTAAGATTGCAGAATACGACATCCCATCCGGTAAATTTCTCGACCAGAAGCAACAGACATAATCTGATCAGGAATACGCCGGATGCGCTGATGTCATATACAAGATAGAGTTTCAGGAATTTCTTCACGCTTGCATCCGGTGCTTTTCTTGTCCTGTCCTTCCATACATAGAAATATGAAATGGTGTAATTTACAGCAACAGCACATTGGAAGGAAATCAAGGGGGAGATAAGGTACTCGCTCCAATATCCTCCACAGAAGACATGATCCGAAAGCAGCCATAGCACAAGCGTATCGACAATGCTGCCGACCACGCCTGTGCCTGCGAACTTCAGAAATCTTCTCAGGATATTTGCCATGGATTATTCTTTTCGAGGCATGGGATCGATCTCCGCATACCCTTTCATATCGTTGATAACTGTTGTCAGGTGAAGTATGACAAGGATGATGATTATCACGACTCCTATGTAGTCAAGCGCTTCGAATGTGAGTTCATGTCCGAACAGGATGAAACTATGAGAGAAATCCCTCAAAGGCCTTATGAGTGCGAACAGAGTGTTGATAATGATCATTAAGATGCGGAATTCTGTCGGACCCATCTTGGCATATGTCAGCTTGAATTCCTTCTTCAGATGCGCATTGATGCTGACGTTGATCGTTATAAGGAAATACATCACAAGAGCCATGAGAGCTATTTCAAGATGCATTAGTCCGGAGAGGCCCACTCCGACAAAGATCATTACCTCATTGATTGCATCGACAGTATGGTCTATATAGTAACCATAGATAGGGCGCTGCATCTTCCTTACTCTGGCCAAGGTTCCGTCAAGAGAGTCTCCATACCAGTTTATTATAAATCCTAAAGAGCTGAGCCACAAGAAATTGATGTTTCTTGTAGATAAGATGTAGCCAGCTGCAATAACAATTGCTCCGAATGTACCTATATAGGTAAGGATATCGGAGGTCATCCATTTCGGCTGTCGCTCTGCGAGCCATACCAGCACTTTCTTTTCTGCTGCATTAAGGACCGATGTCTGTATCCTTACTGCATCTGCCTTGTTGTTTGTCATGTCAGTGTCGGTTATAAACCTTATTCCTTAAATATTCTCCGAAAGAGCGGATGTCATCGAACTGATCCTGCATTTCGGGTGTGATGATTCCGCCTATAGCAATTCTTGTTCTTTTTCCACGTTTGTTGAAGACTTCAGCAGGCAGACGTAGAAGTCTTATCCTCCAATCTAACAGTCCCAGCGAATAATAGAAGTCTGAATTCCTGTCAAGGAAATGTACAGGAATGACCGGCACCCTCATCTTCTTGATGAGTCTCAAAACCGCTTCCTGCCATTCTCTGTCACGTATTTTTCTTTCCTTTAGACTAAGGTCCGAAACAGCGCCGGAAGGAAAGATTCCGAGCGGATGTCCGGACCGGAGATGTGAAACGGCGTCCTTAATACCCTGGATGCTTTCTCTTGAAGGGGCAGAACGTTCCTGCAGAGTAGGAGTGACGCGGATGAAATTCTCGCTCAGAGGCTCGATTCTTCCAAGAAAATTATTGACCATGACCTTGAAATCCGGTCTCAGATGCCCGAATATATCGATGAGCATCACTCCATCTATGCTCCCGTACGGATGATTGCTGATAGTGATGAACGGGCCGTCCGTAAGTCCCTTGAGATTCTCTGATCCGATAATTTCATATGATACACCGATGTCATCAAGAACCGCAGCGGCAAAGTCAGTTCCGCGAAAATATAAGTTACTGTCATACAGATTGTTGACTTTGTCAACACAGAGCAGATGCATTAGTGTTTTACCTAATGCGTTCCCTGATTTTCCCCTGAATATGGGACTCATCTGCTCAAGTTCCTTAATATCGATCAGTGGCATATGAATCATATATTTAATCCAGCTTATCACTTCAAAACAAAAATGATGCACTTTAAGAAGACGAGATTCTTGAAAATAAAGGCTTTTATTCTTATTTTTACCAAAACATACAGGCAAAACCAATAACCACATAATTATGAAAAAGATTTTATTTGCAGCCACGTTATTCCTTTGTGGAATAGGTGCTTTTGCTCAGCAGAACCTTATGGGAACAGCTGTCGAACTTAAGTCTCCTGATATCAGGGAGGATAATTCGGTCACATTCCGTGTCTATGCTCCTAAAGCAGTAACTGTCAGACTTACAGGAGATTTCCTTCCTCATCATATTGCTGACAATAACGGATATGTGACAGAGGTCCCTATCTGGGTTGATATGAGAGAAGGTAAGGATGGTATATGGGAATATACTACAGAACCACTTGCTCCCGAGCTTTATTCTTACATGTTCAGAATCGACGGTCTTCCGTTCACGGATCCTTCAAACCAGTATCGTCATAGAGACATGACAGTATGGACAAACTATTTCCTCATCACCGGAGAGGAAGGAACACCTGGTTATATGTACAGTGTGAACAATGTTCCTCATGGAAATGTGTCAAGAGTATGGTACGACTCTCCTACACTCGGCATGAGCCGCAGAGTGTCTATCTACACACCACCGGGATACGAGGACAGCAAGGAGAAATATCCTGTTCTTTACCTTTGTCATGGTGCAGGTGGTGATGAGAATTCATGGCTTGATTTCGGACGCGCAGCTCAGATCATGGACAATATGATCGCGGCAGGAACTGCAAAGCCTATGATTGTGGTCATCCCTAACGGAAATCCGATGTCTGCAGCAGCCCCTGGTGATTGGCATGCCGGTCATTATCAGGCATCTATGTCAGGCGCTCCAAATGCAGAAGCTAAGGCTCTTGCTACGATACCTGAAGCATTCCCTGATCTTATGAAGTATGTTGAGAGCCATTACAGGGTGCTCAAGGGTGCCAAGAATACTGCTATGTGCGGTCTTTCAATGGGTGGCGGTCATACAATGCAGACTACAGCAATGTATCCTGATAAGTTCGGATATATCGGTCTTTTCTCAGGTGCGGTGTTCCAGGGTGATATCGAGAAGCTTGCTCCGCTTTTTGCAAAGAATCCGAAGGTTTATTTCGTAGCATGCGGTACAGCAGATCCTATCGCCAAGTTCTCTTTTGAATTCGCTGATGCTCTTGAGGCGAAGGGCTATCCTCATCAGACTCTCTGGACTGACGGAGCCCACACATGGAAGAACTGGCGTAACTACCTTATGATCTTTGCAGAACAACTCTTTAAATAAATCCTACTATGAAAACGATCTTAAAGAAAGCCGCTCTGCTTATTGCAGCCGGTACAATGGCTTGTGCAGGCCTTTTTGCTCAGG
>JAFZGK010000050.1 GCA_017555445.1 Bacteroidales bacterium
ACCTCATCCCATTCCACCTGCTCGTAACGTGCCACAACCATCTGGGCGATTCTTTCACCTGGGTTGATCACAAACGGCTCATTCGATAGATTTACAAGAATGACCTTGATCTCACCACGATAATCAGCATCGATTGTTCCAGGAGAATTCAGAACGGAAATACCATACTTCGCAGCAAGTCCGCTTCGAGGACGCACCTGGGCCTCAGTTCCGTCAGGAAGGGCTATGAAAAGGCCTGTAGGAACCATTGCTCTCTCAAGAGGGCCAAGGGTTACAGGTTCTGTGATATTTGCTTTAAGATCTACTCCAGCAGACTTTTCAGTTGCATAGGCAGGAGTCGGATATGCTGATTTGTTTACGATTTTAACTTTCATATCATCTAGGTTTTTCCAAAGATGCGAAATTAAACAAATCCGGAGAGAATGGCAACTATTTATGATGACAAAGACATGAATCAGAGGTTTCCGTCATAATCCACTCTGAATGACTCGAAAGGTTTGAAAAGCGCATCAATGACAACAGCGGCCTCAAGTCTTGTGACAGTCCTTGAAGATGAATAATCTTCAAGTCCAAAGGATGTCCACCACTCACGCTCGGAAGCAGGAATCCTGACACCAAGACTCCTCAGCACCCGGATCAGCGTGCCTACGGTCACTTCACCTTCTCCCAATCCCAAAGAGCCTCTGTAATAGTCCTCGACATGAATATCTTCCGCACGGAGAGGATCATCTGCACGGAACCATGTCTGATTCGCCCAGCCCACATTACGACCTTCGCCACGCATTATTCCTGTTGCACCTATGCGCTGAAGCGCCTTGAAATGACGATGTTCCTTAGGGAGATCCAGATAAGGCATGATATAGGCACCCGAAGCCAGCAATTCTGCCTGCACCTCACGTACACCCACATCCTTAAGATCGCACCCCTTCCTTGCAGCCAGAGCCGCAACAGCACCGGCAGCCTGCCCAAGCTGCATGACAACAGGCTGAAGACGGGTCGCTCCATTGATAAGATTGGAAACAGAAACGGATTTTT
The DNA here is from genome assembly GCA_017555445.1 of Bacteroidales bacterium. The sequence continues at coordinate 1,036 of JAFZGK010000050.1, forward strand.
CTGTAACAAGAAGATCATCTACACCTTTTGGAACAATAACTCCCAGAGGAACATTAAACGACGGTATGGGATAGAAGTGAAGGTCCGGGAGAGAACGCCATTGCGGATGACGGAAATGATGATGGTCAACAGCATAATCCCCCACAGCAATGCCTGTCCTGTAATATGGCTTATCATACTCGTAAGGTCTTGCTGCAGCATCCATGGTAAGAAAGGCCTCACCCACTATACGCCTTGACTCACGATGATAAGGGAAGAAAGGCAGACCGTCCTCTGTCGGGAAAACATCGTCAGCAATACCCAAATTCTTCATTCCGAGCTGGGTCTGGATGAAATAGACAAAACACAAGGTGAAGTTCTTCGCCTGCCGGAAAGCAGCGTCCCGCTCCTCTTTGGAAGCATCAATGACATTGACATAAAAGTCATTGCCATAGATAGGCCAGTTTATCATATACCTGCCGCCCGGTGTTCTTCCGTAGGTTATCATCATATCTGCAGCCCACACTGTCTGACCTGTTTCAGCAATGCCGTCACTCAAAGGATTGAGGCATGAGTCCGCAAAAAGAGAAGGATCATAACCTTCCGGACGTTCTATCGTCATATCCGCATCGGGACCGTAATCCTTCAGAAAAGCCACGTATGTAAGGTCCTGGATCACATCATTCGCCTGCTCCGGGGCAATGGACTCACCAGTGTCAGATGATGACTCCATACCTATTCTGTAATCCGCTCCACATTCCTTCGCCACATCTCCGAGCTCAGTGGCATCAATCAATATCTCTGCGTCCACCTTCACCTTCCGGCCTTCCTCATTCTTGAAAACCACACGCCATCCGTTCTCTACCTTGTCTATGGAAAGAACTCGTGAATTCCTGTAAACTGTCAGAAGATCCGAGCACTCATCTACCATATTGGAAAAGACTTCCTGCCCTATCTGGGGATCGAAATTGATATTGCTTACCCATCCTGTCTGCAATGCCGGATAACCTCCATAACGTGCTGCAAGAGAATCCGTAAACTCTCCGAAGATTCCGCCTCGCATCTGATAATTGCCGTCGATACAACTTACACCGGCGGATGTCAGCATTCCACCAAGCCAGGGAGTTTCTTCAACGATCATAGCTTCAACTCCCATCCTTGAGGCCTGTATTCCTGCACTGACACCAGAAGCTCCGCCACCTATGATAAGGACGGGCACATCAATGTAGGATGTGCATGAAACTAATATTGATGCTATAAGAATGGAAAAGAATTTCGGCATTTTCATGGTTCATTATTTTTCTTTCACAAAATTAAAATATTTTATTAACAGACGGGGGTATTTTAAAAATATATTAGAAATATTGATTAATTTTGCATGAATCAAAACATATGAACATGTCTACAGCATCAAAAAGAATTGCATCCATCGATATGATCAGAGGTATCGCCATTGTAGGAATGGTTCTCTGCGCCAATATCGGCTTCAATTCAGGTCTTCCCGCATGGATGTTCCACGCACAGACTCCCCCACCTACCTATGCGTTCAACCCTGATGTAGCAGGACTCACATGGGTGGACCTTGTATTTCCTTTCTTCCTCTTCCCTATGGGAGCTGCCTTTCCGTTCGCTATGCGTAAAAGACTCGAAAGAGGACAGAGCAGATGGTCTGTGGCAGGAAGTCTTGTCAAGAGATGGATCATCCTCACACTTTTCGCCATACTTCTTGGCAACGCATATGCACTCGGCGGCTCAGCTCAGCCGGCATGGCAGCAGTGGATCTTCAACATTACTCTCTGGATAGCACTCTTCCTTAGCCTGGTAAGAGTAAACATCACAGGAGAAGGATGGAAGAAGCATCTTGGCACAGCCATAAACATTGCGGGCCTCGCCATGATCGGCGCCCTTGCCCTCGTATTCACAAGACACTTCGGCCTGAGCATCAACAAAGCGGCAAACGACATCATCATAATGATTCTCGCAGTGATAGCAATCACAGGTGGCCTTATCTGGATGTTCACAAAGGACAATCTCAGACTAAGATGGCTGATAATTCTCCTTGTAGGAGCATTCAAGGCCCTTGATTCATACCTCCCTCAGACACTTGACTTCGTGCCTTCATGCAGCTGCATCAGCTGGTTCTTCAACTGGGAGTGGCTTCAGTATCTGCTTATCGTGCTTCCTGGTTCGATCGTCGGAGACATGATCCTCGCACACTCACGCTCAGGTGAGAAGGCTTTGATCAGCAATAAGCAGGTGGCAGGAGGAATCATAGCGCTGGCAGCAGTCCTCGTCCAGCTCTGGGGCCTCTTCACACGTAATGTGCTTGCAGACTTCATTATTTCTGCAGCACTTGCAGGCGTATTCGTGGCCCTCACATGGAAAGAAAGAAACATCTTCATCAAGACTGCATGGACAGGATTTGCGCTCATGCTCGTGGGCATCATCTTCGATCCGCTCGACGGAGGCATAACCAAAGACTACTGCAACCTTTCATACCTTTTCACAACAGGCGGAATGGCAGCTCTTGTGACAGCATTCCTGCTCATGCTCGAGCTCAGATATGGCGTAAAAGGACCATTCCTTGCGGGTGTGGGACAGAACCCTATGCTTGCCTACACAGTGACAAGTTTCCTCATCGGACCGATCCTCAACTTCGCAGGCATCCTGCCTTGGCTGTCTGGTCTTGCAGTAGGATCACAGTTCTGGGGAGTAATGATCGGCGTGATAATCACATTCCTTATGATGTGCGTAACATATTCATTCACAAGACTCAAGTTATTCTGGAGAAGCTAAACCTATAAATATGCGCAAGACATTAAGACTTATTTTCGTTATGGCGTCATTGACCGCAGCATGCTTTGCTGCTGACGCTGCAAAACCAAAGAAGACAACTGAAACGCCTGCATCTGACAGCAGGATAGAATACACCGGACGAGTTCTCGTCGAAGGAGCTGACGTGAGCTATGACTGGAGCGGAACATATTTCAGAGTGAAGTTCAACGGACCGTATCTTGCGATGAAGTGCTCAGACAGCAAGAACAGCTGGTTCAACCTCTGGATCGACAAGGAGATGACTCCGACTGCAGATAGAAAGTTCCTCGTAGCAGCGAAGGACACTCTCATCGTGCTTGCAGAGGGTCTCGGCAAGGGAGAGCATGAAATCATCCTCCAGAAAAGAACTGAGGGTGAGCAGGGACGCTTCACAGTACATTCGTTCGTAAGTGAAGGGGAAATCCTTCAGGCAAACGGCCGTAAGGAAAGACATATCGAATTCATAGGTGATTCATACACATGTGGTTACGGCACGGAGAGCGCATCTGGCAACGATCCGTTCCTGCCTGAGACTGAGAACTGTAACCTTACCTATGCAACAATTGCAGCCCGCTATTTCAACGCCGACTACAACCTTGTAAGCCACTCTGGACAGGGAGTCTGCAGAAACTACGACGACTACCGTCCGGGCTACAACATGCCTGACCGTTACACACAGGTTTTCGATGAAGATCCTGATATGAAATGGACTCCTGACATGGCGCCACACCGTCCTGATATCGTAGTCATCTACCTATGTACCAACGACTTCTCGACTGCACGTCAGCCGCACGAACTCATCTTTGCAGAAAGATACATCGAACTGCTGAAGAAGATCAAGGCCAACTACGGTGAGGAGATTCCTATCCTCTGCATGGCTTCAAATGTAACTCCGTTCAGCTTCGACCACATCCGTAACGCCTGCATCATGAGTGGACTTAAGAACGTCTCATACATGGGTATGACCACAAACGTACATAACCATACTACAGACCTCGGTGCAAGCGCTCACCCTAACTACAAGGGACAGATCAAGGTTGCCAGCAACGTGATACCTTACATCTCAAGCATCACAGGCTGGGAAATGGAAGACAAACTTTACAGATAATAAAATATGAAGAAGACTATCTTGACCGCTCTGGCAGCACTCACATGCTTTGCCTGGGCAGAAGCAAAAGAAATCAAGGGTACAGTGAAGACCGTCGACGGCGAGACGCTCTCAGGAGTAGTCGTATCAGACGGACTCAACACCACTGTGACCGATTCAAAGGGAAGATTCGTCATGGATGCAGACTCGGACAGCAAGTTCGTATTCATCTCGACTCCATCGGGTTACATCTCAGAGACTCTCGAAGGTGAAACACTTTATTATAAGTCCATCGGCAAGAAGGTGAAGTCTTATGACTTCCTTGTGAATAAGAATCCTAAGGATGACACAAACCACAACCTCATCGTGGTGGCAGACCCTCAGATCAGCGATGCTGATGAATTTCCATCACTCCTTGAACATTCAAAATTCATGGGCGAATACATCAAGGGTATGGATTCAGACTACACTTTCGGACTCTGCCTCGGTGACATCGTAGGTTGGAACCACGCACTCTATCCTGAGTATAACAAGGTGATGTCCCACACAGGCATCGCTTTCAGAAGCGTGATGGGCAACCACGACATGACCAACTACGGAAGAGCTCATGAGACTTCGATGACAGACTATCAGAAGATGTTCGGACCGGCATGGTATTCATTCAACGTGGGTGATATCCACTATGTCGTGATGAACAACAACTTCTTCATCGGCACTGACTGGTACTACATCGGCTACATCGAGGAAAGACAGCTCCAGTGGCTTGAGAACGACCTCAAGCATGTGAAGAAGGGATCGCAGGTGATCGTTTCAATGCACATCCCTACTACTCTCGACAAGTCTGACCGTGAAGGATTCAACTATGGCAACATCAGCGACAATACTGTGAACAAGAAGGCCCTCTACGCTCTTCTCGAGCCATACAAGACACTTATCCTTTCAGGCCACATGCACACAGCTGATTACGAGCAGATCAGCGAAAACATCGCAGAGATGAACGTTACAGGCCTTTGCGGTGCATGGTGGTGCGGCCCTGTCTGCATCGACGGTTCGCCTGCCGGCTTCAAGGACATGGAGATCAACGGAAGTGACATCAGCTGGAAATATATCGGTTGCGGCCATCCAGAGGACTATCAGATGAAGGTCTATGTGGACGACGAGCAGCATCAGGGATACGTTGTGGCAAACATCTGGGGCTACGACCCGGCATGGAAGGTGGAGTATTTCGAGGACGGAGTGAAGGTCTGCGACATGGAGCAGTTCAAGACTCAGGACCCTCTGGCACGCGAGCTTTACAAGGATCCATCATCTCTCAAGAGGACATGGGTATATGCAGCTCCGACAGAAAACATGTTCAGGGCAAAACATTCTGCTCAGGCAAAGACGCTTGAGGTTCGTGCTACTGACCGTTTCGGCAGAGTATACTCACAGGAAATCAGCAGATAATCATCCTGAATAATTTCCGATAAGGGGTTGACCAGTTATGGTCAGCCCCTTTTTCTTGCTTGCCGTCCGGGAAATGACGGGTTTTTACGGACGGGGTGACTGGCGGATGGATAAAAAAAGCATCGGGGTAGCCTCACGGCTGCCCCGATGCGGGAATGGAAATATGTATACACTATGAATAGTGTCTATGTAGTCAAACTACAGGGTTTCCAGAATCTGCCAGATCTGGTAAAGTCCTCTAGGAACATGGAAACATCCTTTCCATTTTCCACCCTTGAGAGGAAGGAGAACTTCACCACGACGATTAAGGTATCCATACCATTCAGGATATTCAGAATCCTTGAAGTGAGCCCACATATATTCGTGAAGCTTCTTGAACCATTCAAGGCATTTTTCATTACCTGTCAGCTGGTAACCTTTAAGCATGCAGATTGCAGACTCAAGATGTACCCACCATAGTTTCTGATCCCACTCCAGCTGCTGCTGAGGGTATCCTTTTCTATCAAGGAAATAGAATATTCCATCATATTCCTTATCCCAACCGTATTCGATAACATCAAGAGATATCTTGACACATTTCTCGATCAGTTCCTTGTCGTTACGACGGATGCCGAGGTTCATCATGAACCAGAGAGCTTCCAGGTCATGACCAGGATTGATTACTCTGCCCTCGAAGCAGTCCACCGGAGTTCCATCCGGAGCCACGTTCTCGAGCATGACGCCAAGGTCAGGCTGATAGAACACATTAAGGATTTCGTTCAGACACTCATCAATCGTAATCTCTAGCAGGCTCTTGTCAGAGATGATGTTCTCCACTTCGAGAGCCATGTTACAGATGATCATTGGAAGGGCAAAACCCTTCATAGGACGTGTTCCTGGATAGGATTTTTCCCATCGTCCCTTCGGATCGTTACGACGATCAAGAATGCGCTGGAAAGTGCGGAGCGCAATCTCCTTATACTCTTCGCTGCCGGTCGCCTCAGCAAGCTGTGCAAAAGCCATGCAAGCGAATGTGTTGGAGAAAATGTTGTACGGCTGAATGATAGGCTGGCCCTCACGAGTTACAGAGAAGTAGAAGTCATAATTGCCGTCATGTGCATATTTCTTAAGGAACTCTGCTCCCTGAATCGCACAGTCAAGCCACTCCTGCCTTTTCTCAACCTTGTTGTACAGCATAGCGAACATCCACACTTCCCTGCCTTGAAGCCAGATGAACTTATCGGTGTCAAACACGCTTCCATCACGGTTAAGACAGGTGAAGTAACCACCGAATTCCTTGTCCTGAGAATTCTCAAGCCAGAAAGGAAGACAGCTGTCCAAGAGTTCAGTCTTATACTGAGATGCAAGTAATTTAAAGTCCATGTGGATATCTTGATTAATTATTTAATCTCTATACAAGCAATCTTACCTCTATTGAGATCAGTTACATACATATAAAGAGCATCCTTAGTTGCCTGAAGAGCAACATCAGCTGTTACACCAAGGTTGGTAAGGCTTTCAGATGTTGTAGCATAAGTATATACCTTTTCACCAGTTGAAAGGTCATAAAGGTGAGCACCTGTTGCTGACCAAGTAAAGTGTGCTCCAACTGCTACAGCTGCAAACTTTTCAGAGCCAAAGGCAGCTCTTGCAACTGCACAGTTGTTATCATTACCTGTGAAGATATCAGCAGGACCAACTGCAACCCACTCACCACCAACATTTGTCATAAGTGCTGGAGATGTATAATATGTTGCAAGGAAACCATCCTCGAGCTTAGTTCCTACAGGAGTAACACAACCATTATTTGGAGTCCATGTAGCACCAGCTCCACTAAGAGGAGTAATAGGGCCACACTTGCTTTCACCAGCGACACCGTCAACGATATCACAACCTACCCAATAATGCTCATAATATGCATACATTACAACTACACCTGTCTTTGTCACATCACCACCAGCTCTAAGGTTACTTGCTGCAACATAAACATTATTTGTTAGAGAAGCTACTTTTACAGGTGCAGCATCAATTGCAGAGATAGCATAAATATCACCTGTTGCATAACCATCAAGAAGTGATGCAAACACGACATTTCCAGCATCATCATTAGTCATTGATCCAACGACAAATCCCTCTGGAATAGCTACCTCAGATACATATGAAGCATCAGAAGCCTTGAATGCGTGAATAGCCTTGCCTGTTGAAATAAGAACATTCTCACCAATATAAGCAACGTGGATAGGATCACCAAATATTACAGAAGCATAATCAGCAAATGACTTCTCCCATAGAACTTTAGCTCTACCATCCTGGCTTACAACTACTGACTCTGAAACACCATCAACATTATTTGAAAGGGTAATAGTGAGTGTACGTGCTGCATAAGCCTCATTAGCCTCAGCCTTAAGTGTATAAACACCTGTAGCCTCATTGAACTTGTAAGTAAGCCAATCGTTCTCAGGGATTGTAACTACGTATTTAACATTTGCCTTAACAGTAACATCCTGTGTTCCACCTGTAGAAGGGAAGACAACTTCCTCTGGTTCTACTGTGAGTGAAGGTGAACCAGCCTGAACGATGTCAAAATTAAGTACAGAAACGCCTGCTGTAACCTTAACTACTGCAGCACGCTCTTCCTTTGACTTATTAGCAGTTGCAATTACTGTAATAGAAGCTTCACCAGCTGGACCAGAAGTTGGAGTGATTGTAATCCAGTCATAAGTCTGATCAAGTTCTGCGGTCCAATCAACATTTACGTTGAAAGAAAGTTTTACAGACTCATCCTCGCTTCCTTCGTAAGCAATAACTACATCAGGATTTGCGAAATCGATTTCAGGAGGAGTGATTGGCTCTACCTGCTCACATGCAATCGCCGCTGCGACGATTGAAAGGAATAATGCAATTTTTTTCATGATAAATTAATAAAGTGGTTAATAAAATATTAAAGTGTATCTAAGTATTTATCAAAAGCCTTCTTGATATCAGCCCAATAATCATACATTTTGATATGACAGAGATCGAAGAAGAACATTCCTTCTGTAGAAGCATTGATACATGCATCAACTATATCAGGCATCAGTTTTCCTTGTCCGCCATTTTCGAAACCAGTAGAGTTTCCTATATCTGGTCCACCGATAAACGGAACATCTCCCGCAAAAATTGTTTTTGCTCTATTGCAGAAACCCTGCATAGTCCACTCACTGTTTCCGTATATTGATTTTGTAGAAGCATAAGCTCCTATAATCATTACATCACAATGATCTGCATAGCCATATTGATTATAATCCTTGGTTGCCCAATTATAAACATTAGTGGCATTATAGTCTGGACTTGCCCAATTGACACCAGAGTAATAGTAACTACTGTACCATGCACCCACGTAGGCTCCAAAACGGATATCAGGATTTACAGAGTGAACCTTATTGGAAGCCTTCTCCATAAAATCGTGTATCATCTTGGCACGAAATTCCATCCATTTCTTCTGAACAGAAGTAAGAGGTGTCTTTAGTTTTTCAGTTCCAGGAGCAAAAATATCACCTGGCCAATTTTCAACTGAAGAACCTATGAAATCTTCAAATTTCTTACGTGATACATCTGAAAAATCACTCTGTAATTCAAAATCGTCATAACGGCACCTGTCAAGAATAATTCCTGCTACATCATATGCTGCCAAATCTTCAAGAATACCAAGCAAGTATTCTACTACCTCGTCATTTGCCGGATTAAGGAACTTTGTTCCAGCACCCATATCCATACAGCTGACAAGGCCATCAGCAGTATTTATTACAGTCGCCCATTCTTTCTTTGCCTTACCATTGAATAGAGGCCCGCTCGAACCTAGGCCATACGGACATTCCTTACCTCCGACCATCGTATTGATAGCAGCATATACATCCAGATCATTTTCTTTACCTGCATTTATAAATTCTTGAAGGTAATCAAAATCCTCTGTTCTCTTTACCCATTTATATCCTCCGGTGACCCAAGCATCAACTTGAGTAAGAGGTGCTTCAATGTCAGATTCAAAAAGAAGTCCTGCTGTCGTTGGTCTAACTTCAACAATTACACCTGTAAAACCAGTCTCCTTGAGACGTTTCATGTCATCAGCAATATTCTTCTTGCTGTTAGCATAATCCTTGAAGTTAGCTGCGGCATCAATCCACACTAGTCTTGCCTTGCCCTCCTTTTTTTCAGGAGTTTCTTCATTACCTTCCCCTTCGTTTTCTCCACTACCATTTTCACTTCCTCCTCCCTGCTCTGTTTCATTCCAGTTATCATTCCATAACGGTTCATCTACCTGAGGTTCACAAGCAAAGAGACAAAAAAGAGATAAAGAGACAAGGATATTATATAATACTTTCATCTAACATTATTTAATCATTATTGTACTGCCTACCGCGCGTTGAGCTCCGTCTGAAACTTTTATAGTCATCTTGCCATTCACTAACATACAACTTGAACCACCGCCATCAAGATTAATTGCCTCAACACACTTTAAATCCATTAATATATTTGCAACGTCTGCTGTGCTTAGTCCCATGACTCCTTCTGTCATTTCACGACCTTCGCAAACAAAAAGTATCATCTTTCTATCTGCAGTCACACCAACAGCTGTTCTCGGTTGATTACTGTCGGGAGCAATACCAGAAGTTCCATCAAAAAGTTCAAACTTATATGAATCTACAAATTTTCCTTGATTGATAAGAAGAGGGCCTCCGCCAATAGCTGTATAGGCAGCAAATGGTTTTCCACCCTTTGGGAACGTAGAAGAAGGCTGTGAAACAGGCTTATTCTCCCATGAATTTTCTGAAGGAGCCGGATAGATATAATGTGCATCCCATGTTTTATAGGTCCAACATGCGTCAAACTCACCATCAACAGACTCTAATAACGCAGCCCTAGTGGGATAATACATTGTTACCCAATCTTCAGAAGCATAGTTTATATTATAAGTCAGAATTTCTGAATTTCTTACTGCAAGACTTGATGAATAATTCTTTCCATCAGCCGAATAGAAAAATCCTGCATTCATAACTACCTGAAATTCACCATTAGAATGTACATTAGAAGGGGTTCTCAGTTTCTCAGTAGTTCCATCCATTTCAGGATCAGCTATACTCCATATATCCCATGTTGTTTGCTCAAGATCAACTACAGCAATGTATGCAATAGCTTTTTTACCTTGTAGTTTTTCAGGAGATCTATATATCTTTACACCGGATAACGTTCCATAACTTTCAGAAACATCAGTCCATTTATTAATAGGAGCTGACTCTATCGGTTCTATAACTTCAGGAGTTTCCTTCTCAGGATCATCCCAAGGCCATTCATGATTATCATTCTGCTCATCCCCGCAAGAAATTGCGAGGATGGCAGTTGCTAATATTGATAATAGGATCTTCATTAAAATTAAATGTCAATGCTGTCAGCTACATAACCTCCGATAACACCAGCATTATGATCGAAATAATATATAAATACCTTGAACCCATCTGCTGATGGCGCCATCACAACGTCAGCAGCAGCACAGCCTGAAGCAGCTGTTTGGTACCATTCAATGGATTCATTCGACATTACTGGTGTACCATCTTTAATAGAGGTCGGAGTGGTTGCATCAAATACTCTCAATTGAGGGCCACAACCCCACATAGGGAAATGGCTTGATACGAGATGAATTGCATAAGTAGCATTATTATATGTCTTCGAATCCATCACATTAGTATTATAATTACCTGAAACCGCAGAGTCGAGTACTGGCCATGTAGCAGCAATCGCTCCGTTTCCATTCACATATGTTAGAGTATTTGAAGAATAGTAGCACAGAAGAACACCATCTGCCGGATTAGCTGAAGCTGGTACTACTTTAGCAGCATTTGTTGGTGCAGCACCCCATGAAAGGCCGAGAGCAGATAGATCAACAACCTCTGTTGACTCTATATTGCCACCCTTTACTACAACTCTTGTATATTTGCTTGTTTCAGTTACACCAGCAATACCCTCATGAGTAAGAATGATAACAGCATCACCATCAAGATTTCCATGAACCTTAACATGATATCCCACAGGCACATCTGTATCATTGACAAATGAATGGAAAAGAACAGGTGCTTCTGTCACAGACTTAGTCTTATAGATATTGACAGTCTGTGATGATTCTGCATGATTGGTAAGTACTAGATTACCTCCCTCATCATTAGTCAGTGAATTTACTTCTGCTGTACCAGTATTAACTGTACCAAGTTTCACGCCAGTAAGACCATCAAGATAAACTGGAGTAGATCCATTACCTAATGATACAACCAGATAACCACCAATAGCAGCAACAGAAGGATTTACAGTTTCTGTATATGCAGGGAATCCAAGTCTGCTGACAGGCTCAAAATTAAAGAGCTGACGTACTGATTGATTTCTGAAGCCATATGGAATCTTTGTAGGATATTTCTTGACAATGGTGTAAGTACGCTCTGTCTTTCCATCATGCGCCAATATTACAAGTTCCTGCGGATTATTATAGTTCTTCTTCTTTGTAAGGTCTGTCTTAATTGTAGCATGCGCACAAGCTACTGCCTCAGCAGAAAAGCCTTTGAGGTCATCAAGAGTAAATAAGTATATCTCATTAGTTTCATCATTAACAAAACCTTCAATAGTGTAAGGACTTGTCAACTTGAATGACATAGCATTACATTTATCAGACTTGACACGCTTTGCTGCAATTGTAATCTGTTTGCTTTCACCCTGAGCATTTGTGTATGTAAACTGATGTTCTTGAGTAAGATCAAGAATAGTAAGAGGAGGATCTATCTTACAGTTAGGAGCCAGTTCCGCACGCACTCTCAAACGTGTCATATAAAATGTAGTCACATCATCAGATTCTTCAGGAAAGAACCATGGAACAGGAATCTCATAACGATCAGCTTCAGGATCAGTCACTGTAAGTTTTGCAAGCGCCTGATCTACATATTTGCCTGATGTAAAATATGCCGTCAAGCTTGTGATACCCTGACGCTCTGCTGTCGGATGGATATACTCCGGTTCCTGGCATGATGAGAACATAGCCAGGATTATTACAGAGAGTAAATAATATATCTTCTTCATTTTTATCATCTTTTATTTTACTGCCACTCTGTGAACTGATTTACCTTAGCATTGCTGGTAAGCTCACTGCTTGGAAGAGGGAAACGATACATCTTTTCTGGAAAGTTTCTGTTCTTATCGTCAACGGAAACATATGAATATGTGAATGTTCCATCAGCATTCTTGACAATCTTAAGACCGTGCTGCTGATAACCTGTAAGTCCTTCTGGGTAAGCCTTATGAGCAACTCCCCAACGACGGAGGTCCCAATACCAAAGTCCTTCATAAGCAAGTTCCACCTTACGCTCCTGACGAATTGCAGTCCAAAGGTTATTGCCACCTTTATCTGTGTATGGAAGGCCTACACGGTCACGTATTGCCTTCACTGCAGCATTTGCACCAGCATTGTCATCCAGACGATAACATGCTTCTGCCTTGTTAAGGAGTACCTCAGCATAACGGATAACAGTAATTGGCTGAACACTACCAGATTCCGTAATCACATTATGTCCTTCATCTACCATCTTGCGGAGGTAATAACCTGTAGTCGTACGACCCTTAGGCTCACGATCAAGGTTCCACTGGCTCCAACCATCAGCACCATCTACAAATGGCTCAACTTTACGGCCTTTCCATTCAGCTCCATTATAAAGAATAGATGCCTGGAATCGCGCTTCAAGCTCTGCATAAGGAGGAGTCTTTGAAGTAGTTCCATGCCATTCAGTCCAATCAGGGAAACCTCCCTTGGCATACTCATACGACTCTACCATTTCCTGTGTCGGAGTACCATAACCTCCACCAGTCTCACCATGAAGAGCATAATCACCACCTGGAGCATAATAGAAGTCGAAGCTATGTGTCACACTTTGTGCCCTATCGAACTGGTACTGGAGGATTGCTTCATTATTGCCTGCAGAAGTTCTCTTACCGTATGAGTCAGCATAATTTGCTTCAAGTCCATATCCAAGCTTCTCGACTTCCTCTGCAGCCTTCTTAACCAAATCCCATCGCTGTGCATAAAGCATTGTGCGCGAGAGGAAAGCCCATGCCGAGCCCTTATCAAGTCGGCCTTTAGAGGCTGTCCTTTCAGGAAGGTTAGCTCCCGCAAACTCAAGGTCTGCCTGAATGAAATCCCATCCTTCCTTCTCTGTATTAAGAGGCTGATCCTTAGTAATTTTAGAGAGGTCCTCATCATAGATGATCACTTCTTTATATCTTTTCATGAGGTCAAAGTAAATGAATGCTCTCATGAAACGAAGTTCTGCCTCAAGACGAACCTTGTCCGGCTCAGACATCTGTCCATATTTCTTAAGCTCTGAAATACCCTGGTTTACCTGACGAACTGCACTGTACCATGTGCCCCAATATCCCATATATGCATCTACATATGAAGCAGAAAGGGTTGTAGCGTCACCGTATGCCATCTCGCTTGGGATGAAAGCCAAAGCATTATAGTTGTAAGAACCATACTTGAGTTGGTCGGTGAGAGCCTCTGTAAGACCTACCCTGCTCTGGCTCATTACGATATCGTATACATAGCTGTACATATAGTTGAGAGTATACTCAGCAGACTGAGTAGTCTCCCAGATCACCTTATCCGACACGCGGTCAGGAGGTGTCATGTCAAGAAAATCGCTGCAGGAAGAGAATCCCAAGACTGCACCTGCTATCAAAAGTCCTTTATATAATTTTCTCATAATCACTTAAACACTTAGAATGTTAATGAAATACCACCCATCACGAGACGCTGCTGTGGATAATAACCGTTGTTAACGCCTGGAGACTCAGGGTCGATACCTTCAGGGAGTCCGTCGAGTGTAAAGAGGTTCTGTCCCTCAACGAAAATCCTTAGACCTTCGATATTGATTCTCTTAGTCCACTTGTTAGGGAATGTATAACCCAGCTGAGCTGACTTAAGACGTACATACTTACCGTCACGAAGCCAGAATGTAGATGCAAGACCATTGTCACCACCATGACCAGGGGCACCAAGAGTCAATCTTGGGAATGTTCCCTCAGGATTATAAATGCTATATGCATTCTCTACGAGGAAGAGTGGTGAGTTTGCATTCTCCTTGAATGTCTGTGTCCAGATGGTATTATCGTCATTACCGTTGTAGTAAGTACCTGTCAATGAAACGTCGAATAGAGCACCACCAGTGAACTGTGCATTGAAGTCGATACCATTCCATGCGAAGTCGAGGTTGAGACCGTAAGTAAGCTGTGGACGGTTAGGTCTACCTACAAGACTCTTGTCATAACTATCAATCTCACCATCACCATTAAGGTCTACATACTTGATATCACCGATATTCGGACGTGTACCATACCACGCAGAATTGTCGATTTCCTCCTCTGTCTTATAGAGGCCGTCAGCAGTCCATGCAAGGAAAGAACCTACAGGACGACCTACGAGCTTCCACTCCTCAGGTGCATTAGGCTCGTCAGGATAGATGAGCCAGCGTGACTTTGCATATGTCACACTTGCGCTGATTCCATACATGAATGGCTTACCGCCTACGAAGAACTGGTTTCTGTGTGAAATCATCACATCGATACCCTTTACGTCAATAGAGTTCTTGTTCACTACTGAAGGGTAGTATCCACCCATAGATGAAGGGAATCCTGAACCCTGAGCAGTGAGCATGTCATATGTAAGGTTGTAGAATCCGTCAATTTCTCCACCAAGGAGTCCGTTCCACATTGTAAAGTCAAAACCAGCATTCCAAGAAAGAGTTTTCTCCCATGTCAGGTCTAGGTTAGGAACACCTGCCGGATAATATGCAGGATTGATTGTTGTAGCACCCTTATACTGATCATAGATCACCTTGCTTCCCCACTGGTAATATGTACTGAGGAAGGTATATGCGCTTGCATTGTCGCTACCGAGGAGACCTACTGAACCACGAAGTTTAAGGTCATCAAGGAAAGATGCTCCTGACATCCACGGTTCCTTTGACATTCTCCAACCGATTGATGCTGACGGGAAGAATCCCCATCTTGTATCACGCATACCTGCGAATTTATATGAACCATCGTATCGTCCTGTAAATTCTGCGAGATATCTTTCATCGTAATCGTATCTTGCACGGAAAACATATCCGATAGAACGTGATGAACTGCTCCATCCTGAAATAGGACTGTTCTGAGGCTTACCATTCGGAAGTTCAGGAAGAGATGCAAATGGAATCTCTTTAGCATAGGCTGACAGAGCATTTCCCTTATAATCACGCATTTCACCGAGAGCGAGAAGCTCGAGGTTGTTCTTGCCGAATGAGTTTGCGTAAGAAATGCTTGCCTGACCTACAGTTGACTGTGAATATGTCGAACCTTCACCGAGCTCAACACCGTTACCAACGCCACGAGGGTCAGTCATATCACTCCATGCACCATTGTGATAAGCCTTGAGGTAATATGGGGTGTTGAGATTTTTGTTGAATGATGTGCCATAATCGAACGATCCTGAAACTTTGAGCTGGAGGCCTTCTACACCTGGTACATCAAATGCAAGGGAAGCATTCACCGTAGCATCCATTCCTCTTGTCTTCTTGTAACCTGACTCGTAGATCGCTGCGAGAGGAGACTGTGGAAGAGAAGTGTTGGCCTTGAGTGATGCAGTGTAAAGTCCCTGATACTGAACAGGAAGATATGGGTGCATCTGGATTGTCTGGTTTGCAATAGAAAGCCAACCTGTCTCCGAACCCATGTCAGAACCACCTGTACTGAACGCTGGAGTGCTTCTGTTTGAAAGTACGCCTGAAAGACCGAGTGAGAAGTGGAAATATTTCGCAAAGTTTGACTCGATATTTGCACGTACGTTGTATCTGTCGTAGTTGTAGTTGTCGATATTACCCTTCTGTCCGAGATAACCGAAAGAAGCGAAGTAACGTACAGACTCATCTCCACCCTGGACAGTCACATTATGCTTCTGCGTCATACCTGTACCGAACACCTTGTCAATATAGTTGACATTGTCCCAGCCATCGGTAGGATCTCCGTTTGTCATCATCTCGACCTGCTCCTTTGTAAAGTAAGGAACATAATCCTTATCGCTTGCAATCGCTCCTGATGCAAGCTGGTCCATCATTTGGGCTACATTATAATAGTAAGCGAACTGCGGACCATCCATAAAGTCAGGGAAGTTTGCATTGAGCGATGCACCAAGTGAGGCATTGTATGAGATCTTAGTCTTACCTCTATCTCCCTTCTTGGTTGTCACGATAATCACACCACCAGATGCCTGGAGTCCGTATACTGCAGCTGAAGCACCGTCTTTAAGTACTGATACACTCTCAATATCAGCAGGGTCGATATCATTGATATTAGCTACGGGGAAACCGTCAACTACGTATGCTACTGCATTGATCGATCCACGGATTCTAAGTGCTGCCTGGTCGAGACCCGGCTCTCCTGATTCCTGTACAGAAGAAATACCAGGAAGACGTCCTGCGAGAAGCTGTGATACGTTTGTAGAAGGAGCCTTGAGAAGGTCATCACCCTTGATTGCAGAAACCGCACTTGTCAAAGATGACTTCTTTGCTGTACCGTAACCCACCACGATAGTCTCCTCGAGGAAAGTCACATCCTCCGTCATTATCACATCAAGCTTGCTGAGCTTGCCGTCACATGCAAATGACTGCTCTGCCATACCAAGGCTTGAGAAGATGATGACGTCACCCTTCTTCACGGTAATGTCATAATAACCATTGTCATCAGTCAAAGTACCGTTTGTGGTACCGCTGACAAGGACTGCCACTCCTGGGAGAGGAAGTCCATCCGCGTCGGTGACTATACCCCTGACTGTAGGCTGGGCATTAAGAATTGCTGCCCCCCCCAAGAGGAAAATCAACGAAACAAGGATATTCCTGAAAATCGTTTTCATTATAATAGAGTTAGTTGTTATTATTTAGCCGCGTTCATAGCTGCCTCGAGCTCGTCCCAAAGCTTATGCTTATTGAGGTGTACGATGTCGAAGATCATCACGCCGTCAGTGCTCTTAAGAGCCTGAGTGACAGCTGGTCCGAATGGAGTGAAGTCTCCAAGATACTGCTCCACATAGATAGAACCGATCACAGGAACCACACCCTTTGTGATCTCCTTCGCGATCTCAGCTCCGCCTTCCACACTATAGCAGTAAGTAAGGCTGTTGTCCATACCTGCCTCGCTGCGCTGGCCCACAACACCTGTTGCCTTATCCACGTCATCCTTTGTGATGAAGCTATAGTAAAGACCAGTCATGTAGACGTCGAGCTGCTCGGCATAACCTGCCTTGTGATAGTCCTCAGTAGCCCACCACTGGTATTCTGCAACCTGTGAAGGATCGTAGGTCTCACTTGCCCAGTTCACGCCCACCTGGAAATATGTAGGATACCATGCACCAGTGTAGTCACCGATGATAAGGTCAGGATTGATCTCCTTGAGAGCCTTGTGTGCCTCCACTACGAAATCGTGGATGACCATCGCTCTGTACTCTACCCATTTCTTGAAATGCTTGCCTGCAGCCCAGTTAGGACGAAGGTTTCCATCCTCGTCATACCAGCTGAGGATGTCCTCTGGGAAGTTCTCCACTGTCACGCCTGCATACTCCTCGAACTGCTTCTTTGAAAGCTCGCTGAAGTCAGAAGTGATCTCGTCGTAACGTACGCGGTCGAAGATGAGACCGTCCACCTCAGGATACTTGAGAGCAAACTCCTTGAGCACATCGATCTGATACTGACGAACTTCAGGGTTGCCAGGATTCATCATGCCGTTGTAGTTGGTCTTGATCTGCGAGATCGGAGTAAGCTTGCCCTGATGGTAGCAGATCGACTGCCAATCAGCCTTATCCTCATAGATGATACCTCTGTCGAAATAGTTATGACCGCCTGCGAAAACATTGAGTGAACCGAAGACCTTCATGCCCATCTGATGACCATACTCGATGAAATAACCTAGCATATCATAGTCACGTGAACGTGTGACGCCTTCCCAGTCACCCATATAGGGAGCAATCTGGCTGTCATAGAGAACCTCGCCCATGATAGACTTCACGTCTACTACTACATTCTCAAAACCGAGTTCCTTACACTTGGCAAGGTAGAACTGAATTGAATCCGGATGCGAAAGTGTCGCATAGTTAGCCTCGCAATCGAACCACATATAATTGTGATTCACCTTCTCCTCTGCGCATGAAATGCAGAGAAGCGCTGCAGAAATAATAGATAGAATCGAAGTGTATACTTTCATTGCAAATTAAAATTTCCTACAAAAGTAGCACTATTTTTATAATTTTCATTAGAAACCACCAACATTTTTAAAATAATTTAAAAACTAATCTAAGGTTATTACATTAAATTATTTATATTTGCGTTGTTAATTATGTAAAATCATTAAATAACATAAATATGACCGATCGTAGAAACTTTCTGAAGACAATGGCCATCGGAGGAGCATCAGCTCTCGTGGCTCCGTCACTCCTTTCTTCATGCGCACCAGCTGCTGAACCAGGCTATGAGACCACCGAAGGCGGACTCATCGTGCCGAAAGACAACGGTCTGAAGATCACAGGTACCTTCCTTGACGAGATAAGTCATGACATTCCTCACCAGAACTGGGGCGAGAAAGAGTGGGACCAGGATTTCGCCTATATGAAGTCTATCGGTATCGACACAGTGATCGACATCCGCTGCGGCTACCGCAAGTTCATCACCTATCCTTCACCTTACCTTCTGAAAAAAGGCTGCTACATGCCTTCAGTAGACCTGATCGACATGTTCTGCCGCCTTGCACAGAAATATGGAATGAAGTTCTACCTCGGCCTTTATGATTCAGGAGTGTATTGGGACACCAAGGACATGAGTCATGAGATCGAGGACAACAAGTTCGTAATCGATGAAGTCTGGAAGATGTACGGAGAAAAGTATGACAGCTTCGGAGGTTGGTATATCAGCACAGAAATCAGCCGCGACACAATAGGAGCAGTAGATGCATTCCATGCTATGGGCAAGCAGTGCAAGGATGTATCTGGAGGCATGCCGGTGTTCATTTCACCTTGGATTGACGGCAAGAAAGCCATCATGGGAACAAATAAGGCAGTGAATGACAATGCAGTCTCTGTTGACCAGCACGAAAAGGAATGGAATCAGATATTTGCAGGAATCCATGATGTAGTTGACGCTGTCGCATTCCAGGATGGTCATATAGACTATGACGAACTGGATGCATTCTTCAGCGTGAACAAGAAACTTGCTGACAGATACGGCATGCAGTGCTGGACAAACGCCGAGACATTCGACCGCGACATGCCTATCAAGTTCCTCCCTATCAAGTTCGACAAGCTCCGTCTCAAGCTGGAGGCTGCAAAGCGTTGCGGATACGACAAGGCCATCACATTCGAATTCTCACACTTCATGAGTCCTCAGTCCGTATATGGTTCTGCAGGTAACTTATATAATAGGTATAGAGAATACTTCAACATCTAAAAGAATCCAATTTCCCGACATTGTTCGAAAAGACATTATGAAACAGAAAAATACATTAGGATATGTAATCTTCATGGCGGTTGTTGCCGCTATCGGAGGTATCTTGTTCGGATACGACACTGCCGTCATCTCCGGAACAACAGCAATCGTGAAGGCGCAGTTCGGCCTCAGCGACGCCGGAGAAGGCTGGTACGTAGGTTGCGCGCTCATCGGATCGATCTGCGGAGTGCTTGTGGCAGGTTCGCTCAGCGACTACCTCGGACGTAAGCTCACCATGCTTATCTCTGCCGCCCTCTTCAGCATCTCAGCAATCGGTTGTGCAGTCTGCGGCAACTTCGATTCACTCGTAGCATACCGAATCATCGGTGGAGTAGGTATCGGAATCGTATCGATTGTATCACCTATATATATATCAGAGGTATCACCAGCGAAGATCCGCGGTACGCTCGTATCACTTTACCAGCTTGCTGTGACAGTAGGATTCCTTCTCGCATACCTTATGAACTGGGTGATCGATGCAAACGGCAGCCTCAGCGTTGCAGGCGACCTTTGGACAAACATCTGGAATTCGGAGATGTGGCGCGGAATGCTCGGTAGCGAAACACTTCCTGCCCTCCTCTTCTTCTGCATCATCTTCTTCATCCCTGAAAGTCCTAAGTGGCTGATCGTCAAGGGCAAACTCGACAAGGCATCAAGCGTGCTCGCAAAGATCTACGCATCTGATGCTGAAGTCAAGGAAGAGATTGCGACAACACAGACATCCCTCAAGGGAGAGACCAAGGGAGCATGGAGCGACCTTCTCAAGCCAGGTATCCTCCTCGCTGTCATCGCCGGCAGCGCCATCGCCATCCTCGGTCAGTTCATGGGTGTGAATGCAGTGCTCTACTACGGTCCTAAGATCTTTGCTGACGCAGGATTCGACAACCCTATGTTCTCGACTGTGCTCGTAGGAGTGGTGAACTGCGTGACAACTATCCTTGCAGTGTTCATCATCGACAAGGTAGGACGCAAGCAGCTCATCTACTGGGGAGTGTCAGGAATGATCCTCTGCCTCGTGGCCATCGGAGTATATTTCGCATGGGGAGCGGCACTCGGACTCGGCAACGGATTCATGCTTACATTCTTCCTCGCATACGTATTCTGCTGCGCGATCTCTATCTCTGCAATCGTATTCGTACTGCTTTCTGAGATGTATCCTAACAGCGTACGCGGACGCGCAATGTCCATAGCAGGATTCGCCCTCTGGATCGGTACCTACCTCATCGGTCAGCTCACCCCTGTACTCCTCGGATGGAGTCAGGCAGGCACATTCTTCATCTTCGCCGTAATGTGCGTTCCATACATGCTCATAATGTGGAAAGTCATTCCGGAGACCACAGGTAAGACACTCGAAGAGATTGAATCCTATTGGGTCAACAGAAACAAAAAATAATTATTATATTTGCCTCATAACCGTTAGACTATGAATAATTCATTTCTGTACAATCTTGAGGGCAAGAATGCTATCCTCAAGCAGAGGATTCTTGGTCTCTGCGTAAATGAGGACTCCTATAGTCTTGCTGATCTAAGCAAGGAACTCGGCACCAGCATCCCCACGATCACAAAGGTCGTCGGGGAGCTGATTGACGAGGGATATATCGAAGACATGGGAAAACAGGTGACCAACGGTGGAAGAAAACCAAGCATCTACGGCTTGAACCCTACCGCTGGTTATTTCATCGGCATCGACATACGCAAGAACGACTTCAGCATCGCAGTCACCAACTTCAAAGGTCAGACTGTCGACCTGCAGGAAGACATCCGCTTCACACTGAAGAACACAGAGGAATCCTGTATAGAGCTCTGCGACAAGGTCAAGGAACTTATCGGCAAGACCAGCATCGAGATGGATAAGATCAGGGCTTGCGGCATCAACCTCTCTGGTCGAGTAAACAACGAGACAGGATTCTGCTTCACCTACTTCATCGGCGAGGACAGGCCTATAGGAGCAGTGCTCCAGGAGCAGTTCGGCTGCCCGGTATTCGTCGAAAACGACTCAAGGGCAATGACTTATGGAGAGTACATCTGCGGCGTGGCAAATAACGAAAAGAACATGCTCTTCCTCAACGTTGCATGGGGACTCGGAATGGGTATGATCATCGACGGAAAACTTTCCTATGGCAAATCCGGCTTCTCAGGCGAGATCGGCCACTTCCCTTTCCTGAACAACGACCGCATCTGCCATTGCGGCAAGAGAGGCTGTCTTGAGACCGGAGCATCAGGATCGGCAATGCACAGAAGCATCCTCGAGAAGCTTCAGCAGGGACGTTCATCGTCACTTTCAGAGAAATTCAACAATAAGGAAGAAATCAGTCTTGACGACATTCTGGAAGCTGTGGAGGAAGAGGACGTGCTTGCAATCGAGACCGTAGAAGAAGTCGGCAACACATTGGGTCGCGCAATCGCAGGACTCATCAACATCTTCAACCCTGAACTTGTGGTCATCGGAGGCCGCGTATCCCAGGCTAAGGAATACCTCCTTCTCCCGATCAGGAGCGCAATCCAGAAACATTCGCTCAACCTCATCAATCAGGACACGACCATCAAGTTCTCGAAACTCGGAAAGAAGGCCGGACCAGTCGGAGCATGCATGCTCTCACGAAGCAAACTTCTCGGACTTCTTTAAAACAGATAACCGCGACCTTCGGGCCGCGGTTAGTTTTTACCAGATGGCATCAGCTTAGAAGAGAAGTGCCATATCCCTGTCAAGGGCCTTCTCAGCCATATCCTCAGGAACGAACTTCCAGCTGCCGATTACCTCAGGATTTCCGATTACAGCAGGATCGATAGTCTTGTTCTCTTTGAGATAATCATAAAGGATGTTTCTGATCTCCGGATGATACTCCACAACTCTGTCACCTATCCTGTCTGTGTCAATTCCTGCACCCTTGCGCATGATGTCGCCGCCACCGCTGGCACGATAAGAAGTCATTGCGACATTATATTCTTTCGTAAGGTCAAATGCGCTTCCGTCAGCGAGAGTTGTGATGTTAATACGCTCACCCTTAGGCTTGGTCACATCCACAGTATAGTGGAGTCCTCCTGCTGAATCAAAGTTATATGCAGTTCCCTTGAAAGACCACCTGTCTGTGCCGTTGCGAGGGTCCGGACGGTTCTGGATCTTGAGGAGATTCTCCTTAGGAGACTTGATGGTATTTATCCACGCATCGTATGAATATTCAAGGTAATCCTTGATCTCCTTACCTGTCATCTTCACGACAAAAAGCTGGTTTTCATAAGGATAGATTGTAAAGAGATCGTTATAAAGGAGGGTTCCGGCCTTTACCTCACCATTGAAGGTAAGAGGAGCCGCAAACGAAATCTCAGCAGGAGCACAGCTGAGAGAGAGGGTATGAAGAAGGTTAAGATAATCCGACATGCCTCTGTATGCATCGCTTGTGCGGAGATCTGCCTTGAGCTCACCCACTTCTGTCAGAGTGAAATCCTTTACGGCAAGATAATCATCATGGAAGGCTGCCTGCATCCTGGAGTCGACGTTATTTACGTCCACCTGGACAAGCTCGGCATCCACAGATTTTGACACCACTTTTCCACCCTCAACCTTCACTGTGACAACGCCCTTGCCGATGGTGCGGCAATGACTTCCGGCATTGATGAGACAGATGTCACCTTCATCAATTACAGTAGGTCTGTGATCATGAGCACAAATCACGAAATCAACACCCTTCAGGCTCTTGAGAAGGTCAAGTCCTTGGCTTTCAAGCACAGATCCGTCACCTCGTCCTGTACCGGCATGAGTGGCAACGATAACGATGTCAGACTTTTCCTTGGCAGTTATCCTGTCGACAGCCTCCTGCGCGAAAGGAACAAGTGATTCGAAAGTCATTCCTGACCAGAGCAGAGGTGAGAGCCATGCCTTGATGTTAGG
>JAFZGK010000051.1 GCA_017555445.1 Bacteroidales bacterium
AATACTGATCAGCTTCATCATGATGCAAAGAGGAATTGCAAGCGGGTTGAAAAAGGCGAGAGATGACAATGCCAATGTCAGAACTGCTGATATGGAATATATTCCTTTGCCGTATCGTCTTGATAAAGCTATTTTTGAAAATAATGTCATAGTTCCTTTTGTTGTCGGTTTAGAGTCTTATACCTATACCGGCCATTCCGAAAGTGCTTGCAGCAGAAAGATTCAATTCAGCTATTCCATATACCCTGCCTTTGCCGAACTTGATGCCGACAGGGGCGAAATAAGGTATAGGGCAAGGCAACTCAACCTGGCCCAAGCCAAGACAGAGGTCTTTTGTGAATCCGAGTCCCAATGCTGAATATAGGCAGAAACTCTCCCTCATGAGCCATCTGTATCTGAATGAGACATTTATCGACCCTGATAGCGAACGGTTTTCTTCCACTAATACAGGCTCCGCGTCCCAATCGAACCCTTTGCCGCTGTCCATGAGAGGATTATCTGTTTCAGGATATTGCAGTATATCGTAGCTTGTGAGATGAAGGTGGAGCATAGGGTTTACCTCCCACCTTTTGCCGAATGAATATGTGTATCCGATATTGATACCATACTGAAAATGTGAATCAACTGAACGTCCTTCAGAGGAATGACGAATGTCGCTTGGGAATTCAAACCCTGAAATGATGCTCGGATATCCTGTAGTAATTTCCAAGGCATACTTTCCTTCTTGTGCGAAAGCACCTGCTGCAGAGATGATGGTCGCTGCAACTAATGTCAAAGTTCGTTTCATAGTCAAATTTGAATCTCGTGTGCTGCACGATTTGAGTGTGTTTGTTTAGCACGTGTAAACAGATCTTCCTACTTTGAGCCGAACATAGATAATTTCTTGTTGATCTGCTCTACTGTAAGTCCACTGACATCTAAGCGGAACCAATAATCTGTTGAAACGGACATATCAGACCTATAGGCTTTTGGATATGGAACCAATTCCCATCCCATCATTCCCATCCAATTCAGGCCAGCCATAAGAGAGTTGAATTCTTTCTGATTGCCTTCATCATCTTTGACTATGCCATAAAAACTGATAAGATCGCTGTTATCCTGCCTGCAGTCAACCCTCAGCGTATAAACACGTTCTTTGACTGTGCGTGTATAATTGTGAATCTTTTCCTCTCTTTCAACTTTAGTGTCATCAAAGTTTACGTTGCAGTAAAGGTATGCTTTACCAATAACATCGTTATTTTCAGCTGAAACTGCTACTTTCTGTGCAGATGTACTTCCCATGCTGATGATCATTGCCATGAGAATTGTAATGATCCATTTCATAGTCAAAAGGTTTATTTGTTCAACTCCTGTGCTTTCTGCAAAGTTAATGGGGGGGGGTAAATTCCAAATAAAATTACAGATTTTTTATGAAAAATCTCACAAAAAGTGCTGTAATATGTCTGAAAGTCAGAAAGCTTCGTGCTTTATTTTGATTCAGGAATCTTGAAAACTAAAGGTATTGTGTATGTTACGCGAACAGGTTTGCCATCAACATATCCAGGAGTCCATTCAGGTGACATATTAAGTACTCTTACGGCTTCTGCGTCTATCTTTTCATGAACACCTCTGAGAACCGTGATTTCCGTCAACTTTCCGTCAGTTCCTACTACAAAACTTAGTACGACTCTTCCTCCGATGTTGTCCTTCTTGCATTCTTCCGGGTACCGAAGCTGAGAACCTACCCATTGAGCGAAGTTGCTCAAGTCTCCGCCGTTGAATGTCGGATTCACGTCCAGTTCCTGGTAGACTGGTATGGTTCCAGGCAACTGGTGATATGATGGTGTCTCAACTGCTGCCAGAGAGATAGCTAGGAATGGAATTGCAAAGATTGTCAGCCAGACACTCTTGAGAGAGGATTTTCTATTCAACATCATAGTAATACGAATTAAATTAATTGTGAGTATGAGGTCTGCTTACCAGAACCAGGCGGCGGAGTAGCCGAGGATGAGGGTGTTCAGCCATGGCTCTGCAGGGGAGATGCTGATGGACTCGAAATCTGCAAATGCCTTGATCTTGAAGTTGTTGTCTGTGATGAGGCTGAGTCCGACGCCTGCAGTCAGGTCTATGCCGCCGTCACTCATCTTGCGTGCATTGCCAGCTTCCTTTGCCAGCCATGCATATCCAAGTCCTGCCTTTGCCTGAAACTCCAGCATCTTTGCGAAATGGTAGTTCCAGTATCCGCCGAATGTCATGGAAATCATGTCTGACGAAGTGTAGTCATTATAGATAAGTGAGCTTGCTGACGCACGGGCTGTGACTCCGGTTCCTGCAATCACTGGAATGTCTGTCTGCAGTCCGACAAGCGATCCTCTTTCCGGCAGAACTCCCATTTCCTTGCGTCCTTCGCCTCCGATGATGAACCTGCGTCCGAAAAGCAGTTCCGCAGTATAATGCTTTGCAGAAGAATCATAATAGAATACAGGCTTTTCGTAGCCGTCATACATCTGCTTGTCCTTGAAGATCTTGTCTGTGATGAAATATCCGAGATGCACCGATCCGATACCGATTGCAGCACCGGCCACGATGTCGCTCATCCAGTGTCTGTTGTTCAGGAGTCTTGAAAATCCGGTGAATGTCGCAGCTGAATAGCTGGCTATGCTGAACCATGGGCTTCTCCATCCATATTCCTTATGCAGCATGGTGGCTGTCATGAATGCTGTCGCAGTATGTCCCGAAGGGAATGAATTGAAGCTGCTGCCGTCCGGTCTCGGCCTTCTGACCGTATATTTCAATCCGTTCACCACGCTGGCCATGATTCCTACGGAAAATGCATCTGAAACGATGAGTCTGCCCCATCCTGTGCGGCTTTCGTAACCGAATGCCTTCATTCCGAGCATGACTCCGGCTGGAGCATACTGAAGGAAATCATCGAATTCGTAGCTCAGGTTCGGATAGAGGTCGTTGCGCAGAGTTTTCAGGTCCGTATCGATGTTCGGACGGGAATTCTGAGCAGAGATGCTGAAGCTAGAAATGCTGCAGAAACAGATGAGAATTATACCTATTATATATTTAATCTTCATGTTGACTTTTTATTTGTGCAAATCCATCAGCAAAATTACATAAATTTGCATAAATAAACATATCAGCGATAGGGTGAATGAAGAAATATATTGATAATCAAGGCAGAAGAGTTGTGGAAACAGAGGAATTGAGTTTCCTTACAGACCACGGGCACAGCTATGGCTGGCTCAAGCGCCATTTCCGTCATCACCGTCTGAGACTTGCATTGAAGAAGGCGGATATGGTCATAGCGCCAGACGCTGAAACTGCGGAAAATATCCACCGCTTCTACTTCATTCCACGAGAAATCATTACAGTCATCCCGCACTGAAGTCTTCCGACAGGACCTATCCCACGAATCCCAACGTAGCTACACTTATCTGCACCGCAGGCGGAAACACCTTCCTAAGCGCGCGGTGACATTCTCCGACCGTCGAGCCTGTGGTGAATACGTCGTCAATAAGAAGTATGTGTTTTGGAACAGTATCGTAGGAATCCGGCAGCACCACTTCGAATGCACCTTTCACATTCCTTATCTTTTCTTCCACCTCCAGCTTAGTCTGGGTCTTCGTCCTGCGATTCCGGACAAGAATGTCATTCCTTATGGATGCACCGAGCGCAGATGCGACCTCGACTGCCAGAATTTCAGCCTGATTATACCCTCTTTTCCATCTCCTCAACCTATGGAGAGGCACGGGAATCACCATGTCAACGTCCTGGAATAATCCGGAACCGGCAAGTCGCCGCCCGAGCATTCTTCCAAAATGTCGGCCTACAGAGACATTTCCATGATATTTCAACTGATAGGGTATCTGCTTGTAGTCTCCATCTTCTTTATAGAAGAACAATGCAGTACCATAAGCATATGCCTCATAAGGGCGGACTTCTGTAATTTCGTCTGATGTAAGATGCTTTTGAATGACATCGTTGAACCTGTCTGCCATAGGATTGTGGCTCATCGTTTCAAAATGAGTCAGCGGCAGGTCGGCTGCGCATTCAAGACAAAGATGCTTTTCTTCAAGCAGAAGTCTGCGCCCGCAGACTATACATGCACGAGGCAGCAGTATGTCTGCCGCTGCTCTCACCCCTCTGATAATCTTCCCTTTCATGCACGCAAGTTACATCATTGCCCGTGCAATTCAAAAGATAAAATAAAAAAAACAGCCCGGAAAGCTCACGCCTGCCGGACTGTGGGTTTAGGTTTTATGCAAAATACACTATGTATGTATTTTCAGTTGTTTCAGCAGTTCATACCGCCGCAGCAGTTGATGACCTGTCCTGTCACATAGCCTGCCATGTCGCTGGCAAGGAATGTAGCGACATTTGCTACATCTTCAGGTGTACCTCCGCGACGCATAGGGATCTGCTTCTCCCATTCCTTGCGTACATCTTCAGGAAGTGCACTGGTCATGTCTGTTGCTATGAAGCCCGGAGCAATGCAGTTGGCGCGAACTCCGCGTGGGCCCATTTCTTTTGCGATTGACTTGGTCAGACCGATCAGACCTGCCTTTGATGCCGAGTAGTTGCACTGGCCTGCGTTTCCGCTCACTCCCACCACTGACGACATGCAGATGATGCTTCCTCCTCTCTGGCGAGCCATGATCGGCGTGCAGGCATGGATGAAGTTGAATGCCGACTTGAGATTGGTGTCGACTACCGCATCCCACTGTTCTTCACTCATTCTCATCATGAGGCCGTCACGCGTGATACCTGCATTATTCACCAGGATATCGATTCTTCCAAAAGTGGAATGAACCTGCGATACCACTTCGTGAGCATTCTCGAATGAAGCCGCATCTGAGGCAAATCCTGCAGCACGTACCCCGAGTCCCTCAAGTTCTGCAACCAATGTCTGAGCCGCTTCATGCTGTGACCTGTATGTAAATGCTACATCAGCTCCTTCAGCTGCAAACTTCAGAGCGATTGCTCTTCCGATTCCTCTTGTCGCTCCTGTTACGAACGCGACCTTTCCGTTAAGAAGTCCCATAATCAATCAAAATTTTTTCAAAGATAGCAACCTCCTCTCAAATCCGAACCGTATCGTCTCTGAAAAAACGGCTGCAAAAATATCTAACCGTTCAATTTCTGCAAAATCATAAAGACGGAGATTGGTAAAAATTGCCTCGTTGTGGCCAAATACCGTTTTATGTGGTCAAAAATATCTATCTTTGCGCCCGGTTCAATGGAAAATTCAGGCCGGAAGGCCCCAAAAGAAAAATATTATGGCAAGCGAAATCAGAAATCCTCAGCTCTGGCAGGACGGCAGACTGAAAATCGAATGGGTAAGACACCATATGCCTCTTCTCAGCGGACTTGAAGAAGAGTTCAGACAGACCCTTCCTTTCAAAGGACTCAAGGTAGCTCTCTCAGTTCACCTCGAGGCGAAGACAGCATATCTCTGCGAAGTGCTCGCAGCTGGTGGTGCCGAGATGTATGTGACAGGAAGTAATCCTCTTTCTACCCAGGACGATGTTGCTGCTGCCCTTGTCGAGGCGGGTCTCAACGTGTTCGCATGGTATGACGCGACTCCGCAGGAGTATGAGGAGCATATCAGAAGAGTACTTGAAGTAGGTCCGAATGTGATCATCGATGATGGTGGTGACCTCGTGAACCTCATGCACACAGAGTATGTGGACCTCATTCCGAACGTCATCGGAGGATGCGAGGAGACAACTACAGGTATTCTCCGTCTTGTCCAGCTCAACAAGGCCGGTGCCCTCAAGTTCCCGATGATGCTTGTAAACAACGCTGACTGCAAGCACCTCTTTGACAACCGCTATGGTACAGGTCAGTCAGTCTGGGACGGCATCAACCGTACTACCAACCTTATCGTGGCAGGAAAGAATGTCGTTGTTGCAGGTTATGGCTGGTGCGGAAAGGGCGTTGCAATGCGTGCGAAGGGTCTCGGTGCCGAGGTCATCGTGACAGAGGTGGATCCTATCAAGGCTATGGAGGCTGTGATGGACGGATTCAAGGTCATGAAAATGGAGAAGGCTGCCGAGCTTGGAGATATCTTTGTTACTGTTACCGGCTGCGACGGAGTCATCACTAAGGAGCACTTCATGAAGATGAAGGACGGTGCGATCTGCTGCAATGCGGGTCACTTCGACTGCGAGGTTGATGTTGCAGGTCTCAAGGCCATTGCAAAGGAAGTGAAGCCGGCCCGCAAGAACATCGTAGGTTATACTCTCGAGAACGGAAACAAGATATATATCATCGCGGAGGGTCGTCTTGTCAACCTTGCTGCAGGTGACGGCCATCCGGCTGAAATCATGGATATGTCATTCGCAATCCAGGCACTCAGCGCAAAATATCTTGTGGAGAACCGTGATTCAATCTCACGCGAACCGGGTCAGATGGTGAACGATGTGCCTCTCTCGATTGATCAGGACGTAGCTGCGCGCAAGCTCGCTTACTGGGGATGCGAGATCGATACACTTACTCCTGAACAGCACAGATACCTTTTCGGAGAGTAGCCTCCGTATGGAACTCACAGGTGTAGTTTTCCGGAGCCAGCTGCAGATTAACGTGTCATATGAAAGAAAGAATAACAATTGAGCATTCTGGTGAGACTATTCATATTGATAGTTCGGAGAATTGCAGAACTTTTATAAATGTCAGTACGTGTGGTCCGGCTTTAGGTGGCGGTGCTTTTGTGTATGCTTCTACTGTGAATGACGATACAAAGAATCGAACGGTTTGGCATAATAAGCGGATGATGCTCGGAGATATGTGTGTGATATCCATAGGTGAGCAGAAAGAGCCCCGTGAAGTGATCATGGAAGAAGATTCAGCTACGGATCTGAAGGATGCTTTAGAAGGTTTTCGAGTGATGGTGAATGACAGAACATTCAGAATAGGCCTTCCGGATTCTGCTGTCGGAGTTCTGATAACAGACAAGGAAGGTCCTTGTACTGTCTGCCTGTCCGGATATACATCAGATAATGTCGCTTGTACATGGTTTAAGAAGCCAGTCGAGGTCGGTGATGTTTATATAATAGATTATCTGCCGTTATCCTCTGTTGACGAGCCGGTTTCAAAAATACAATTTTAGAAATACTTCCTCTCGTTACGGTCCAACGCAATGAAAATAAACAGCATGGCGGTGAATCCCCACAGGGATGAGCCGCCATAACTTATGAATGGCAGCGGGATACCGATCACAGGCATGAGTCCTATGGTCATGCCGATGTTGATGAACAGGTGCATGAATATGCAGCAGGCCACGCAGTAGCCGTATATTCGCGTGAATCCCTCTCGACTTCGTTCGGCGTTACGTATGATCCTCCATATCAGGAACACGTAAAGCAGGATGATGGAAGCAGCTCCGATGAATCCCCACTCCTCACCGATGGTGCAGAAGATGAAGTCTGTACTCTGCTCAGGAACGAAACCGAGCGTTGTCTGTGTGCCGTTGAGAAAGCCCTTTCCTGTGAGACCGCCTGAACCGATGGCGATCATGGACTGGTTCACATTGTATCCGACACCTGTAGGGTCCTCCTTCATTCCGAGAAGTACCTCGATACGCTTGCGCTGGTGGTCCTGAAGCACATCATTGAACAGGAAGTTTGTAGAGAATACCAGCAACACTCCTCCGATGAAGGACAGAATTGCCAGATATGTGAATCTTCCGCCTTCTCTGAAGGCCTGGTATACTACAAACGGAAGAGAAGCAAATGACACTCCCATCAGGACATAGATAGGCTTGATTTTCATTATGAAAGGCAGTTCCACAGCCTCGCCAGCTTCCTGAAGAGCTGCAATTTCTGCAAGTCTCTCAGCTCCTACGACCACTGTGTTCAGCCATTCCAGCAGCGATGGCAGGAATGCAAAAAGGATGATCAGCGGAACACATATTATCAGCCACCATTTGAATCTGTCGGAGTAGAGGCAGATACATAATGAGGCTACCGCAGCAAGAACAAGAATAGCCACAAAAGGAGATGCGGTAAGAGTCAGGATGAATGTGAGGATGGCCATTCCGATCATGAAGATAAGCCATCCTGAAAGTCCTTCCCTATAGAGCATGAAGATGAATCCCACATACACAAGAGCAGAACCGGTCTCACTCTGAAGTACGATGATCATCATCGGTATCAGTATGATCAGAGCAGTAGTGACAAAGTCCTTGAACCTTCCGATCTTATATCCCAGCTGACTCATGAAAGTAGCCAGGAGAAGGGACGTCGATATCTTGGAGAACTCTGCGGGCTGGAATCTTACCGGGCCGAATGCGAACCATGACCGGGATCCCTTGACCTCGATTCCCAGGAAGATTACTGCAACCAGAAGTCCCAGCATGAACAGATATATCGGTATCGAAAGTCCCTCATAAATTCTCGGAGGAATGACAAAAAGTATAAGTCCGGCGATGGTGAAAGCCGTGATCATCCATATGAACTGCTTACCGCTTCGTACACCGAAGTCAAATATTGAAGAAGGCTCGGAAGCATGAATGGAGGCATAGATGTTTCCCCAGCCGATGAAGACAAGCAGCAGCCAGCAGATTACCAGCCACCAGTCAACTGTCTTTGCAAGACCTCTGTCTCTTCCCAATCTTCTCATCGTCAGTCCTTATTAATCAGATTGCTGTTCAACATTCTTTCTTCAAGATATTTTCTCTTAGGGTCGATCTCTCCGTTGAGATATTTCTCCACCAGAAGTGAAGCGATAGGTGCTGCCCATGTGGCTCCGAAGCCGGCATTCTCTACATATGCGGCCACTGCGATCTTAGGGTTATCCATCGGTGCGAAGCACATGAATACCGAGTGGTCTTCACCGTGCGGGTTCTGAGCTGTTCCTGTCTTTCCGCAGATTTCAAGTCCCTCTACTGCAGCTACACTTGCTGTACCGCCGGAGCCGTAACCGCTGTTGACCGCCTTGTACATGCCGTCGATAACTTTAGGGAAATGAAGCGTGTCGATCAGAGTGTAGTGCTTTTCCTTGTATTTCTGATCGATCGTCACATTTTCCGAATCCTTCACGATATGCGGAATGTAGTAGTGACCTCTGTTGGCGATGGTGGCGCAGAGATTCGCGATGTGCATAGGTGTACAGCCGATCTCTCCCTGGCCGATGGAAAGTGAAATGACTGTAGTCGCCTTCCATGCACCCTTTCCATACACTCTGTCGTAATACTTTGAATCTGGAATGAATCCTCCAAGTTCTGAAGGGAAGTCGGATCCGAGCTTGCTTCCGAAACCGAAACTTCTCACATACTGGTTCCATCTGTCCATAGACTCGGCAAACGAGTCGTATTTCTTGTTTTCAAGAAGATCTCTCAGGATGTAGCAGTAATATGCGTTGCAGGACATCATGATGGATTCGGAGAAATCGATAGGTGACTTGTGCGAGTGACATCCGACCTTGTTTCTTCCGAAATGGTAACCCTCTCGGCATGGATATTTTGTCTCAGGAGTCACGACACCTTCCTGAAGTCCTATGAGTCCGTTCACGAGCTTGAAGACTGATCCCGGAGGGTAAGACGCCTGTACCGCTCTGTTGAACATAGGCTTATACGGGTCGCTCACGATCTCATTATAATGCTGACCTATGTCGGCAAGCATCTCGACATCGATTCCGGGGCTTGATATGAGAGCAAGTATCTCACCGGTAGAAGGCTCTATGGCCACAAGGCTTCCGATCTTGTTCTGCATCAGCATCTGACCATACTGCTGGAGCTCGGCGTCAATTGTTGTGGTGATGTCGTTACCTGGAGTTGCCTCCTTGTCCTTTTCTCCATCTTCATACTGCGACATGATCTTGTTTCTGGAGTCACGGAGCCAGATATGATATCCCTTCTCTCCTCTGAGTTCCTTTTCGCGAGCCGCCTCGATGCCTGTCTTTCCGGCATAATCTCCCGCCTTGTATTCGTCAGGATGTCTTTTCAGATAGTCGGCATCCACCTCGGAAACATAGCCGAGAAGGTTTCCGCCGGCGTTGTAAGGATATTCGCGGATGCTTCTGGCCTCGCCTCGGAATCCGGGGAACTTGTAAGCTACCTCCGCAAACTTCATATATCTCTCCTGAGGAAGCTGCTTCAGCATCACGACAGACTGGTAACCGATCCTGCGACGGTTCTTGTAGTAACCGTCCATCTTTTCCTTGATGAATTCAGGAGTCACGTCAAGAACTCTTGCGAGAGCAAGAGTGTCGAATTCAGTCACGTCCTTCGGAGTTACGAGCAGGTCGTAGGCAACCTTATTGCCGACAAGGATTCTTCCGTTGCGGTCATGAATGATTCCTCGTGTAGGGTTGATAGTAGAATAGACGATGGAGTTGTTCTCCGCATTCGTCTTATATTCGTCGTTGATGATCTGTATGCTGAACAGCTTTGCTATGAGAATGGCCGCCGCAGTACAGAGACCTATGAGAAGCTTGTTTTCTCTGTTTAGTTTCATCGGGATCCTCTCCTATTTCTTTTCCTCTCCGGTGAGGACATTCACTACAATGAGTCCAAGTACCATATTGGCTGCAAGAGATGCACCGAAGCGGGCGGCCGAGAACCAGAACGGTCTGGTGCCTGCTCCGTCAAGAAATACATACAGACACATGAATATGGCTGTAGATGCAAGCAGAGCGAAGAATATCTTGGAGAATCCGTTCTTTCTGATCGAGAAGTTATCTTTTCTGACGATAAGGTCTTCGCCGATGAAGCTGCTGATGAACGGTCTGCGGAGGACAGCCACCGGAAGCAGTGCCGATGTGTTGAGGCCTATGAGTCCTTCTGAAAGCCAGTCCACTGACAATCCGCTGAGGAATGCTATCAGGAGACACAACGGAGTACCCACCGACAGAGGTATGCACAACACCATCGCTGGCAGCATGGACAACATTACATAAGGTCCGAGATTGCTGTAGTTGCAAAGTATGATCTGGAAGACCAGAAGCAGGATGTACAATGTCCTGAAATTACGGTTTATCTTCATATCTCCTCCTCCAGTTGCTTCATTTCCTCCTTGCCGAGATTGTTGACCAGGATGACGTATCTCAAGGCGCCGAAGTCTTCGAACAGCCTTATGTTGATCTCATATGTCGCACCGTTGACAACCTTCGACTTTCCGATAGTACCCAGTGGTATGTCTGGAGGGAATATCGATGAATATCCGCTTGTATAGACGGTGTCTCCAACCTCGAACTGCATGTGGTGCGGAATCTCGCTGAGGATTGCACCTGAGCTGCTCTTTCCGTCCCAGGTCAGCGGACCTACCGAACCTTCGCGTCCGATTCTGGCACTGATGCTCATGTCGTGGTTCTTGAACGAGCGGGCATAGGAGAATCGTGGGCTTACTGCATCGATGACACCGATGGCTCCTTTTCCCGTAATCACTCCGGCTCCTTCTTTCACTCCGTCATCGGAACCCTTTCCGACAATGATGTAGTTGTGCTGGGTGTTGTTGCTGATCTTGACGATTTCCGCAGGAATGAATGAAAAATCATCCGAATATTTCATGATGCTGTCTCTTCCGCTTTCGGAAGCGAGGGACTCCAGTTCGGTGACACGCATCTTGAGCGCTTCATTTTCCTGAGAAAGCATATCGTTGATGCTCTTGAGGGAGAAATAATCCTTTACGCTCTGGCTTCCTCCCCAGATCGCTCCCATGAAGTTCTGTGCTCCTCTTGAGAACCAGATTCCCTGAAGCGGACCGTTGTTGCTGAGCATATTCAATGCAGCTACCTCCAGTACTATGAAGATAGCTGCATTGATGATGTTTGTTATGAGATTGTTTTTGCGCAAGGCTCTATCTCATGAGGAATGTATAGTTCTCTGTATTCTTGAGTGCGAGACATGTACCGCGTGCCACAGCTCTGAGAGGATCCTCTGCTACGTAGAAAGGAATGTTCACCTTCTCTGTGAGACGCTTTGCGAGACCTCTGAGGAGCGATCCGCCACCTGCAAGGTGGATACCGTTCTCCACGATGTCGGAATAAAGCTCCGGCGGAGTCTGCTCGAGTACATGGAGGATACCGCTCTCGATACGAGCCACTGACTTGTCAAGGCAGTGAGCGATCTCCTGATATGTGATTGTCGCATGCACAGGGTGAGCCGTCATGAGGTTCGGACCTGTGATTGCATATGGCTCCGGTTCCTCATCCAGGTCAGGAAGAACAGCTCCGATGGCGATCTTGATCTTCTCCGCTGTGATCTGTCCCACTCTGATGTTGTGCTGCTGGCGGAGGTACTGCTGGATGTCGCTTGTGAACACGTCACCTGCAACCTTGATCGAATCCTGCACTACGATACCGCCGAGTGAAATCACTGCAATCTCAGTTGTACCGCCTCCGATATCTACCACCATGTTTCCCTTAGGAGCCTCTACGTCGAGTCCGATACCGAGGGCAGAAGCCATCGGCTCATAAATCAGATATACATCACGGCCGCCAGCGTGCTCGGAAGAGTCACGTACCGCTCTGATCTCCACTTCGGTACTGCCGGAAGGGATACCTACGACCATCTTGATGTTAGGTGTGAAGATGGATCTGCGCTTGCTGTTCACCTGCTTGATGAAGCCTCTGATCATCATCTCGGCAGCGTTGAAGTCAGCGATCACACCGTCCTTCATCGGACGTACGGTCTTGATGCCCGGATTCTCTCTTTCCTGCATCATCTTGGCCTTCTGTCCCAGAGCGATTGCCTTGCCTGTGTTATTGTCGATAGCAACGATGCTCGGCTCGTCGAGAACGATCTGGTCATTCTGGAAAATGACTGTGTTCGCTGTTCCGAGGTCCATTGCGATCTCTTGTGTCAAGAATGAAAATGCCATATTTTTTCTTACGATTTTTCAGGTTATCAAAATAGGCTTCAAAATTACAAAAAATCTCTCAAATAATCCCGATAAAAAATCTTAATTTTGTCAAACATTTTCAAAGGTTTGAAAGAAGACTTATGGACAGAAAAAGATACGTCATCATCATGGCCGCAGGCAGCGGTACGAGAATGGGTGCGGAGGTACCCAAGCAGTTCATCGAGCTATGCGGAAAGGCGGTTCTGCAGAGGACGATAGAGGTCTTTCTGGAGGCGTGCCCGGGCATCAGGGTCGTGACAGTTCTGCCGGAGGCGCACATCGATTACTGGAAGACTTATTGCCTCAGGAATAATTTCACCTGTCCGCAGATTCTTGCAAAGGGCGGAATCACCCGCTTTCATTCTGTAAGGAACGCCTTGGAAAAGATACCGGATGGAGCATTGGTCGCAGTTCATGACGGAGTGCGTCCGCTGGTTTCTGCAGCTCTTGTAAGGGAGATGTTTGAAAAGGCGGAAGATGTTGACGGACTGATACCTGTGGTGCCATGCGTCGATACGATGAGAGTGCTTCAGAAGAGCGGGGACATGCTTGAGCCTGTTCCAGGAGCCTGTGCTGACAGATCGGTACTGTTCGGTGTCCAGACACCTCAGATATTTCAATCTGAAATCCTCAAGGATGCTTACAGGCAGGCATATGATACTGCCTTCACGGATGACGCATCCGTTGTGGAGAAAAACGGAAAAAACCTCTCCTTCGTAATCGGGGAGAGGTTCAATATAAAGCTGACCACGCCGGACGATCTCAAGATAGCCCGTGCTCTGATCGAGGGTTAGTCTTTCTTCTTGTTCTTCTTGCTTTCCTTGACGCTTGCAGAGAAGCTGGTGTTCTGGTATTCCTTTACCCACACCTGACGCTCGATAGGCTGGTCAAGAGAAATCTGTGTTTCTGTCTGCTGAACATAAGGGATCTTCTGGATAGTGTTCAGAAGTACCTGCATAAGGTGGTCATGATCAAAGCAGTAGAGCTTGATAAGGAGGGCGTGTCTTCCGGTTACGAAATGACACTCGACAATTTCAGAAATCCTTTTGAATGCATCGATAACATCAGGATACTTGTTCGCCTCTGAAAGCGATACGCTGACATAGGCGCACACATTCAGGCCGAGGGCCTGTGGCTTTACGAGGAGTCGTGATCCGGTGATCACGCCGTTGGTTTCAAGCCTTTTCACTCTCTGGTGGATTGCGGCTCCTGACACATTACACTCACGTGCAATCTCGAGGAAAGGCATTCTTGCATTCTTTACGAGGAAGGAAAGGATTTTCTGATCGATCTGATCAATCTGATAGTTTGTCATAGCCTTATGATTTAAAACAAATTCGACTGCAAATTTAGTGACAAAATGTTAATTGTCAAAAAAATGCAGTCGAAAATTTACGTTTTTTAAATTTACTTGCGCCTTTTCTTACGTCCTGTAGGTTCTGAAGTACTGATGATTTCCTTGCACTTATCTTCTGTAAGGCTTGAAGCGTCTGTTCCTTTCGGAATCTTGTAGTTGCTGCCCGCATGCTTGATATACGGACCGTAGCTTCCGTCGATCACCTGGATGTCGCTGTCCTTGAATTCAGCAATTATCCCACCGCTCTTCTTGTTCTGGCTGTCGCTTATGAGCTGGATGCATGTGTCAAGATCGACCTTAAGCGGGTCTGTGCCGCGAGGAAGTGACACATTCTTGTCTCCGTACTTGATGTAAGGTCCGAAGCGTCCCTTTGTGCAGATGATGTCGATGCCTTCGTACTGGCCCACATTGCGAGGAAGTTCGAAAAGCTTGAGCGCCTCTTCAAGTGTGATGCTTTCTATAAGCTGTCCAGGGGCAAGGCTTGCATATTGCTTCTTGTCTCCATCTCCCTTCTGGATATATGGTCCATACTGTCCGAACTTTGCAATAAGTGGCTGTCCGTCAGCAGGATCGAATCCGAGCTCGCGACTTACATTGCTGTACTCCCTGTTGCTCATTGTCTCATCTACCTTCTGGTGGAATCCGCCATAGAACTCTCCGATAAGTCCGTTCCATACGATTTCTCCTTCTGCAATGCGGTCGAAGTCCTCCTCGACGTTAGCTGTAAATCCGTAATCTAGGATCTGAGGGAAGTTCTTCACGAGGAAATCTGTAACTATCATTCCTATGTCCTGAGGAAGAAGTCTCTTCTTCTCCACGCCCACAGTCTCTGTCTTGGCTGATGCCTTTATCACGCCGTTCTTGAGGCTGAGGTTTGTGACTTCATGCTTCACTCCCGGCTTGTCGCCCTTCACTACGTATCCGCGTGCCTTTGTGAGGGTTGCGATTGTAGGAGCATATGTAGACGGGCGTCCGATTCCCAGTTCTTCGAGCTTCTTGATGAGAGTCGGCTCCGAGTATCGTGCAGGAGCTGCTGTGAACTTGCACTCTGCAGTGATGCCGTTCTCATACATTATTCCTCCGATGTTCATTTCAGGAAGAATGATGGTCTCGTCATCCTGCTGAGGTTCGTCGCTGCTTTCCATATAGAGCTTGAGGAAACCGTCAAAAAGCACCTGTGAAGCCTGTACGTTGAACTTCTCCTCTGCCTTGTCGCTACCTACCTTGATGTCGGTCTTGAGGATGCGTGCGTCTGCCATCTGTGATGCTACCGTACGTTTCCAGATCAGTTCATAAAGTTTCTTTTCCTGAGCTGTTCCTTCGATTGAAGTGTTTTCAATATAGGTAGGACGGATTGCTTCGTGAGCTTCCTGTGCACCCTTCGACTTCGTCTTGTACTGACGTACCTTCGAGTATTCTTCTCCGAAGTTTTCGTTGATGAATTTCTTGGCTGTATTGATTGCAAGGCCGGAAAGGTTTGTCGAGTCGGTACGCATGTATGTGATGAGTCCCTGCTCGTAGAGCTTCTGGGCGATACTCATGGTCTGGCTTACTGAGAGGCCGATCTTGCGCGCGGCTTCCTGCTGAAGTGTAGAAGTGGTGAATGGAGCAGCAGGTGTACGTGTTCCCTCCTTCTTGTCGATGCTGCAGATGGTAAATGTAGCTCCGATGCATTTCTCCAGGAAAGCCTGTGCGCTTTCGAGGTCATGGAACTTAGTGTCGAGAACGGCCTTCACCAAGGTCTTGTCCGGAGTTCCTTCAGGATGGAAAAGAGCCTCTACCTTATAATATGGTTCGCTGTTGAATGCAAGAATCTCTCTTTCGCGGTCAACGATAAGTCTGAGAGCGACAGACTGAACACGTCCGGCAGAAAGCTTCGGCTGAATCTTTCTCCAGAGTACAGGAGAGAGTTCGAATCCCACAAGGCGGTCAAGCACGCGGCGTGCCTGCTGTGCGTTGACGAGATTCATGTCTATATCGCGTGGATTTTCGATTGCATTAAGGATGGCAGGCTTTGTAATCTCCTGGAATACAATGCGTCTTGTGTTCTCGGGATTGAGGTCCAAAGTCTCATAAAGATGCCATGAAATGGCTTCTCCCTCACGGTCGGCATCGGATGCAAGCCAGATTGCTTCTGCTTCTTTTGCCGCCTTCTTCAAATCTGTAACCACCTTCTTCTTCTCGGCAGGTATTACATATTTAGGTGCGAATCCGTTTTCGATATCAATGCTCAGTCCGCTTTCATCGAGATCTCGGATGTGTCCCATGCTCGCTTTCACTACATATCCGCTTCCAAGCGCATCCTGGATTTTCTTGATCTTTCCCGGTGACTCGACGATGACCAGATTTTTTCCTTCCTTCATATCTTTCTCAGCTTTTCATTGTTCGTTAAATCTTTTCATTTCCGAAAAGAATGTGCAAAGTAAGGTACAAATCAGGTAATTTTCCAAATTTTGTTGCTAATTTTGTCCCTTTGTACCGACCTCTGCAGAGGGGTCACCTAAAGGTGACAAATTTTTTGCCGGTCGGGTGGAAATTTTTGAATGACATATATAAAAGGTATAAGATGACAGACAAGACAAGAAAGAGAATAATCAGATGGTTCTGGATCCTTTTCAGCATACCTGTTGCGATGGCGATGCTGATGATAGGTCTTGTATGGGCCTTTGCTGACATCCCTTCATTCGAGGAACTTGAAAATCCGGACAGCAAGCTCGCGACTCAGGTCATAGCGGAAGATGGTGAGATCCTTACAACCTTCCATATCGAGAACAGATCATATGTGAAGTACAATGAACTTTCTCCAAATCTCGTAGCTGCCGCAATCGCGACTGAGGACGTACGTTTCCACAGCCATTCCGGCATCGACTTCAAGAGTCTTGCACGTGTGATGTTCAAGACCCTTCTCGGAGGTGACTCAAGCCAGGGAGGAGGAAGTACCATCACCCAGCAGCTTGCCAAGACGCTCTATCCACGTGAAGACGTGAGCAGCCGTATCCCTGGAGGCTCGATGGTAAAGATGGTCTGGATCAAGCTCAAGGAATGGATCACTGCTGTCAAGCTCGAGAGGAACTATACCAAGGATGAGATCATCACCATGTATATGAACCAGGTCTTCTTCGGAAGCAATGCCTATGGTATCAAGGCTGCTGCCCAGACCTTCTTCAACAAGACCCCTGCGGAACTTACAGTCGAAGAAGCTGCCACTCTGGTGGGAATGGTCAACAAGCCGACCCGTTACAATCCCGTTCTCAATCCTGACAAGTCTCTTACACGTAGAAACTTCGTGATCTCGCAGATGTCGAAGGCCGGATTCATCACCTCAGACCAGCGTGATTCCATTCAGCAGGTGCCTATCACTCTGAACTATCAGATTCAGGACCATAACGCAGGACTTGCACCGTACTTCCGCGACATGCTCCGCCGTACGATGAATGCCAAGGAACCTAAACGTTCATCATATGCGCAGTATGAGGATTATGTAGTGGATTCGCTTCTCTGGGCAGATGACCAGTTCTACGGATGGCTCAACAAGAACAAGAAGGCTGACGGTTCTTCATACAACCTCGACAAGGACGGACTCAGAATCTATACGACCATCAACTACAAGATGCA
The DNA here is from genome assembly GCA_017555445.1 of Bacteroidales bacterium. Next base: position 17,800 of record JAFZGK010000051.1, read on the forward strand.
GAAATATGCCGAGGAGGCAGTGGCCGAGCATCTTGGCAAGACTCTTCAGAACAGCTTCTGGAGGGATCTCAGATGGAAGAAGCAGAAACCGTTCTCTGACGATATCGAGCCGGAGATAGTTGACCAGCTCATGGCTCAGGCAAGACGCTGGAGCGACCGTTACCGCATCATGAAGAACAGAGGAGCTTCTGACGCAGAAATCACTAAGAGCTTCGATGAGAAGACAGAGATGAGGGTGTTTTCATGGAACAAGAACGGATATATCGACACCGTGATGACACCGAACGACTCGATACGCTATTACAAGTCGCATCTTCGCGCCGCGTTCATGGCGATCGAGCCTAATACAGGCCACATCAAGGCATATGTCGGAGGACCTAACTACCGTTACTTCAAATATGACAATGTCCGTCAGGGCAAGCGTCAGGTCGGCTCTACAATCAAGCCTTTCCTTTACACTCTTGCTATGCAGGAGGGTATGAACCCATGCGACAAGGTCGTGAACGTACCTCAGACCTTCCTTGTTCAGGATACTACATGGACTCCTAAGAGTACTGACAGCGACGAGTGGATCGGTCAGACAGTAACCTTGAAGTGGGGACTCACCAAGAGTTCGAACAATATCTCAGCATATCTCATGAAGCAGTATGGCCCTCATGCTATGGCGGATATGATGCGAAAGATGGGTGTGGGAAGCTACCTTGACGAGACTTATTCTCTCTGTGTAGGTTCCGCTGACCTCAATGTGTATGAGATGGTTTCGGCATATAACACCTTCCCTTCAAAGGGTGTATTCGTATCACCTATCTTCGTTACCAGAATCGAAGACAGCAACGGTAATGTCCTCGGAGAGTTCAATAATACCAAGCGCGAAGCTGTCAGCGAGTATACAGCCTTCCTGATGGCTAATCTCATGCAGGGAGTCGTGAACAGCGGTACCGGTGTAAGACTCCGTTCGGTATACGGTCTCAAGGGAGAGATTGCCGGTAAGACAGGTACTACCAACAATCAGTCGGACGGATGGTTCATCGGTTATACACCTTCTCTTACTGCAGGAGTATGGGTCGGTGCTGAGGACCGTCAGGTGCATTTCGAGTCCCTCTCTCTCGGAGGAGGATCGAACATGGCCCTTCCTATCTGGGGTATCTTCATGAAGAAGGTGCTTCAGGACGGCACTCTCGGAGTATATGAGACAGACAGATTTGTCGCTCCTCCAGGAATCACTTCACTCAATCTTGACTGTGACGGAAGTGATGCTGATGCAGTGATGAAGGCAGAAGAGGATGACAGTTATTTCTTTGAATAAAATGGCATACAACAATATAGCAGTGATTTATGGCAGTGATTCCTCTGAGTGGGAGGTGTCATGCCGAAGCGGTGAATTCACCGCAAGCCGCATCGACGGTACAAGATACAATGTATATGAAATCTTCGCCCGCTTCGGAAACTGGTCAGTAGCGGCCTACAGGAATAAGAACTCGATGAGGGTGATATTCCCGGAGAACGAGCGTCCGCAGATCGACAAGACCGATTTTTCTGCAGTCGTTGCAGGAGAAAAGGTGAAGTTTGACTATGCATATATAATGCAGCATGGAACTCCAGGCGAGAACGGACTTATGCAGGGCTATCTTGAGATGATCGGCGTTCCTCACAGCGGATGTAATTCGTTTGTGGCGGCAATCACATTCGACAAGTTCTCATGCAAGAGCTACCTCAAGGATGTCGACTATGTGAAATGTGCAGATGACATCTTTGTGCGCAAGGGAGAATCCCTTGAAGGACTTGCAGAGAAGGCGGTCGAGAAGCTCGGTCTTCCGATGTTCGTGAAGCCTACTGACGGAGGCAGCAGCTTCGGCGTGACCAAGGTGAAATCTGTGGAGGATTTCGACAAGGCTGTCGAATATGCTTTTTCGGAAGGAAACATGCTTATCGCAGAGTCTGCAGTAGTGGGCCGTGAACTTACTTGTGCAGTATATTTCAACGGTAAGGAGAATGTCGCTCTTCCTGTCATCGAGATTATCACCGAAAATGAATTCTTCGACTATGAAGCGAAGTACAAAGGTCAGAGCCGCGAGGTATGTCCTGCACAGATTCCTGATGCTCTCCGTGATGAGATTCAGGAGGTGTCGAAGAAGATCTATGCACATCTCGGCTGCAGCGGACTTGTACGCGTTGACTACATCTCGTCAGAGGAAGGACTCTACTTCCTTGAGGTGAATACCATCCCTGGAATGACAGCAGCTTCGCTCGTTCCTCAGATGGTGCGTGCTGCAGGTATCGATATGACCGACTTCCTTACAACTGTCATCGAAAACTAATCAGATGACGCTGATAGAGTTAATAAAGCAATCAACAGAAACCATCTCGCAGCTCTACCCTGAAAGGGAGGCCCGTGAGATGGTTCTTGCATATCTGTGCCATATTCTCGGCATTCAGCGTCATACCCATATAATAGAACCGTCGTACGAGGTTCCATCTGACCGTATGGACGAAATCCTGTCAGCAATGGAAAGAATGGCTGCCGGTGAACCGCTGCAGTATGTCACAGGTATGGCTTCATTCTATGGCAGAACATTCCATGTAACTCCGTCCGTTCTCATTCCCCGTCCTGAGACTGAACTTCTCTGCAGGTTTGCACTGGATTCGGCTGCTGGTATGAAGAAGGCCTTGGACCTCTGTACCGGAAGCGGCTGCATTGCGTGGACAATGGCTCTTGAGAAACCGGGTGTCGAAGTGATAGCAGTGGATATTTCTGAAGATGCCCTTCAGATTGCTTCTACCCAGGATTTTGCCGAAGAAATTTCACGTAGCGGAGCAGTTGCTCCGACTTTCATAAAGACTGATGTACTCTCGGATGAGCTGCCTTCAGATCTGAAATACGATCTGCTTCTGAGCAATCCTCCTTATGTCATGGATAAGGAAAAGCAGTTGATGCGCACGAATGTTCTGGATTATGAGCCGCATCTGGCGCTGTTCGTGCCTGATGATGATCCGTTGAAATTCTACAGGTCGATCGCTCATAAAGCTCCTCGACTTCTTGCTGAGCATGGTGTCGGCATAGTTGAAATCAACGAGGCCCTCGGTCCTGAGACGGCATCTCTATTCGTCGAAGCAGGATTTACCGATGTCCGCGTAGAAAATGACCTTAATGACCGTCCCCGCTTCGTCATCTTCCGCCGCTAAGGATATGGTTTTTATGAAAACGTTGATCCAGTTATGAAAATTTAGCTGATTCTGGCGCCAGAATCAATAAAATTCGATATAAGATAGTGCCCTGCAGATGTCTGCAGGGCATGTTTTTTCATTTAGCTGCGTAATAATTTCTTACGCGGATAATTCTCTGGAACTTTGCATCCGTAACCAGACAGGACCTTCTGGTACTGTCGCAATTGTTAGCATCATGAAAGAGAAGGTAATGAGATTATTCGTGATGACCATGTTTTTTACTGGTCTTTGCAGCTGTGAGGTGATCGATAATGATCCCAAGGAACATGTTCCCGATAAGAAGGACAGCACGTATGTGAGTCTGTCATCTGTAGCGGAGATTCTTTCATCAGTGCCGATAAGAAGGACTCATGTCGAAGAGGTTCATGATGCAGTCTCTTCCTCTTCGGGAAACGGATATGATGAGGAATATACGATGAGGAAATTGTTTACCGACCCGGGAGCAGGAGTCGGGGATGAAGGGACCAGGGTCAGGACAAAGGCATACAAGACTCCTTTGAAGGACCTTATTGCAGATCATGTATATTCCATGGCGTCAACAAGGTCTTCGGGTGGAATGGATCCTCAGGCATATCTGGACATTCTCACAGAGTCGGATATACAGATCTACTGGCCGTTCTCCGAGCGCTGGGACGGTATGCAGATGCCTGTAATCACTTTCGATCCGGAGGATGGAGCTGAGGCAAATATAGGATACAGGCTTGAATATAATGATGATGGCTCCCGCTATGTGCAGGAGGTGATTGTAGATGAGGAGATGGCTGCTGAGCAGCCGGTGTGGGTCGTGAACAGAAACTCTGACGCCGGCTATACGACCCTTGAGATGTTGAGGAGGGAAGATCCGGACTGGGGAGAAGGCGGCGGTACCATCATCGTCAAGCCTTCGGCAACAAAGGCTTCCGATAATGAAACGACAGCTGTGACAGGTGTCAAGACTTTGTTGCTCAGGGATTTCACAATGAAGCGCAATTACGACAACTGGTTCACGGGAGCCTCGGAGTTTTTCGTCAAGACCGGGGCGGTGGAGGATTTCACTGCAGCGACTGAGGCCGAGATGCGGCTGTATAGCCCTACTGTCACGGATTTCATGATTGTGGTCAAGCGAAACCAGGTGGGAAAACCTCAGCCGTTCAATGCTATTCTG
>JAFZGK010000052.1 GCA_017555445.1 Bacteroidales bacterium
CTCGGTATCCACAGACTCCATCAGACAGTTGAGGTAGAGCTTACTCCAGTTACCAAGGGTATGATCGAGAAGGTTCGTCACCTCGTAGTAGTTGAGGAAATTTAAATAGGAGGACAGACAGATGAAATTAAATAATCTTACACCTGCTGCAGGCTCAAAGGGCAGAGAGAAGAGAATCGGACGTGGTGAGGGTTCAGGTCACGGTGGTACATCTACACGTGGTCACAAGGGTGCTCAGGCTCGTTCAGGTTACTCTCGCAAGATCGGTTTCGAGGGTGGTCAGATGCCTATCCAGAGAAGACTTCCTAAGTTCGGTTTCACTAATCCTACTCGCGTAGAGTACAAGGGTATCAATGTAGCTACTCTCCAGACTCTCGCTGAGACTCACAACCTCACAGTTGTAACTGTCGAGACACTCCGTGAGGCAGGATTCATCAACAAGAACCAGCTTGTTAAGATTCTCGGTAACGGTGAGCTTACTGCTAAGTTAGAAGTATCAGCAAATGCTTTCTCTAAGTCAGCGATCGCTAAGATCGAGGCTGTAGGTGGCACTGCTACAACACTCTAATAAAAGATGAAGAAACTTATCCAGACAATCAAGAACATCTTTAAGATTGAGGAGCTCCGTACGAGGATTCTTTATACCCTCGGACTGCTCGTGATCTATCGCCTTGGAAGCTTTATCGTGCTTCCGGGCATAGACTCGGCGCAGCTCGCCAATCTGCAGAGCAGCTCTTCTGAGGGCCTCGTAGGTCTCCTGAACATGTTCTCAGGTGGTGCGTTCGGTAACGCTTCAATCTTTGCGCTGGGTGTGATGCCATACATCTCGGCATCAATCGTGATCCAGCTTCTTGGTGTTTTCGTCCCTTACTTCAGGAAACTCCAGATGGAGGGCGAAAGCGGACGTCGCAAGATGAACCAGTATACAAGGTTCCTCACTATTGCGATCATCTGTATCCAGGGTCCTGCCTATATGGCAAATCTTCACAGCCAGATTCCTGCAACTGCATTCACAGCAGTTAACCAGCTTGGCTGGAGCAACTTCTGGTTCAATCTCGTTTCGACATTCATCCTTCTCGGAGGTACAATGTTCGTAATGTGGCTCGGAGAGCGCATCACAGACCGCGGTATCGGTAACGGTATCTCACTCATCATCATGGTCGGTATCATCGCGCGCCTCCCATACGCTCTCACAGCAGAGTTCGGTGAGAAGCTCAGCGCCAACGCTGGCGGTGGACTCCTCCTCCTCATTGTTGAGCTCGTAATCCTCTTCTTTATTTTCGTAGCTGCAATCGCACTCGTTCAGGCAGTCCGCAAGGTTCCTGTACAGTACGCTAAGAGAGTAATCGGTAACAAGCAGTACGGTGGTGTACGTCAGTACATTCCTATGAAGATCAATTCAGCTGGTGTGATGCCAATCATCTTCGCACAGGCTCTCATGCTCTTCCCGATGATCTTCTCGCAGTTTGATGCAACAAGAGGTTTCGCTGCTGTAATGGGTAACTATACCGGATTCTGGTATAACTTCACATTTGCAATCCTCGTAGTACTTTTCACATATTTCTACACTGCAGTCACTGTAAACCCTACAATGATGGCAGATGATATGAGAAAGAACGGCGGTTTCATCCCAGGAGTGAAGCCAGGCAAGAAGACTGCTGAGTACCTCGACACTATCATGTCAAGAGTGACTCTCCCAGGTTCAATCTTCCTCGCTCTCATCGCTATTCTCCCTGCATTCGCAATGAAGCTCGGAGTGAACAACCAGTTTGCAAGCTTCTACGGAGGTACATCCCTCCTCATCCTTGTAGGTGTTGTTCTCGATACTCTCCAGCAGATTGAAAGCCACCTTCTTATGCGTCACTATGACGGACTGATGAAGACCGGTCGCCTGAAAGGACGTTCCGGCATGTAATATCGATGAAGTTCTTTGAAAAGATGATAAGGCCTAAGACAGAGGAAGAAATAGCGCTGATGCGTGAAAACGGCTTGCTCGTTTCCAAGACATTAGCTGAAGTCGGTAAGATTGTTGCCCCTGGTGTGACAACTCTCGAGTTGAATAGGGTAGCAGAGACTTTCATCCGTGATCACGGAGCTGTTCCAAGTTTCCTCGGTTATGACGGCTTTCCTGCATCGCTTTGTATTTCTGTAAATGATGTCGTAGTACACGGTTTTCCGTCAGACTACGTCCTTAAGGATGGAGACATCGTTTCAGTCGATTGCGGAACATTCTATAAAGGATATAACGGAGATTCAGCCTACACCTTCCCTGTAGGGGAGGTGGACGCTGAGACCCGAATGCTCCTGGATGTTACAAAGGAATCGCTCTACAGAGGTATCGCGGCTGCGGTAGCAGGAAACAGAACAGGCGACATCGGCTATGCTGTACAGTCACACGCAGAGTCATTCGGATTCTCAGTTGTCCGCGAACTTGAAGGACACGGAATCGGAAAGAAGCTCCACGAAAGCCCTGGTGTTCCGAATTACGGACGCAGGGGACAGGGCACAAGACTCACAGACGGAATGACTATATGTATCGAACCGATGATCAATTCCGGAAGCAGGAATGTGTATTTAGCTAAAAATGGTTGGGCAGTACACACCGCAGACGGAAAGAAATCAGCACACTTCGAACTTACGGTTGTAGTGAGAAAAGGTCAGCCTGAACTCTTGTCAACTTTCGACTTTATCGAAAACAATGTTAAATTTTAAAGTGATTATCGATGCCAAAACAATCAGCAATTGAACAGGAGGGCGTAATCGTTGAGACCCTACCTAACGCAATGTTTAAAGTAGAACTCGAAAACGGACACGTCATCATTGCTCACATTTCAGGCAAGATGAGAATGAATTACATCAAGATCCTGCCTGGTGACAGAGTTAAAGTTGAGATGTCACCGTACGATTTGACAAAAGGAAGAATTTCTTTCAGATACAAATAAAAATTTACGGAAATGAAAGTAAAAGCATCCATCAAGAAGCGCAGTGAGGATTGCAAGATCGTAAAGCGCAAAGGCCGTCTCTACGTGATCTGCAAGAAGAATCCTAAATTCAAAATGCGTCAGGGATAATTTATAATTGTATAACAAATTAAGTTAAGATAATTATGGCAAGAATAGCCGGTGTTGATTTACCTAACAACAAAAGAGGAGAGATAGGTCTTACCTATATCTTCGGTATCGGTCGCAGCTCTGCAAGAAAGATCCTTGCTCAGCTTGATATTGATTTCGATACAAAGGTTGGTGAGTGGAACGACGAGCAGATCGCCGGTATCCGTAGCGTTATCGCTAACGAGTACAAGATTGAGGGTGAGCTCCGTTCAGCAATCCAGATGAACATCAAACGTCTTATGGATATCGGTTGCTACAGAGGAATCCGTCATCGTATCGGCCTCCCTGTACGCGGTCAGAGCACCAAGAACAATGCCCGTACAAGAAAGGGTAAGAAGAAAACTGTTGCAAACAAGAAGAAGGCAACTAAATAATTGAGATGAATTATGGCAAAGAAAACAACATCAACTAAGAAGAGAGTTGTAAAGGTTGAAGCTTATGGCGAGGCCCATATTTCATCAACCTTCAACAACGTAATCGTTACCCTTACTAACAACCAGGGTCAGGCAATCAGCTGGTCATCAGCTGGTAAGAGCGGTTTCAGAGGTTCAAAGAAGAACACTCCATATGCAGCTCAGGTTGCAGCAGAGGATGCTGCAAAGACAGCTTACGATCTCGGTCTTCGCAAGGTTAAGGCTTATGTAAAGGGTCCTGGTGCTGGACGTGAGTCGGCAATCAGAACTATCCACGGTGCAGGTATCGAGGTTACAGAGATCATCGACGTTACTCCAATGCCACACAATGGCTGCCGTCCAAAGGGCCGTCGTAAAGTTTAATCAAGTTATTTATTAAGGAGAAATTACTATGGCAAGATATACTGGACCAAGTACCAAGATCGCACGTAAGTTCGGCGAGCCTATTTTCGGCGCGGATAGAAATTTCGAGAAGAGAAACTATCCTCCAGGACAGCACGGTCTCGCTAGCAAGCGTAAGAAGAAGTCTGAGTATGGTACTCAGCTTAAGGAGAAGCAGAAGGTTAAATATACTTATGGTCTTCTCGAGAGACAGTTCCGTAACCTCTATGAGAGAGCTTCACGCATGAAGGGACAGAAAGGTGAGAACCTTATCATCCTTCTTGAGTCACGTCTCGACAACATCGTTTACCGTATGGGTGTAGCTCCTACAAGAGCAGCAGCACGTCAGCTCGTTTCTCACGCGCACATCACTCTTAACGGTGAAGTTTGCAACATCCCTTCAGCTCACGTAAAGCCAGGTGACGTTGTAGCAGTAAGAGAGCGTTCAAAGAGCCTTGAGGTTATCACTAACAGCGTAGCTTCAGCAGCTAAGTACTCTTGGATCGAGTTCGATGCAAAGGCACTTACAGGAAAGTTCCTCAACGTTCCAGTTAGAGCTGAGGTTCCTGAGACAATCAACGAGCAGCTTATCGTCGAGCTCTACTCTAAGTAATAATTAACACCTTAACAAGAATTTATATGGCAATCTTAGCATTTCAGAAGCCGGACAAGGTTATCATGCTCGAAGGAACTGATACCGTAGGCCGTTTCGAGTTCAGACCATTGGAGCCTGGATACGGACAGACCATCGGTAACGCACTTCGTCGTATCTTGCTGTCTTCGTTAGAAGGATTTGCTATCACATCGATCAAGATTTCAGGCGTGGACCAGGAGTTCGCAACAATCCCTGGCGTGATCGAGGGTATGCAGGACATCATTCTCAACCTCAAGCAGGTTCGTTTCAAGAGAATGGTTGAGACTGTAGACTCAGAGGTAGCAAATATCGTGATCAGCGGCAAGCAGGAGTTTACCGCAGAGGATATCTCAAAAGGATTGTCTTCTTTCAAGGTGCTTAACCCTGAACTTCACATCTGTTCTCTTGAGCCTTCAGTTAAGATGGAGATCACTCTCGCAGTAGGAAAGGGCCGTGGCTTCGTTCCTGCTGATGAGAATAGAGATGCAGATGCGCCTATCGGAACAATTCCGGTTGACGCAATCTACACTCCTATCAAGAACGTTAACTGGACAGTAGAGAACTGGCGTGTTGAGCAGAAGACCGACTACGAGAAGCTTAATTTAGAGATCGTGACCGACGGTTCGATCACTCCAAATGTAGCTCTTCAGGAGGCTGCAAACATCCTCATCTATCACTTCAAGTTATTCACTGACGACAAGAAGCTTTCTCTCGAGAGCACTATTGAAGCAGAGTCAAAGGAGCTTGATGAGGAGTCACTCCACATGAGGCATCTTCTTCTCACAAAGCTTTCAGACATGGGTCTCTCAGTAAGAGCATATAACTGTCTTAAGGCTGCGGACATCGATACATTCGCTGACCTCGTATCCTACTCACGTGCCGAGCTCATGAAGTTCAGGAACTTCGGTAGGAAGTCACTCAACGAGATCGATCTCCTCGTAGAGAAGATGAAGCTTTCATTCGGAATGGATGTTACCAAGTTTAATATTGAACCTAAGAAAAAGAACGTTTAAGTAATATGAGGCACAATAAAGCAATCAATCACCTTGGTCGCAAGAGCGGTCACCGTAAGGCTCTGCTCGCCAACATGGCTACTTCCCTCATCCTCCACAAGAGAATCGAGACTACTGTAGCTAAGGCTAAGGCACTCAAGATGTATGTAGAACCTCTCATCACTAAGTGCAAGGAGGATACTACTCATTCACGCCGTGTTGTATTCAGCTACCTCAAGAACAAGGAGGCTGTAACTGAGCTCTTCCGCACAGTTGCTCCGAAGATCGCTGATCGTCCAGGTGGATACACTCGCGTTCTCAAGACTGGTTTCCGTCAGGGTGACGGAGCTGACATGGCTCTCATCGAGCTCGTAGACTTCAACGAGGCAGCTCTCGCAGCAGCACCTAAGGCTGCTAAGAAGACTACTCGTCGTAGCTCGAAGAAGGCTGTTGAGGCTGCACCAGCAGTTGAGACTCCGGCAGCTGAGTAATCAGACAAGGTCACAGCTTGAGGCTGTACACGATAAGGCTTCGAAATCGAAAGATTTTCGGAGCCTTTTTTCATTTTTGGCACGGGCTTTGCAAATGAGTATGTCGGTTAGTTTTAGTTGTTAATAATAGGGTAATAGTTCAATAACGGGTATCGTGCAAGCGGTGCCCGTTTTGATCTTTATATGAATTTGCTTATTTTTAAAGCAGTAAATGAAATGATATGAAAGAACTTTTGTGTATCGTGTCATCAGTCATGATGCTGTTTTCTCTGCAGCCTGTTTCGGCGCATCGTTCATATGGGAAAGAGACGATAACAGCAACAGATACCGTTATGGTTTCTGATGAATTCCGATATGTAGGTCAATGGCCTTCCGGCCACGGAGTGTTGTACCATGAATATGAAGGCCTTTACATCGGTGAGTTTGTCAACGCCAGACCACATGGTATTATACGGCATTATTCTCCTTACGGACATAGGTATTATGGTGAATATTCAGAAGGAAAGAAACAGGGCCATGGACAATATTTCAAGAAAGATGGAGAGATTATAACTGGAGATTTTGTACAAGGTCTTGCTGAAGGTAAAGATACTGTGTTTTTTGCTGACGGAGGATTCTTCCTTGGCATCTGTCAGGAGGGAGCTCCTACATTTCAGGGATTCAGATATGATTTCATTCCTCAGACCTATCTGGACAAGAAACCAGTGTTTCCTGAAATACCATTGACGGAAGAGCAGGAAAGGTTCATGGAAAAATTGTTCATGCTTGCTGCAAAGGATACTTCTCCTAAATTCGGTAAACGTGATGCCAATGCTTTTGCAAAATGGGTCACATCTAATCTCGTATATCCCGAAGGGGCTCGTAAAAGTGGCATCGAAGGGACTGTTCTGCTGAAATTTACAGTCAATGAAGATGGTCAGGTCGAAGATGTCAAAGTGTTGGAGAGTGTATCATGGGATATAGATAAGGAGGCGGTCAGGGTTGTAAGCAGTTCTCCGAAATGGACTCCTGGTACTAAAATGGGCAGACCATATAAATACACCTATACGCATCCTGTTATTTTCATGCTGCGCAGCAAAAGATAGGGCAGATGACGCCGTTTATATTATTTCTGTAGGTATTTCATATAAATTTTCGTATATTTCGGAAACCTAAATAATCGAAGCCATGAATAAGATGTTGTTTTTCGTGACATTTGCTGCGGTCTTATGCTGCTCGGCAATGTCTCTCGATGCGCAGGAAGTGCGCGATACCGTCATCATTACCGACCTTTATGATTATATAGGCCAATGGCCTGAAGGTGAAGGTTCTTACTATTCTTATGACAATGGTCTTATCATAGGAAATTTCAACAAGGCAGTACCAGATGGAAAATGTGTCGTATATCTTCCGGGAGGAGAACGGTATATCGGCAGTTATCAGAAAGGTCACCGTACTGGTCATGGTGAGCTTTATAACGAGGAATCCGGTACTATCCATGTAGGTGAGTTTGTAGATGGTCAGATGCATGGCGTCGACACTGTCTATCGCAGTGACGGATCTGTTCTTGTAGGTGAATTCAGAAAGGGTAAGCTTCGCAAGACAATCATCGAATATAAGAAACCTCCGTTCAGTATTGCAGTGCGCAGGCCTTCTTTCCCTGAAATGATGCTTTCAGATCAGCAGGAAAGATTCCTCTATGACCTCAGAATGTATTGGGAGACAGGCGGTGACATGGAACCTGGAACCCTTGTGAAGCCTAAGTTCCTTGGTGGCGACATTGATGATTTTGCTCATTGGGTGAATTCTCAGGTAAGTATCGTTACTACGCCTAGTGGTGCAACTCTCAGTGGAACTGTAATTGTTCAGTTTACTGTGACTAAGGATGGAACAGTATCTGATGTTCATGCAATACATGGAGAAGAGCACCTCTTGAATGTGGCAGCAGAAGATATTGTCAAAAAATCTCCGAAATGGGAACCAGGAGAATATAACGGAGAAAAAAGAGGTATCCGTATGACAGTTTCTGTCGAGTTCTCTGAATGATGAAGATATGTTAAGCTGATTGAGAATTTTCGTTGGAAATACCAATCGGCATCTAAATAAAAACTGCTATCTTTGTGAATTGTGGCAATTGGGCCTCAACATTGCAAAGTGGCAGTTTTTTCTATGTTATCCTAAGCAGAGCGAAGGATTTATATAAAGAATATGAGTAAAGATAAAGAAATATTGGAGGGCATTGCGGAGAAGGAATATGAACATGGTTTTGTGACGAATGTGGAGCAGGAGTTCATACCGAAGGGCCTCAATGAAGATATAATCAGAATGATTTCGGCAAAGAAGCAGGAGCCGGAGTGGATGCTGGAGTTCCGTCTCGAGGCATTCCGTCGCTGGCAGAAGATGCCTATGCCGGAATGGGCGCATCTTGATATCCCGGAGATAGACTTTCAGGATATAATTTATTATGCCGCCCCTAAGAAGGATGAAGACCGCCCGAAGGAAATCGATCCGGAGCTGGAGAAGACTTTCGACAAGCTCGGAATTCCGCTACATGAGCGCGCTGCTCTTGCGGGTGTGGCTGTGGATGCTGTGTTTGACTCTGTTTCTGTGACAACGACGTTCCGTGCTGCGCTGGCAGAGAAGGGCATCATTTTCTGCTCTTTCTCTGAGGCTGTACGTGAGCATGCTGACCTTGTTCGCAAGTATCTGGCTTCAGTTGTGCCTGTGGGTGACAACTTCTATGCAGCTCTTAATTCGGCGGTATTCAGCGATGGATCTTTTGTGTATATTCCGAAGGGCGTACGCTGTCCGATGGAGCTTTCAAGCTATTTCCGTATAAATGCGGCCGGAACAGGTCAGTTCGAGAGGACTCTCATCGTTGCTGACGAGGGGTCGTATGTAAGTTATATGGAGGGCTGTACGGCTCCTATGCGTGACGAGAATCAGCTTCATGCCGCTGTGGTGGAGATCATTGTGGAGAAGGATGCGGAAGTTAAATATTCGACTGTCCAGAACTGGTATCCGGGAGATGCCCATGGCAAGGGAGGTATCTTCAATTTTGTGACAAAGAGAGGTATCTGCAAGGGATCAGGCAGTCATCTTTCGTGGACCCAGGTCGAGACAGGTTCGGCAATCACATGGAAGTATCCTTCGACCATCCTCAAGGGAGATAATTCGTCATCGGAGTTCTACTCTGTCGCTGTAACAAATAATTTCCAGCAGGCGGATACAGGAACCAAGATGATCCATATCGGACGCAATACAAGAAGCCGTATCATCAGCAAGGGTATTTCAGCCGGTCGCAGCCAGAACAGCTATCGCGGCCTTGTGAAGATGATGCCTGGTGCTGACAATGCCAGAAACTTCTCTCAGTGCGACAGCCTGTTGATCGGAGACAAGTGCGGTGCACATACATTCCCTTATATCGAGAATGCGAACAAGACTGCAGTCGTGGAGCACGAGGCTACGACTTCCAAGATCAGCGAGGACCAGCTGTTCTATTGCAACCAGAGGGGTATAGGTCCGGAGGAGGCAGTCGGTCTGATAGTGAACGGTTATGCACGTGAGGTTCTCGCAAAGCTGCCGATGGAGTTTGCTGTTGAGGCTCAGAAACTGTTGCAGGTGTCACTTGAAGGTTCTGTAGGATGATGAATTTTGTATTATTTGAGATGGGCGGGAAGCCGGTGCTGCTGATCGATCTTCTATCTGCAGTGTTCGGACTTACGACTGTGTTTCTGGCGGGAAGGAACAGGAAGAGCAACTTCTATGTTGGATATCTCTATACTGCGTTGCTGTTCTTCATGTTCTGGCAGAAGAATCTGTATGCAAATCTGATTCTGCAGCCGATATCGCTCGGAATCAATATCATGGGCCAGTATCGTTGGAGTCATCCGAAGAAGTCGGAAGAAAGTGCTTCCGGAAGCGGAGACCTGAAGGTGACGATGTTGAAATGGCCTCAGAGGGGAATGATTGTGGTGCTTGTGCTTGTACTTGCACTTGTGTGGGGCAAGGTGATGAGCCTTATGGGAACAAAGTGGTTTGTGGGTTATTTTCCGGCAAATCCTCTGCCTTATCTCGATTGTTGTGTGACAGTGCTGATCCTGACTGCACAGACATTGTCTGCACTGAAGAAATGGGATTGCTGGATAGCATGGCTGTTTGTGAATATCGCCAATCTGACCCTTTATCTGAAGGCGGGTCTGGTGTTCATGCCGATAGTCAGCTGTCTCTACCTTGTGAACGGCATCTGGTCGCTATTCACCTGGTACAAACTTTATAGAAAGAATGCATAGAGATGTCTCGACTATGCTCGACATGACAGTGGAGGTAGTCGTAGAATCAGACAAATAAAAAATATAGCTATATGGCAAACGATATATTATTGAAGATTGAAGGCCTCAGAGCCTCTGTAGAAGATAAGGAAATCCTGAAGGGAGTAGATCTGACTATCCGCAAGGGTGAGATTCATGCTGTGATGGGACCTAACGGTGCCGGCAAGAGTACGCTTTCTGCCGTGCTTGCAGGAAAGCCGCAGTTTACAGTCACTGCAGGAACAGTGGAATTTCTGGGTCAGGATCTTCTTGCCATGTCTCCTGAGGAAAGAGCATGGGCAGGTATCTTCCTTTCATTCCAGTATCCGGTAGAGATTCCGGGAGTGACCATCACCAATTTCATGAAGACAGCAGTCAATTCTCATCGTGAGGGCAAGGGTCTCGAGCCGCTCAAGGCTGGTGACTTCCTCAAACTCATGCGTGAGAAGATGGCGTTTGTGCAGATGAAGCCGGAGTTCGCCAAAAGAGAGGTCAATGTGGGATTCTCCGGCGGTGAGAAGAAGCGTAACGAGATCTTCCAGATGGCTATGCTTGATCCGACTCTCGCTATTCTTGACGAGACAGACAGCGGACTTGACGTGGATGCTCTCCGTATCGTGGCAAATGGTGTGAATGCACTTCATACACCGGAGAAAGCTGCGATTGTTATCACTCATTATCAGAGACTTCTTGATTACATAGTTCCTGATGTGGTTCATGTCCTAAAGGACGGAAAGATCGTCAAGACTGCAGGCAAGGAACTCGTGGCAGAAATCGAGGAGAAGGGTTACGATAATCTTTAGGAGGCCTGTTTATGACTGAAGTTATAATAGTTTCAGACGGTCAGCTTGTCCGTGACATAGAGGTCCAGTCCGGCCACAGGAAGGACATGGTGCTTCTTATGTTTCCCGGAGTGAGCTGTGATGTCAAGCTTGACATCCGTCTGACAGGTGAGGGAGCAGAGGCCAATGTCTATGGCGCTTATGTCTGTGGTGGCGATGAAAAGGTCAAGATAGCTGTAGATATGCATCATGACAAGCCGCACTGCAACTCTCGCCAGCTTTTCAAAGGTGTAGCAGGAGGTGTGTCCAAGGTGGATTTCTACGGAAAGATCATTGTGGCTCAGGACGCGCAGAGGACAGAAGCATATCAGGAGAATCATAATATCCTTCTGACAGACGGTGCCAAGGTGGACACAAAGCCACAGCTTGAGATATATGCTGATGACGTGAAGTGTTCTCATGGAGCTACAATCGGACGTCTCAATGAGGAGGAGCAGTTCTATATGCGTTCACGAGGAATTACTCTCGAAGATGCAAAGGTGCTCCAGATGATATCCTTCGTTGCTCCTGTTCTGGAGAATATCGAGGATGAAGCACAACGTGAATCATTGTCAGCGCAGCTTGAGGACTCTATCAGGGAAATTGTCAGGAATCTTTAATCCCATAGTAAAATGAAGCATGAAGTAATTATCCGCGACACTGCCGATCTTGACAGGGCAGCTGCCGAATTTCTTGAAAAGATAGGGGATAACACCCTCGTGGCATTCTTTGCACCTATGGGAGCAGGAAAGACAACCTTCACGACGGCTCTCTGCAAGGTCTTGGGCGTCACAGATCCTGTCGGCTCGCCGACATTTGCCATTGTCAATGAGTATCTCAGGGCAGACGGCGACTATATGTATCATTTCGATTTCTATCGAATCAACAAACTTTCTGAGGCTATCGAGATCGGTCTTGACGACTACCTCTACAGTGGTTGCCTCTGTATTATGGAATGGCCGGAGAATGTCGAAGAACTTCTTCCTGAAGATACTCTCCGAGTGACCATCACAGTCAATCCGGATCTTTCTCGTACACTTTCCTGGGAAGCTTAGGTTCCGAGCGAAAGGTTGCAGACTGGACCATTCAGCTTGATTTCCGTTACACTGCCGTTTTTCCAGATGATGGGATTCGAGCCGGTCGTGGACGTCAGGCCGACGTGGAGTTCCCCATCTAAGGTGACAAGAGGGTTATTCCCTCGGAAATGATAGCCTTCCGGCATATCCCATGTCCTGCCGCTTTTGAAGATCTTGCCGTCAGGATTATCTGAGTCAGGATTCAGGACACAGCAGATGTCGTTGTCAGATGAACATACGCCGGCTATGGATTGTCCTGTCTCGAACAGCATATATTCCTGTCCTTCTACCCATATTCCGCTGGACAGATTGCCGTCCTCATCAGAATATAGTCCTTCGATGCATACTTCATCTCCGGCAGAAAACAGCCTGCAGGACAACATTTCCGATCCGTATGGCAGACCTACGGTTATCTTTTCTTCTCCTATGATCAGTTCTGTGGTCTTCCAGGGCCCTGATGAAACCAACGAACATGTCTTGCCCTGGTGTGACATTATATCCCATACGACAGTCACATCGTCATCAAATTTCACAAGGCTCGTCCTTCCGTCCCTTACAATGTAATATCTGTCGGACGGTCCATCAGAAGAGGCGACGGTCTGGCAGAAAGCAAAGCACATCCTGTCGGCATCTATATGAAGTCTTTCGAAGGCGTAACCTGTACGCCTTTCCATGACCAGTTCTCCGTTCTTTCTGTAGGTGAATCCTTTCCCGTCGCGGGATACACAGAGGGTATGTATATTCTCTTCGTCTGCAGTCATTGCCCGTAAAGTCTCCTCGCCTTCGTATCTGATGAAGGCTTTACCATCCTTACGTATGGATGTATGTCCGTCAGCACAGAACATAGTATAGAGATGTCCGTCCAGAACCCTGTGCATGTCAGGGTCTGCACTTGTTTCGTGGCCGTCGCCCACCGGAATCTTGAGCATGGGCACCCCGTCTGCGAATACCATAAGCGAGCATCTTACATTTTCTTCTTCCTGTGACGTGTCCGTCCAGTCAAAACCCTTGGGATAGTCGATGCCTGTCATATAGCACACAGATTTTGACGTGTTTCCGTCTATATTTGCTCCGGGACCTGTCCATATATCCTCCTCTGTCTCATTTCCCTGTACAACTATCTCCTTCAGGCCTGTACATCCGGCCAGGGTACACATCACGATTGTCCAGTAAAGCACATTTCTCATAGCCGTTTTTCTTTCAAAGAACGTAAAAAGCCGCCTTCCGAACATAACGGAAGACGGTTATCTCGTCACAAATTTCTCTTTTTTGAAAGAATTTCTTTTTCTTGAAAAGGAGACTAGCGTGTCAGCAGATTATCCTTGATATATCTGTCAATATCTTTTCTGTAGCTGTCTGAAACAGGTATGGAAACCTTGCCGATGAGCACATCTCCATAACTGTCGATTGCGCTGATCTTGTCAAGGGCAACTATATATGACCTGTGTATACGCATGAACTTTTCATCAGGAAGCAGGTCTTCGATCGCCTTCATCGTGATATGTGTTACAAGAGGTATGCTGTCGGACTGGAGATGAAAGGTGACATAGTCCTTCATGCCTGCAACATACAGAATGTCGTCAAATTCAATATTGCGAAGTACTCCATCCACTTTGATGAATGCGGATTTTCTATCCTTGTCCAAGTTTTCCGAATCACCGGAAACAGGGTTTGCAGAAGTCATGGAGAACCATTTTTCAGCCTTTGCCACTGCCTCTATGAACTTCTGATATTTGATGGGTTTGAGAAGATAATCTACAGCACCGACTTCGTAGCTTTCAAATGCGTATTCCTTGAATGCGGTCGTGAAAACTATTTTTGTCTCGGAAGGAAGAAGTTTCGACAGCTCCAGTCCATTGAGGTCCGGCATCTGGATATCCATAAAGACCAGGTCCGGCATCGAAGATCCTATTTCCGATAATGCCAGGACCGAATCTGTGAAGGTTCCGGTCAATTCAAGTGAAGGTGTCCTGCGCACATAGCTGGCAAGCATTTCCACCGCCAGAGGCTCATCATCAACTACTATGCATCTTATCTTTGTGTTCATGATTTATCTTGTGATGTTATGAATCCTTACTATGGCAATATACGTATTATTCTCGACATATTGCTTATAGGTATAAGCGTCAAGATATATAAGGTCGAGTCTTCTTGTCATGTTTTCAAGGCCTATACCCGAGCCGCTGCGGTCATCGGATCTTCGTTCATGAACAGAATTTTCACATGAAAACACAAGATCATCACCGTCCAGGCCCATGTCTATCTTCACGAATGATTCCTTATGCGATGAGGTTCCATGCTTGAATGCATTTTCTATCAATGAGATGAACAGCAGTGGGGAAATGGTCAGACTTTCATCGAAGCTGTCGAACCTCGTCTCCACGTGTGTCATTTCATTACATCTCAAAGACATGAGGTCGATGTAATTCTTCATGAAGTCCGTTTCGTCTGTCAGTCTAACCTTTTTGACATTGCTCTCGTACAAGGCATAGCGCAGGAGTTCGCTGAACTGTCCTATGCTTTCCTGAGCCTTGTCTGCATCGATCTGCGTCAGAGAAGAGATGTTGTTGAGAGTGTTGAAAAGAAAATGCGGATTAAGCTGATTCTTCAGCCAGGTGAGTTCGGCTTCTGCATTGCGTCTGCGCTCTTCCTCCATCTTATGTTTCTCGTCATTCCATCTCATCACATACTTCAAGCCTACAGGCATTGCCACAATTACTGCATAAAATATGATTTTCAGCACGACTCCTCCAATCGCTATCCAGAGGAACTTTGCATTAGGGAAGGCTTCTATCACTTCCTGAGGAATATCTGGTATGAATCCGTCCCTTATGACAGGCAAGGCGATGAGAAAGAGAATGATCGCAGAATTTATTATATAGAAATACTTTCTTTTGCTGGAGAACAGCAGCAATGGAACCAGCACGCAATAATTAAGGGTATAGACCAGAAATGCCGGCAGCAGCAGCTGGGTAGTCAGGTAGAATGTCGCTCCGAATGACTGTATGTCTGATGCAATGAAATACCATACGGCGGAAGGCAGTATGAAGAGACAGGCCCAGATGAGACCCTGGGCCGTATTGATTATGATATTGATCTTCTTGTTGGTCATTTGAGTTTTCTTGATTATATTATAGCTGCAACATGGTTCCGAGACTTTCTCCAAGAGACTGGTTGTTAAGCTGAACGTCGCTTTCGATGGTCTTTCTTGCGAACTTGACACTGATGTCGCTCTGCTTTCCGAATGTGAAGCTGAGGGTAAAGGTCAGCATTCTTATCGGTACGGTCGTACTCATCTTGCTGGTGAAGTCCGGGCCTTCTGTAATGCTTTCTATTTTCAGGCCTTTGCCACCGGTCAGGTGACTTACACCGTTTAGACTGAGGCTTAGCTTGTCGTCAAGGAAACTCTTTGTAAGTCCTAATGTACCGATAGCCATTCCTGAAGCCCGCCCCTGAAGGGTTACGCTGCTTCCTGCTCCGATAGCATTGAGACTGAGGCGGAGATCCCAAGGAAGGGTCTGCTGAAGGCCGAGGAGGATGCTGTAGTCGAGACCGCTGTTCTGCTGCTTCAAGACCTCGCTTCGTATGTCGTTGTATCCGGTGCTTCCGTTGAAGATGACTCTTGTCTTCTGTCCAGGTATCCATGTCACAAATGCGTTCAGCCCTGTGGTACTTGTGCGTACTACGTTTCCGTATGTGGTATTGAGCAGATTGTCCTTATCAAAGAAGCTATACTGCGATATCCCGTTGCCTGTGAATCCCTGACGGAGTGACAGACTCAGAATCCATTTTGGACTGAAGTAGTTGTACACCAGACTTATGTTATGGCCGGTCTCTGCTTCAAGATCAGTATTTCCGTATGTTTTTGCTGTCGGGTCTGAAATGTCTACATATGGGTTGAGATAGGTTATGCCCGGACGACTGATTCTCATGTTGTAGGTAAGTCCTATGTTCTGCTGTGCACCTATGTTATATTGCAGACTTCCTGAAGGAATGAGGTTGCCGTAGTTGAGCTTGAAATTCTCGCCTTGACCTTCAGCATAAGTGACTCTCTGCCATGTATGCTCATAACGGGCACCGGCCTTAAGACTGAATTTTCCGAAGATGCCGGAGTATTCAGCATATGCTGCACCTATATTGTTGTAGAAGTCATACTCGAGGCTGCCCTCCGGAGTGTATACGAATTCTGTCCCATCGTATACGTAGTTCTTTGAGTCAGAATAATTGTGTCTGCCGATGAACTTGAGCCCGGTGCTGAAGGTGTGATTCTTTCCTCTTCCAAGAGGCGTGGTGAAATCTGCCTGTGCGGTGTGACTCAATGAATTTGTCATACCGTCGGCACGTCTATCTGTCAGGTTGAGGTCCAGACCTGACGGACTTGTAAATGTATTTTCAGTATCATTCACTGAAGGGCTTCCGCTGAACTGATATGAAAGGATGAATGACCTGTCCGGATTTTCTGCCCAGAGATGCTGATAGTCTACATTAGCGCTTATACTGTTCATGGTCATTCTGTTGAATGTCGTGCCGTCGTATGCATATTCCATGAACGGACTCTTTATGGAAGTTTCGGCGAGCCCTTCCATGCGTGTGCCGATATGAGTCATACCTGCTCCGGCTGAAATGAGGTTCAGTGAATCTATTTCATAGCTGAGGTTCATACTTCCAAGATATATCGGAGCCTGCATCTTGCTTTCGTTTCTCATAGAGGTTGTGATATCTCCGCCTTCGGTCTTCTGCACTCTGTCCATTTCAATGGCAGTTCCGCCCATATAGTTCTGTGAAGTGGTTCCGTTGAGGCTCACCGCCCATTTACCTTTCTGCATGCTGTATAATGCACTTCCTCCGAACCCTTTGGTCGCACCTTGCAATGTGATGTTTCCGTAATGACCGTCTGCCACCGACTGTCCTCCAGTCTGGGATGTATTAGTCGTGATGTTGAGCACGCCGCCGACTCCTTCTGCGTCATATCTTGCGCCAGGATTGGTCACCACTTCAATATTCTTGACGAAGCTTGCCGGCATCATCTTGAATATCATCGAAGGATTGCTGGAAATCATAGGATTCGGTTTGCCGTCTACATACACCTGGAAGTTGCTGCTGCCGTTGACTGTGATGTTGTCCTGTCCGTCCACAGATACCATAGGCACTTTGCGGAGCATGTCAAGCACCGTGCTTGTCTTGGAATCGACGTCATCTTCCACCTTATATGTAAGCTTGTCCACTTCCATTATGACAAGGGTCTTTTGAGCTGTCACCGATCCGGCTTTCAAGGTCTGTACATCATCCTCGACAAGGATTTCACCAAGGTCAAGGACGGACCGGCCGTCGATTGTGAAGTCCACCCTCTTCTCTTTCCTTCCCATGTTGCTGAAGATTAGGCTGTAGCTGCCCTTGCCGGTTAGTTCCTGAGAGAATCGTCCATTCTCTCCTGTGGTCGTATATGCGATCGGCTTTGAAAGGTCTTCTGTCTTGAAGAACTGTATTATTGCAGAAGGTTCTCCGTTGCGTGTGAGCGAATCCAGAACTGTTCCGGTCACAGCAGTGCTCTGGGCATGAGCCGCCGCGGCTGTGAAGAACATGATGATAATAAATGAAAATCGTTTCATACCACTAAACTTTTGTACTGTGTTTCGGAATGCAAATATATTTCCTTCCTTAAGTAAGTGGCCTGACTTTCGACAGATGCGCTTTTTCTTTCGACTATCTGCCCTCAATGATGTTGCGTGCAAGCGTATTCGCACATACGAAATCCCGGAGCTCCTTGCAATCCGTATCAAGGATTGTGTGTCTGTTGCCCTGCCAGAGCATCTCTCCCTGCGATATGAAGCCGATCTTGTCTCCGATTTCGAGGATTGAATTCATGTCATGGGTGTTCACGACAGTAGTCATGTTGAACTCCTTGGTAAGGTCGCTGATCAGTCGGTCAATAAGGATGGAAGTATAAGGGTCAAGTCCGGAATTAGGCTCATCGCAGAACAGGAATGACGGGTTGAGGGCGATTGCGCGAGCGATACCGACTCTCTTCTGCATTCCTCCGCTGAGCTCATTGGGATACTTGTTATCTGATCCGATGACATTCACTTTTTCCAGACAGTACTGTGCTCTTTCTCTTCTCTGTGCGGGTGACCAGTCTGTGAAGAACTCCATAGGGAACATGACATTCTCTATGACTGTGGCAAAGTCAAAGAGTGCACTGCCCTGGAAGAGGACACCGATGTTCTGTCTCAGAGCCTTCTTCTGCTCATATGTCATTGTTGTGAACTGCTGTTCTCCATAAGAGATTTCACCGCTGTCCGGCTCCATGAGTCCGATCAGGTTCTTAAGAAGCACAGTCTTTCCAGAACCGCTGGCTCCGATGATCATATTGCACTTGCCCGGCTCATAGACTACATTGATATCCTTGAGTACCTCTACGCCATCGAAGCTCTTGTATAGATGTTCTACCTTGATCATAAGACTAATAAAGCATTAACTGTGTAACGATGAGGTCAAACATGAGGATGAGTATGCTTGTGACGACAATGGACTTCGTGCTGGATCTTCCGACTCCGAGCGAACCGCCCTTGGCATAGTATCCGTTGAAGGCAGCAATCGAAGATATCAGGAAACAGAAGAGTGACATCTTGAAGCAACTGTAGAAAATATAGAATCCGTTATAGAATGCCTTTATTCCGATGATGTATGACGGAGGAGGTATGATCTGAGTCCATTCTACCACTACCCAGCCTCCGACAAGTCCGAGAGCGAGGCTTAACAGCATGAGAAGCGGACTGAGAATAGTTGCGGCGGTGATTTTAGGAAGCACAAGAAAGCCTGCCGAGTTCACTCCCATCATATCCATCGCGTCAATCTGCTCTGTGATGCGCATGCTTCCGATTTCAGAAGATATGTTCGATCCCATCTTTCCGGCAAGAATAAGTGCTACCATGGTCGAGCAGAACTCTAGGATGAGACTTTCGCGGACCATGTATCCGATGTACATCTTGTCGATTATAGGATTTTCAAGATTGGATGCAGTCTGTATGACAAGCACTCCGCCGATGAAAATGGAAATGACGCCGACAATAAGTATGGATGAAAGAATGAGCTTGTCAGATTCGTTTATGAATTGTCTGTAGAAGATTTTCCACTTCTCAGGCCTCCTGAAGACCATTTTCAGGAAGAGGAAATACTGTCCGACAGATATAAAGATTTTTTTGAGCATGCCTAAGATTTTTTTGAACTGTCAAATTTACCACATTTTTCTTTTTTTTATATCCGGTCTGCAGTTTATAGTCAATATTTGATATCAGCGGCGACGAGAGATGTGGCCGGATGTTGAACAACAAACTGTAAAGACATGCTTATAAACATTCATTGTGCAAAATGCGTCGGTATAGAAGCTGTGCCGGTGACAGTAGAAGTGGACATAACAAATGGTCTGGGTATCCATCTTGTTGGACTGGCTGATGCTGCTGTGAAGGAAAGTCTGCTCAGGACGATCACTGCCCTCCAGTCAATGGGGTTCAGGATTCCGGGAAAGAAGATAGTCATAAATCTGGCTCCTGCTGATATGCATAAGCAGGGAAGCGGATATGATGTGCCCATAGCTCTTGGAATAATTGCAGCTTCAGGACAAAGTGATCTGCCTCTTCTTGAAGAATTCATAGTGATGGGAGAACTGGGGCTGGACGGAGGAGTCAGAGAAGTCCCTGGCGCCTTGCCGATTGTAGAACTGGCTGCACAAGAAGGTTTCAGCGGGTGTATACTCCCTAAGTTGTCGGCAATGGAGGCTGTGGAATACGTAGGAGTCAAGGTCTATGGTGTCAACACAATGGAAGATGTACTGCGGGTTCTTTCCGGAGAAGAAGATTGCGACGACATGCTTGTAAGCAGAGAAAAGCAACCTGAATCAGTTCAGGATATGGATATGATGGACTTTTCGGAAATCATAGGACAGGATGCTGCAAAGAGGGGAGTCGAGATCGCAGCTGCCGGAGGACATAACGTCATACTCATCGGCCCTCCAGGATCCGGCAAGAGTTCCCTGGCTAAGGCCATGTCCGGAATATTGCCGAAGATGAGTCTTGAGGAGTCCTTGCAGACAAGCAAGATATATTCTGTTGCAGGTAGAGGCAGACCCAGTGGAAGCCTTATCAGGCAAAGGCCTTTCCGTTCACCTCATTACAGCGCTTCAGTAGCTGCTCTTATAGGAGGCGGTTCTGACAATATACTTCCCGGGGAGGTGTCGCTTGCACATAACGGAGTTCTTTTCCTTGATGAGTACACAGAGGCGCCGCGTAAGATTCTCGAGGCACTCCGTGCTCCGATGGAAGACCGGAAGGTGACAATTTCCCGTCTGAAGTCAAAGATAGAATATCCTGCAGACTTCATGCTGGTCGCAGCTGCGAACCCCTGTCCTTGCGGATATTATGGTGAAGGGTCCCGTTGTACGTGCACCCCATCCAGAAGATCGGCTCATCTGTCAAAGCTTTCCGGTCCCATGATGGACAGGATCGACATACATCTTTTAATGAGATCCGTAGATTCCAGAAGCCTTGTCGACAGGAAAAGGACGGAATCGAGCGAGGCTATTGCTGCCCGGGTGCTGAAGGCCCGTGATATCCAGAAAGCGAGATTTGCAGATGACGGGATATTCTGCAATGCTGCAATGAATAATCGTCTGATTGAAAAATATTGTCCTCTCAGTCCGGACTGCAGGGAACTTCTTGAGAAGCAGATAGACAGGATGGGTCTTTCTGCCAGGGCCTGTTCCCGGATGATAAAGCTAGCGAGGACCATAGCCGATCTGGCCGGACTTCCGGACATCCTTCCGGAGCACCTGATTGAAGCAGCTTCTTTCCGTTTCCTTGACAAGCAGAATGTATTTGAATGATCTTTAGTTTGGCCACATCTCAAATCATTCCTATATTTGTGATGCTAATGAAATGTAGATATGATTACCAATCCGAATGTAAAGATAAACCTCGGACTGAATGTGCTGAGAAAGAGAGAAGACGGGTTTCACGACCTTGAGACATTGTTTGTGCCGTATTTCGGGATAAGCGATACGCTTGAAATCATTGTCGGAGATGATTACAGCCGTACCTCTGCAGCACTCTTCGGCAAATACGGCAATGCCCGTACCGAGGAGGATCTGCCATGTCTCGTGCAGGGCATCTCCGATGACGGAAAGCTCATGATAACCATAGCACGTAAGGAAGGAGTGGATTGGGATCCTATGAAGGACCTTACAGCAAAAGCATATATGGTTCTCTCAGAAGATCACAACCTTCCGCCTGTGAAGATTTTCCTTGAGAAGACATCGCCTGTAGGAGCGGGTCTTGGCGGCGGATCGTCAGATGCTGCCTTTGCATTGAAGATGCTCGACGAGCTGTGCTCACTTGGCCTTTCAGAACAGCAGTTCGCCGCTTATGCGGCCCGACTCGGAAGTGACTGTGCATTCTTCATCTACAACCGTCCTATGACAGGAGAGGGAAGGGGAGAAGTCCTGACTGAATATCCGTTGTCAGGCCTTGACTATGGACAGGGACTTCAGGATGCCGGATATGAGGTGAAGGTCCTGACTCCGGAAGGAATAGAAGTGTCTACAGCAGATGCCTACAGAGGCATAAAGCCGAGACTCCCCGAATTGCCTTTAAAGGAAGCTCTTGCCAAACCGATAGAAGAATGGAAAGACTGCCTTTTCAATGATTTTGAAGTAACTGTATTTGACAAGCACCCGGAGCTCGCTGCCATCAAACGTTCTCTATACGATAGTGGTGCAGTCTATGCATCAATGTCCGGCTCCGGTTCTGCACTTTTCGCAATTTACAGCAGATAGACCGATGTTTCTTTATTTATAAGGGACAACGGAAACTGTGCCGGGGATGGATTCCTCCTCACAACCGTGAAGGTGGATGATGCGTTGATTGGAGCTTCCACGGAAATGCAGCTCAGGATCCCGGAGTTCAGCTTTGAAAGGACCATCGACCAAGGTGTCGATATAAGGCAGGATCATGCTCAGACGGGTGTCCGAGAGGATTTCCTCGTATGTAAATCCCGTGTAACACCAGATATTCTTTCCTGTCTCTTCCTTGATGCGGCGGGCTAGTTCCGTAAATGCCTCTACCTGATATAGCGGATCTCCTCCGGAGAATGTGACATGCGCAAACTCATCAGTCTTCACGATGTCAAGAAGTTCCTGGACAGATATCTCGCGGCCACCAGCAAAATCCCATGATTGAGGATTATGACAGCCAGGACAATGATGTGCGCAGCCTGCGCAATATATGGATGTGCGCAGACCAGGACCATCAGCCATGGTCTCTTCCAGAATGTCAAGAATCCTTATTTTCAGTGTATCGCTCATTTTGCGTTTTCTGCTTTCTTGTCAAGTGGAGCAGGCCTTACATCATCCCATGAACGGATTGCATCATAGGCCTTGCGTGAACCGTAATATGCCTCGAATTTTTCAGGGTCGTTCTCTACCCACCACTGGGTACCCATTCCCTTTTCAAAGGCGAAAGGCTTCATGAACATCCTTACTGCCCATGCTGGAGCCAGAAAAGCAAGATGATAGAACCATGGAAGCTTGGATTTCATGGTAGCGAAATATTCATCTATAGGAGTGTCTGCGCGGAAATGCAGGTAGTCATTGAGTACATCTCCGTCCTTGTACCACATTCCATGGAAGTTCTTCAAGGCAAACCACTGCGGTTCGAAAACCTTTTCCGGACCAGGAAGGCCAAGAGCATTCAGAAGACGTGTCTCGAACTCATAGTTGGTCATACGATATTGTTCTCCGCTGCTGATGTTGTAGGCCCTGTTCCAGAACTCCTCAGGCACCCAGTCCTCGCAGACCTGCGCAAGGAGACGGCCTGAATCTTCGATGGTCGCCCATTCCAGGACTCCGCCGACAGGTACATGGAAGGCTGTAGGATTCACGACTTTCAATATTCCCGGATATAGTATTCCACTCTGACGGAGTGAAACCCATCTCTTGAAGCCCGCAGCAGCGAATATCTCTTCAGAACGGATCTTCGAAAGGGCGTACATATCGAATTTGGCCGGAGTCTGGGGCTCGTTTGCGTCACCCCAGTGATAAGGTGGGTTTCTGTCACCATACTGGGCTACAGAACCGATGTAGACCACTCTTATCTCATCTGCGTCCGGCTGGGCAAGCACTGCCTTTACAACGTTTTCAGCAGCACCTACGTTCACTTTCAATGTCTTTTCCGGATAGTAGTCCGCTGCAGGAGAAACCATTCCTCCTACATGAAGTACGTAATCAGATCCGGTCACTCCTTTCAGGACATCCTCATAACGGGTGAGATCTCCCCAGATCACTGTCACAGAAGGATCTGACAGATATTTTCCAAGCATCTTGCGGTTCTTCTTGCTGTCTCGGGCAAGAAGCCTGATGTTGAATCTGTCTTTTTTCTTATATAGTTCCTGAAATCCGGCCCAGCCCATATTGCCGGTGCCGCCGGTTAGAAAAACTGTCTTTTTCATGTTGTCTTATTTAAGCCACTGCTCAGGATTCTGAGGCTTGGATCCTTTCCAGAGCTCGAAATGGAGCTGGGTCTGTCCGTTGATAGTATCTATGGTTCCGATTATGTCGGAAGTCTTGACCTTGTCTCCTTCCTTCACTGCAATGCTCTTCATCTTGCAGTACAATGTGAAGTAGTTTCCATGCTGGATCAGCACGCACTGATTATAACCAGGCATTACCATCACCTGCTTGACGACACCATCGAACACAGCCCTGATCTTTGTGTCCTTTCCGAGTGCGATGTCCATACCATTGTTAGGAGGCAGCTGGAGATTCTTATATACAGGATGATAGTGCTTTCCGAAATGGTCTACCACCGGACCGTCGGCAGGCCATGGGAGCTTGCCTTTGTTCTTCGAGAACTGTTCATCCAGCTTGGTGTCTACAACAGTCTTGTTTGAACCGCTCTTGCCTGAAGATGCCTTCATGGCAGCTGCCACGATTCTTTCAATCTCACGGTTCAAGGCATCAACCTCCTTCTTCTTGGAAGCAAGCTGCTGCTGATATTTCCTCTTGTCCTTGTTGAGCTGCTTGACCACCTTGTCGACCTTAGCCTCATCCTTCTTCAGTTCGTCAAGCTCCTTCACGCGCTCAGCCTTGACTGCCTCTGCCTCCTTCTTCAACTCTGCCAGACGTACTCTCTCCAGTTCCAGTTCTTCCTGTATGGCCCTGATCTCCTGTGCTTCGTTCTTCATCTGACTTGAAAGATTCTTGAAATAGCCATAACGTCTGAAAGCCTGTCCGATATTGTCGCTGGCGAGCATGTACATGTACCAGACCCTGGCATCCCTGTTCTTATATGCACTGCGTACAAGTCTGGCATAATGTGCCGTCAGAGTATCAATTCTGGCCTGTATCTTGTTTATCTGTCTCTGGGTCAGGTAAATGTTATCGTTCAGCTTTCTTATCTCCTTGTCGCTCTCCTCCACAAGTGCCCTTCTGTTGGCCACCTTCTTCCTGATGAGCGAAAGGTCAGCAAGCATTGTATTGCTCTTGGATGCATTTTCCGCAAGCTGCTTGTCAATTATTGCAATCTCCCTTTCCAGACGGGCCTTCTTCTCCTCCTGGGTAGACGTGTTCTGCGCGACGGCAGCCACCGACACGCAAAGCATCATCATGATATGTATGAGTCTCAACCTCATTTCTTTATTTCCTCCCTTCTTTTCTCCACCTTCTTGTTCAAGTCAGGAATTTCATCAACATTCTTCTGCTTGGCAAGATTCCAATATACGAAGGCCATATCATATTCTCCAAGAGTATACAGCACTTCAGCATAATGATCCAGAATGACAGGACTATCCTTTCCTCCGTAAAGCATGGCATGCTTGAAGAAAGGTTTTGCCTCTTCAGAACGTCCCATCAGATGAAGGATCCATGCATAGGTGTCAAGATAAGTCGAATTGTCAGGTTCCGCATCGATAGTCT
The DNA here is from genome assembly GCA_017555445.1 of Bacteroidales bacterium. Next base: position 25,169 of record JAFZGK010000052.1, read on the forward strand.
TCTTGCTCATTGCATATGCTTTCTTCAGTTTCTTGCCTTCCATGCTAAGATGGTATGCATAATTGTTGAGGACATAGACATATTCCGGATTTATCTTGAGTGCCTTGTCATAAGCTTTGTAAGCCTTCTTGTAATCTCCCATGTCCTGATGCATGTCACCGATGGTAGACCATGCCCTGAGAGTTGCCGAACTGTCGTTCGGAGCCACCTCTATCACCTGATAGCATATATCGAGAACTTTCTGATAATCACCGAGATAATAATCTCCCATGCTTGCCATTTCAAGGAATGAAGTCTCTTTCGGGAATCTCTCGAATGCCTTTCTTCCCTCATCTGAAAGTTCCTCCCATTCGCCGGCATACATAAGGAACTCCACATATGTGGCAGCAGCAGGGAAGCTTTCAGGATAAAGAACCTTGTTGCTTCTGAACAGTTCCTTTGCCTTGTCGTTGCGTGAAGTCGAATAAAAATAGGCGCCTGCTGTCTGCAAAGCCGTGCTGTCTGAAGCATGCTTTTCCACAAGCTTGTTCATCACAGAGTCCAGCTGCGGAACAAAACTGCGTAGGAACTTCGGGTCCGAACGCTGGATGACAGCCATCAGATAATCTGTCTTTCCTATCACCGGAACATCTTCAACACCCATAAGTTCTGTTACTGTGCTGAAATATTCATCATATCTGCGGGTGATTCTCAGAACCTCCGCCTTGCCAAGAAGAGCTGGAGCATATTCCGGCGCTATGTCGAGTGCCTCAGAATAGTAGGCCAACGCAGTAGAATCGTTGTATGTCTCCATCTCGTGATCACCGAGAACAGTGAGGATGTGTGGTGATGAAAAGTCCTTGCTGAAGTCCTTGAGGGTCTGATAAGCCTCATCTTCTCTATTCAGGGCTCTGAGTATGTTGTATCTGAAGGTTACGATAGACTCGTTGAGGCCGAATATCTTCTCGATATTGCCCATCGTTTCAAGGGCTTTCTCATATTCTCTCTGTGACGTATAGAGGTCGACAAGGTCCAGGTACAGGTCACTTTTCTTAGGAAAATCTTCCAGAAGACCCTCATAAAGAGTGATAGCAAGCTCAGGACGTTCAGTCATGGAGTAGAGACGTGCCAGCCTGTATCTGTACCAGAAGTTGCTGCCATCAGCATCCACCGCTTTTCGCAGGTATTCCTCTCCTGCCTCGACCTCTCCCTTTCCGAGAGACGTAAGGCCGAGATAGTACCATGCGGCATCATTTCCATCGTCGCCGGCAGTAATTTCTTTCAATATGGCCTGAGCTCCGTCGAGATCGCGTTCATTGTAATGCCCGACAGCCTTTATCAGCATATTTTCATACTTGCTTTCAGGGCGTGTCTCCTGTGCGGAGAGAGTGGTGCCTGCACAAAAAACAACGGCTGCCGCAAGTGATATGTTCAGTATAAGTTTATTCATCATATTCAAGGTGAAAAACATACAAAAATAACACTCAATTCCCAAAAAATGCATAAGTTTGGGAAAAATCTTATTTTTCACAGAAAAATAGATATCGGTTAGCAGCCTGATGCAACATTACGGGTCCTTTTTGCATCTTTTTCGGGCATGAATAAAATGAACCTTCAGGACCCAAAGGAATGAATTGTGGCAGATGTGTTTGATTTACAGCTGATTGAATCATGCAAAAGAGGTGATCGTGCGTCCCAGAAGGTTGTATATGACCGTCTGGCTTCGCGTATGTTCCCTATCTGCATACGATATGCTGGAGACAGGGAATCTGCACAAGACATCCTTCAGGACGGTTTCATAACTTTATTCACGAAGCTTGACGACTTCAAGGGAGACGGATCTTTTGAAGGCTGGGCCAGAAGAATCTTTGTCACGACTGCTTTGATGTATCTGCGTAAGAAGGATGCATTGAAGATGAGCGATGAGCTGGACCTTGCGAGAGGAATGAAGGCTGACACGGTCTCGCAGATGCAGAATCTCGGGTACAAGGAACTGATGACACTGATTCTGACCCTTCCTCCCGGATTCCGAACGGTCTTCAACCTGTATGCCTTGGAAGGCTACAGTCATAAGGAGATCAGTGAGATGCTCGGAATTTCCGAGACGACGTCAAGAACGCAGCTTAGCAGAGCAAGACTTTGGCTGCAGAACAAGATTAAGGAAAGAGAAAATGTTTGAAGACAATAAATATAATGAGTCGGACCTTGTGATGAGATCCATCCTTGATGAGGGTGTGGAAGAAGTTCCTGCCGGAGTCTGGGATGCTGTTTCAGAAGGTCTTGACAAGGCTTCAAGGAAGAAGACGGTGGTCCTCATGTGGAAAAGGGCTGCTGTCGGTTTCGGTGTTGCCGCAGCTCTGGCGGTGGGACTTGTTCTCAATCATGGTATTGATGAGGATGCCCTTATCACGACTGGTCAGGAGGATATGATTGCTGTCGTAGAGCAGACTCCGGTAACTGATTCTGAGGTTGATGATGCTTTTGAAACAGATGTCATGGTAGCTCAGGTGCGCGAGATACTACGCAGGAATGATATCAAGCATCAGCCGTCTGTACCGGTTGCAGTCGATGAACCAGCATTTGTGGAAGAACAGCCGGCTCCGGAGACAGAAGTCCAGCAGGAAGTTGCACATCCGCAGGAAAATCAGGTAGCTACTGATGATGCTCTGTCATACAGATTCAGTGAGGAATATGCCCCTTCAGACTGGGAGGAAGAGGAAGAGAGGGAGCCACGAAAAATAGGAACATCATTGGTCCTTTCTGGAATCGCTAGTACCAATGGAACGAATTCAAAGCCTGGTGGGCAGGGAATGATGAAGCAGCCGTCCATCTCATCAGCTCCTCCTAAGACAGGTGTAAAGGAGACAAGCACCAAATCTACATATGGTATCCCGGTTTCATTCGGAGCAGGTGTGAAGCTTGATCTTACGGACAGATGGTCACTCGGAGCAGGACTGAACTATACATTGCTGACCCGTCGTTTTTATGGTTCATATATTGAGGTAAACGATCAAGGTTCAATCGTCACGAATACTCAGACTGACATCCGTAATACACAGAATTATCTCGGAATTCCAGTCAACGCTTTCTATAATATCGTTGATTCACCTCGTCTGAACTTCTATGCATATGCCGGAGGAGCAGTTGAAAAGTGTATTTCAGATAAATACCAGCTTCTCGGCAAGGATATCACACATTCTGAAAAAGTCAAGGGAGTGCAGTTGTCAGTCAACCTTGGTATCGGAGTGGAATTCCTTCTTGGAGACTATCTCGGATTATATGTAGACCCAAGTCTCCGTTATTATTTCGACAACGGGCAGCCTGCAAGCATCAGAACAGCGCAGCCGCTCATGTTGGGATTCGAGATGGGTCTGAGAGTTAAACTTTAGCACAAAAAAACTCCCGATGAAATCATGTTTCATCGGGAGTTTTTCTTTCAGGAATTTCCTTTATTCATGAACAACTCTGTCACGGAGCTCAGCGAGCTTGCCGTTGTTCCAGCGTCCTGTGGTTCCTACCAGATAACCGGTAATGCGCTGAAGGTAGTCGATGTGCTCTCCTCCGCAGTGAGGACATTTCTCGAGGCCGGCCTCAGCATTTTCAAAGCCGCAGTCCATGCAGCGGTTGCGGTTGTGGTTCACTGAACAATAACCGATATCGTACTTGTCCATAAGGTCTACAATAGACATGATCGCCTCAGGATTATGAGTCGCATCACCGTCAATCTCAACATAGAAGATATGTCCGCCACCTGTGAGTGCATGATATGGACCTTCGATTTCGGCCTTGTGCTTAGGTGTGCACTTGTAGTATACAGGGACGTGGTTCGAGTTTGTATAGTAGTCCTTGTCTGTGACTCCCGGGATTACACCGAACTTCTTCTTGTCACCGCGGGTGAAGCGGCCTGCAAGACCTTCTGCAGGAGTTGCAAGTACGCTGTAGTTGTGTCTGTATGTCTCGCAGAACTCGTTGATCTTGCCTCTCATGAAGGTCACGATGCGAAGGCCAAGTTCCTGCGCTTCTGCTGACTCGCCATGATGCTTGCCGATAAGGGCGATAAGTGTTTCAGCAAGACCAATGAATCCGATACCGAGGGTACCATGGTTGATTACTGACTCGATGGTGTCGTTGTCTCCAAGCTTGTCGCTGTCCATCCAGAGAGAACCCATGAGCAGAGGGAACTGCTTCTTGAGAGCGGTCTTCTGGAAGTTGAATCTCTCGTTGAGCTGCTTTGCGGAAATCTCGAGAGCCCAGTCCAGTTTCTTGAAGAATTCGTGGATCCTGTCCTCGCGGTCCTCGATACCCATACACTCGATTGCGAGCTTCACGATGTTGATAGTAGTGAATGAAAGGTTTCCGCGGGCGATAGATGTCTTTGGTCCGAACCTGTTTTCGAAAACTCGTGTACGGCATCCCATGGTAGCAACCTCGTAGCGATATCTCTTAGGGTCGTTGATGTCCCAGAGCTCATGATGATTGAACGGAGCATCAAGGTTCACGAAGTTAGGGAAGAAACGGCGTGCAGACACCTTGCAGGCAAACTTGTAGAGGTCGTAGTTCCTGTCCTCAGGGAGGTAGCTCACACCGCGCTTCTTTTTCCATATCTGGATAGGGAAGATTGCTGTAGAACCATTTCCTACACCCTCGTATGTAGTGTTGAGGATTTCACGGATCACGCATCGGCCTTCGGCAGAAGTGTCAGTACCATAGTTGATCGAGCTGAATACCACCTGGTTTCCACCACGTGAGTGGATAGAGTTCATATTATGTACGAAAGCTTCCATCGACTGATGAACTCTGCTTACAGTCATGTTGATTGCATGCTGGATGACTCTGTCTACGCCCTGCATTCCGATAAGCTCCCTGCGGAGGTAGTCGTCGATCTTCACGTCGTAAAGGCGTGAGTAATCCTCTCCTGTTATGTCTCCGATCTTGTCGAGCTCTTCCTGGAAAGTCCTTCTGACGAACGGTGCCATGTAGAAATCGAATGCCGGAATGGCCTGACCTCCGTGCATCTCGTTCTGCACTGTCTCCATCGAAATACATCCGAGGATGCTGGCAGTCTCTATTCTCTTTGCCGGACGGGATTCGCCATGACCTGCAAAGAATCCTTCCTCAAGTATCTTGTCAAGAGGATGCTGGATGCAGGTAAGGCTCTTTGTTGGATAGTAGTCCTTGTCGTGGATGTGGATGTAGTTGTTCTTTACAGCTTCCTTCACATCCTCAGAAAGCAGACACTCGTCAACATATGACTTTGTTGACTCAGAAGCGAACTTCATCATCATTCCCGCAGGAGTGTCGGCGTTCATGTTTGCATTCTCGCGAGTGATCTCTGTTGCCTGTGCGTCGATGATCTCCTGGAAGATCTCGCGTGACTTGGCCTTGCGGGCAAGGTTACGCTGGTTGCGGTACGCGATATACTTCTTGGCAACCTCCTTTCGAGGGCTGTTCATCAGTTCCATCTCGACGTGGTCCTGAATCTCCTCGACACTCATATTCTCCACATCGATCTTGGAAATGTAGGCGGCAATCTCGGCAGCAAGAACGATATCTTCTCCGTCTTCGGTCACATCCATCGCCTTGAGGATGGCGTCGACAATCTTTCTCTTGTCGAATATCACGACTCTACCGTCGCGTTTAACAACGTGCTTTACCATATTATATCTTTTTATTTTTATTAGCTGGATTGTCCCATGAAACTATGGGTCAACAAAGATAAATCAAATACATTATCTTTAATAGGAATTCGAAATAAAAAGTTATTAACAATACAAAAAATTACCTGTTAACTTATTAGCTAACAGGTAATTATAATAGTGTTTAGTTTTGAAAAACTATAAACTGGTTAACTTTTTTGTTATTCGTGAAGGATGGCTTATCCGACCAGCCATACAAGCAGATGGCGGTCAAAAATCATGTACTCAAGCTCGAATTCCTCTTCGAACTCATCCTTGTGGATAAAAGTAGCTTCAAGCTCTCCCTCCTTGCGGAGATTGAACTTCTCCACCTCGATCTGCTCCGCGAAATCCACGCGGTTCTGTGACATTCTCTTGTAGATAGCCTCCTTGGCACACCAGTAGATGGCGAGCTGCTCGTTCTTCTTCTCGTCATCGAGATCATCGATCTCATCCTCCGAGAGTGCCTTCTTCTCTACTGCAGAGAAATCCCTGTCAAGAGACTCTATGTCAATACCCACTTCCTCCTCGTCATGGATAATGATTGCAACATACTTGTCTGTATGGGTGATGCTGATGTTGGTTGCACAGTTCTCGAGATATGGTTTGCCGTTGTCGTGGTGGTTGAGATACATCTTGTCCTCGAACACCTCGTTGAGAAGTGCTCTTACAGCAAGTTTCTGCCTTCTCTGGCTCTCGCTGCGGAAAAGGGATATCTCTTCCATTTCATCGGTAGGTACGGAAACGAGGTTCATCAGCTCCTCTTCCGTCTCTGTGACCTGCCAAACCGCTATCTCAGCCTTGTTGTCTAATTTCTTTCTTAAATATAGTGCCATATAAATATAATGTTCTTACGAAATGATCCTCGCCGGCGCTCCTATATACGACAGACCGGTGCGTGCAGACCATGCACACACAAAAACACGCTCCTGACATTCGTCGGAGGTGCTGCCCATAACCATAAATACGCTGTTGGACAACGGATCGTCAGAAACGCGATCCGCAGAGACTCTCTGTTCTTTTACTATAGGACTGGGAGGTTCCACTGTATTGTTACATAATTGATTCGGGTGCAAAGATACTAAATGTTTTGATATATGAAAATTATTATGAGAATCTTGCTAAGTCGAGAATGAGGACAAAGCAATAGCTAATTTGAAAGAAATTACTATATTTGCATGATTTGAAAATTAAAAACCAAACAATATCGATATTATGGAATTTTTGACTAACGACAAGCTCGTGATCGTAGGTGCCGGTGGCGCTATCGGATCAAACATGGCTCAGACAGCTCTCATGCTCGGCCTCACTCCAAACATCTGCCTTTATGATATCTATGGCCCAGGTGTGAATGGTGTTGCAGAGGAACTTTATCACTGCGCATTCGAGGGTGCTAACATCACATGGACAACTGATCCTGAGGTTGCTTTCACAGGTGCAAAGTATATCATCTCTTCAGGTGGAGCTCCACGTAAGGAGGGTATGACCCGTGAGGACCTTCTCAAGGGTAACTGCCAGATCGCAGCTGAATTCGGAGATAACATCAGAAAGTATTGCCCAGATGTAAATCACGTGGTTGTTATCTTCAACCCAGCTGACGTAACAGCTCTTACAGCTCTCATCCGTTCAGGTCTCAAGCCAAGCCAGCTTACTTCACTTGCAGCTCTCGACTCTACACGTCTCCAGTCAGCAATCGCTAAGGAGCTCGGCGTACCACAGTACAAGGTTGAGAACGCTCGTACTTATGGTGGTCACGGTGAGGCAATGGCTGTATTTGCATCAAAGATCACTGTTGACGGCAAGCCACTCGCAGAGTACAACATTCCTGAGGACAAGTGGGCAGAGATCAAGCACGCTACTATCCAGGGTGGTTCAAACATCATCAAGCTTCGTGGCCGTTCTTCATTCCAGAGCCCTTCTTACCAGTCAGTTCTCATGATCCAGGCAGCTATGGGTGGTCCTGAGTTCCACTGGCCAGCAGGATGCTATGTGAACACTGAGAAGTATCAGAACGTTCTCATGGCTATGCCTACTACAATCGACGCAACAGGCGTACACTTCGGTGAGGTAGAGGGAACACCAGAGGAGATTGCAGCTCTCGATGCATCTTACGCACACCTCCAGGTTATGCGTGATGAGATCATCTCTCTCGGCATCATCCCACCAGTATCAGAGTGGAAGGAGATCAACCCTAACCTTTAATAAATGCTGTCAAACAAGCTTACAGCTAAAGTTTGACCGTTAAAAAAGGTTGAAATACACAAAAAGTGCAAAATTTCTTAAAAAAGTTTTGCACTTTTATTTTTTGTGTATATCTTTGCAGTCCCAAATGAAAAAATAATCGGGGTGTGGCGCAGTTGGCTAGCGCATCTGGTTTGGGACCAGAGGGTCCTGTGTTCGAGTCACAGTACCCCGACAAGAAAAGGCTGATCTTCGGATCGGCCTTTTTTGTTTACTGCAACTTGCCATAGTAAAGGCAAAGTTGACTATATTTGCAGAAAACAGGTAAGATGATACAGGCAAAAGACATAAGAAAATCTTTCGGACAGCTGGAAGTTCTGAAAGGACTGGAGTTCGAGGTAAGGAAATCAGAAGTTGTCTCAATCATGGGAGCTTCCGGAGCAGGTAAATCCACTCTGCTTCAGATTCTCGGAACCCTTTCTACTCCGGATGGTGGATCTCTTGTCATTGACGGAACTGATGTTCTTGCCCTGGACAGCAAGGGACTTGCAGAATTCAGAAACCGCCGTCTTGGTTTTGTCTTTCAGTTCCATCATCTCCTTCCGGAGTTTACAGCTCTTGAAAATGTCATGATCCCTGCATTCATCGCAGGTCGTTCTCGTTCTGATGCGGAAACTGCGGCAAAAGAACTTCTTGCTGATCTTGGCCTTTCAGAGAGACTTACTCACAAGCCTTCGGAACTTTCCGGAGGAGAACAGCAGAGAGTGGCAATCGCACGTGCTCTGATCAACAGACCAGCGGTGCTCTTTGCTGATGAGCCTTCAGGCAACCTTGACACCAGGACAAAGGAAGAACTACATAATCTTTTCTTTTCGCTCAGGGACAAATATGGCCAGACCATAGTGATTGTTACTCATGATCCGGAGCTTGCTGCCATGTGCGACAGATCCTTCTTCATGAAAGATGGTGTATTTGTCAACGAATAATCTCGATGAGCACATTCCGTTTCAAGAAATTTGAGGTTGTCAATGAACGCAGCGCCATGAAGGTGAATACTGATGGCGTTCTCCTTGGTGCATCAATGACAATCAAAGCATCAGACCGGTGTTTTCTTGATGTGGGCACAGGAACCGGAACAATAGCTCTTATGGCTGCTCAGAGATGTGCAGAGATTGCCGGATCTTCCCATGAGTCAAGGATCATTGCAATAGATATAGATCAGATATCAGTAGAAGAAGCTTCGGCCAACTTCAGAAATTCCCCATGGGGAAGTGTGCTTGAAGCAAAGCATATTTCTCTGGCCGAATTTGATACTGTATCGTCGACCTTTGATCTGATCTTTTCCAATCCTCCTTATTTTGATGAGTCGCTTCTGGCTCCGGATCAGCGAAGAAGCAATGCACGTCATACGTCAACAGGACTTTCATATAGAGAACTTCTGGATTTTGCTGCAAGGCATCTGTCTGATGAGGGCAGGATATCAATAGTACTGCCTGCTGATACGGAAGCCTCATTGACAAGGCATGCACGAATGAACGGACTTCATCTTTTCAGAATAGTCAGAGTACGTACGGTGCCGCGAAAGAATCCGTCCAGAATAATTGCAGAATTCTCCCGTTTCAGATGTGAAGCACCAGTGGACAAGATTCTTACAATACAAAATGAGGGAAAGTATTCCGAAGAATATCTTTCCCTAACACATGATTTCTATCTATTCGCCTAGCGACGTATTATTATCTTCTCGGTGCGCCTTCAGGAAATCTCAGACGGCGTATATACTGCCTTCTGAACTCCTCTTCGCTTACATACAATTTGGCAACTTTTGCTACAGGAAGCACCTTCCTATATCTTTCGTCTGCCTTTGTATCAATTTCTCCCTGCTTGTCCAGAGCATCGATATACTTGTCAAGAAGACTTGAGATCTCTTTCTCAGACTTCTTTTCCTTTATCGCCTTTTCAAGTTCGATATAGGTCATGAATACTGCTGCATTCGCCTCATCTCTTTCCTTTTCCACCTGATTATATACAGGCCAGAACTTCTGTGCTTCTGCAGGAGTAAGATCGAGCTCTACGGTGAAATATGCCACCTTCTCGCTCATCATCTTCTTTTTCCAGTCTTCGCCAGGACCTTTCGCAGGCTGAGCGTAAGCCGCTGCTGCTGATGCAAGAGCAACGACTGCTATGATAAGTGTTGATAAGAATTTTGTCTTCATTTCCGGTTATCTTGAAAATTCAATTACTTCTGCTGTTACACCTGAGTAGATCAGATACTCAATGATATCCTCATCCTCAATAACACTCTCTTCAGGCTCGATCTTTATGGTCTCCACAGCATATGGGTCTGTGACAGGAATCATATTGGAGTAGAAATAGAACTCGTCTACATCCATCTGATCTGCAGGTGTTGTTCTTTCGAGGAGGAACGTGCCTGCTGTCACAAGGAATGTGAACACGGCTGCGATAGCCGCGTAAGGGGCAAGTCGTGCGATGAAAGGTCTCTGCCTTTCCTCACGCTCTCTCGCAATAGCTGCCGCATCAGCCTTCATACGGTCAAAATAACCTTCTGGAATGCTGTATGGCAGATTCTTAAGCTCGGGAGCTGACTTTAATATGTCCTTTTCGGTTTTCATAGCGATCATTAGACACATAAAAATTAAAAAAGTTTATTCAATTCTTCCTTTATCTTATTGTAAGCGTGATGATAAGAGGCTTTAAGAGCTCCGACGGATGTATCCGTTATCTCGGAAATCTCCTCATATTTGAGTTCGTCGAAGTATCTCATGTTGAATACGACTCTCTGTTTTTCCGGCAGTTTCTGTATGGCCTTGTAAAGTTCCCTCTGCAGTTCGTTGCCGTTGAAGTACGGGTCGTCGTCAATCTTCTTTCTGAGTATTTCCATCGAAGAATCAAGTGACACCATGGCTTTGAATTTCTGCTTGCGCAGATGATTGAGGACTTCATTTGTCGCTATCCTCCATAGCCATGTGAAAATCTGCGAATCTCCTCTGAATGTGGGGAGGGCGGTCCATATCTTGATATATATGTCCTGAAGGAGATCGTTTGTGTCTTCGTGACTGCAAAGGAATCTGCGCACATGCCAGTAGAGCCTTTCGGAATAAGTGTCAACTATCCCCGTAAAGGCTTCCTCTGTCCTGCCGCTCTGGTATAATCTTATGATTTCACTTTCAGTCATCGGATAATAAGACACAATTAAGCTCTTTTGGATTAAACAAATTTAGTGTAAAATTTCATATTTTCGTATCTTTGCCCGATTGATTATATTTTTGAGATGAAAAAGACGAGAAACTTCTGCATTATTGCACATATCGACCACGGAAAGAGTACACTGGCTGACAGAATGCTCGAGGTGACAAACACCTTGAATGCACGAGATATGGAAAATCAGGTCCTTGATTCGATGGATCTGGAGAAGGAGAAGGGAATTACTATCAAGAGCCATGCGATCCAGATGGATTATATGTATAAGGGAGAGAAATATGTTCTTAACCTTATCGACACTCCGGGTCACGTCGACTTCTCATATGAGGTATCACGCGCTATCGCGTCATGCGAGGGTGCCCTCCTAGTTGTAGATGCTACACAGGGTATCCAGGCCCAGACAATTTCCAATCTGTATCTTGCTATCGAACATGATCTCGAAATCATACCGGTCCTCAACAAGATCGATGTTGATTCAGCGATGGTTGATGTTGTGACAGACCAGGTGGTGGATCTTCTTGGATGCAAGCCGGAGGAGGTTCTCCTTGCTTCCGGAAAGACCGGACAGGGTGTGCCTGAGGTTCTCGATGCGATCGTAGAAAGGATTCCGGCTCCTTCTGGAGATCCGGATGCGCCTCTTCAGGCTCTCATTTTTGACTCTGTGTTCAACTCATTCAGAGGAATCATAGCATATTTCAAGGTTCTCAACGGAAGCATCAAGCCAGGTGACAAGGTGAAGTTTGTAAGCACCGGCAAAGAGTATACAGCAGATGAGATCGGTGTGCTCAAGATGAAGATGCACCCGCGTCAGGAGATTCCGTGTGGAAGTGTAGGCTACATCATCTCTGGAATCAAGTCTGCAGTCGAAGTGAAGGTGGGTGATACCATCACTCATGTTTCAAGACCGTGTGACCAGGCTATCGAGGGTTTCGAGGAAGTCAAGCCGATGGTGTTTGCCGGTATGTATCCGGTAGAGACAGACCAGTATGAGGAACTTCGTGCTTCACTTGAGAAATTCCAGCTCAATGACGCATCCCTTGTTTTCGAGCCAGAGTCCTCATTGGCTCTCGGATTCGGATTCCGTTGCGGATTCCTTGGACTCCTTCATCTTGAGATTGTTCAGGAACGTCTCTTCCGTGAGTTCAATATGGATGTTATTACAACAGTTCCGAACGTTTCTTATAAGGTGTATACAACTCAGGGAGAGTGTCTTGATGTGCATAATCCTTCAGGACTTCCACCTGCAACCCTTATCGACAGAATCGAGGAACCATATATCAGGGCACAGGTGATTTCACGTTCTGACTACTATGGCCCGATTATGAAGCTCTGTCTTGAGAAGAGAGGAGTTCTCATCAATCAGCATTATCTTACCGCGGACCGTCTCGAGCTTACATATGAAATGCCTCTTTCTGAAATCGTGTTCGATTTCTATGACAAGCTGAAGTCTATCTCGAAAGGATATGCATCATTTGACTATCATGTGATAGGTTTCAAGGACGCTAAGCTTGTAAAGCTTGATATCCTCCTCAATGGTGATCCTGCGGATGCGCTTTCGTCATTGATTCATGCAGACCATGCATATGATTTCGGCCGCAAGATGTGCGAGAAGCTCAAGGAACTTATCCCGCGTCAGCAGTTCGACATCGCTATCCAGGCTGCTGTCGGTGCGAAGATCATTGCGCGTGAGACTGTAAAGGCGGTGCGTAAGGATGTGACCGCAAAGTGTTATGGTGGTGACATCACTCGTAAGAGAAAGCTTCTCGAGAAGCAGAAGCAGGGTAAGAAGCGTATGCGTCAGATCGGAACAGTAGAGGTTCCGCAGAGCGCATTCATGGCTGTCCTGAAACTGGATTAATCATGCCTGTCATTATATAAAAAATGGACGCCGTCACGGCGTCCATTTTTTATGCCTCATATAGAGGCGTCTCTCTGTCGAATCCCGAAAAGGAATTGCACACATTTATAAGAAGTCTGGGACTCGCAGATAGAGACGAATAAGATTCTTAACCGAAGGCAAATTTCGGCCTTTCAAATTTTCCTATAGTTGTAGGTTTTGTTGTTTTTGCTGTTGTTTTTGCTGTTGCGTGTTGTTTTTATATGTGATAAAAACAACTTTGGCCTACTTCTATGGCACGGGATCGTATCCGTGCCCGCCCCAAGGGTGACAGCGGAGAAGGCGTCTGACTGTGAGATACAGCCCTTTGAACGGCCCATGCTTGCGGAATGCTTCCAATGCATACTGAGAGCATGTCGGGGTGAATCTGCATGTCGGAGGTTTGAGCGGAGAGATGCAGACCTGATAGAATCTTATCAGGATTATGAAAGGGAATATTGCCGTCTTCTTGAGGATTTTCAAGAATTTATTCCTGCTTTCCATTTTCTGCCGCCTTGTTGATTTTTTCGATTATCTGTCCTACAGCAGTATAGATCTGTTCGTAAGAGAGTATCTCTTTTGTAGGATAGATGAAAAGGATGTCTGTGCTGCTGCTGTTGAGGCTCGCCTTCTGTTTTCTCCAGCTTTCTCTGATCCTTCTCTTGAGCAGATTGCGTTTAACAGCACGTTTGAACATCTTCTTGGGCACAGATACCATTATTCTGTTGTAGTCGCAACCGTTTTCATTGAGGTAGACACAGCGCAAGCCTGTCACGTTTCCATGACGACCCTCGGCAAGTAGCTTCCCGATGCCGGTCTTGCCGCACAATCTTTCTTTTTTAGGAAGAGTATTAGGGACTGGCCCGTTCACTTTAGTTCTTTGAAAGGTAAATTTCAAGTGCCTTTGCCACGGATGGGATATCTGGAGTAGGGGCTGAGATCTCTATGCTGAGACCTGCTTCTTCCATGGCTGAAACCACTGTCTTTCCGTATGATATGAACTTGATTTCGCCCTGTACGAAATCAGGGTAGTTCTCATAGAGGGATTTCACGTCAGCAGGATTGAAGAGCACCATGAGGTCGTATGACTTGATATCGATATCCTTGATGTTCTGAGCTACAGGCTTTACGAACACAGCGGTTGCGAAATCGAACTTCTGGGTCTCGAATGTCTTGGTCACTGCGTCCTTTGTGCTTGATTCAGCAGTGGCGATAAGGAACTTTTCACCCTTATGCTTAGGACCGATCAGACCGATCACTGAGCTTGGTGTGCCGTCTCCGAAGAAGATCTTTCTCTTTCTGTATACGATATGCTTCTGGAGGTAGTTTGCAACGGCTTCAGTTGTACAGAAGTACTTCATGGTCTCAGGAACCTTCACGCGAAGTTCTTCACAGAGCTGGAAGAATGCGTCTATGGTCGTACGGGCAGAGAAAACGATGGCAGTATAGTCCAAAATGTTGATTCTCTGTGCGCGGAACTCTCTTGAAGTCAGGGGCTCCATCTTGAAAAGCTGGTGGAAGTCGAATGTAGTTCCGAACTTTTCTTCAATTGTTGCGTATGGGGATCCAGCCTTTGGCTGCTGCTGTGAAATAAGTATTTTCTTACCGCTCATTACTCCTAAAAAATGATTACCGACACTACTAAAATACCCGCAGGTACGATTTCGAGGGCGCAAAGGTACAAAAAAGCGGCGAATATCGAATGAGAAGATTGAAAAATTTGAAATTTTCTCGTCAGATAGAGCATATAGATTGCTGCTGATATCCAAATGATTGTGAGTCTTATTGCGGAGAATTCAATGTTGAACAGACCCATGATCCATGACAGAGATAGTGTCAGGGTGGAAAGAATGATGAAGAAGGTTCTGTCGCTGTTGTCCGGAACCCTTGACTTCTTCTGTATTCTGGCCGGAATGAACAGTACGGATGCGCAAAAGCGGAAAGCAAGGAACCCGGCAAAAATTGCAACTATGACTGCGAATCCAGCTTCCGGACCAAGGTTTCCAAGGAATCTGTATGGAAGGAGGTTGTATTTCTGTACAGCCATCAGCAATGGCAGGATCAGAACTGCTGCAGTAAGGTCCCTGTCTCTGCTTGTCTTGACGATGGAATCTATCTTGATGCACGCTGAGCTGCGCAGGATACATGCATACACGCCCGGAAGGATTCCGACAATCCTCCTGAGCATGGCTATTATCAAAATTACAGATATGAGGGAAATGGTTTCCAGCATCTTAGTTTCCTCTTTTTGCTCTATATCCCATGTCTTTAAGCAGTGTAACCACTCTGTCGCGGAAATCACCCTGGATGGCGATCTCTCCGTCTTTAGCTGAGCCTCCCACTCCGCATTTCACCTTGAGGGCGCGGCCGAGCTCTGCGAGATCGTCGGCCTTGCCGACAAAGCCGGTGACAAGGGTCACCTGCTTTCCGCCGCGCCCTTTCCTGTCGATGCTCACGATGAGATTCTGCCTTGAAGGCTCAAGAGTGTCCTGCTCAAGTTCCTCCTCTTCCTGATATGTGAAGTCAGGGTTTGTGGAGAATACCACACCCAATCTTTTTTTCCAGTCGTTGTCTGCCATGGGGGTAAAATTTATTTTGCAAATATAGAATATATAATCGTATATTTGTAAGTTTTGAAAAATGAAAAACTGAAAACATGAATAATAAGAAATTCACATTATGGAACAGGCTGACAGCTGCACTTGTGTTCGTCATCTCAGCCGTCGTATATCTCCTGACGATAGAGCCTACAGCATCCTTCTGGGATTGCGGTGAGTTCATCGCATCGTCATACAAGCTTGAGGTGGGACACCCGCCGGGAAACCCTGTGTTCCAGCTCTTTGCAAGATTCTTTACAATGTTCACAGACGGCGCACATGCAGCAGTTGCAGTAAATGCGCTCAGTGCCATCTGTTCTGCCCTTACAATATTCTTCCTCTACCTTACTATCGTTTTCTTTGCCAAGAGACTGGTCAAGGCATCTGAAGACGGCGCTTACAGCCTCTCCAAGGCGATCGCAATATTCGGATCAGGTGCGGTAGGAGCGCTTGCATACTGCTTCAGCGACACATTCTGGTTCTCTGCAGTCGAAGGTGAGGTATATGCAATGTCATCCCTTGTCACAGCACTTGTATTCTGGGCAATGACCAAATGGTATGACCAGGCAGACACCCCTTATGCAAACAGGTGGATCGTGCTTATCTCATTCCTGATGGGACTCTCGATCGGTATCCACCTCCTCAACCTCCTTGCAATTCCGGCTCTCGTCTTCATGTTCTACTACAAGCAGAGGGAGAACGGACATTACAGCCTGTTGGAGTATGTGAAGATATTCCTCGTTTCCGTAGTGATTCTTGCAATCATCCTCTTCGGAATCATTCCTTATCTTCCGAAGATCGCGGCATATTTCGACCTCTTCTTTGTAAACACTCTCGGTCTGCCGTTCAACAGCGGTGCCGCCTTCTTCATGACCGCACTCCTCGGACTCTGTTTCTGGGGAATGTTCAGAACACTCAAGAAACAGAAGGTGTTTGCCAACACCATCCTTCTCTGCTTCACGACAATCGTTATAGGATTCTCACTCTTCAGCATAGTGATCATCCGTTCGGCAGCCAAGACACCGACAAACGAATATCAGCCGGACAATCCGTTCACACTTGTGCGCTATCTCGGACGCGAGCAGTACGGAAGCAACCCGCTTGTGTATGGAGAGTATTTCGATGCTCCTTATGAGATAAAGGAGACCACATATTGGGCACCGATGGGTGACAAGTACATCAAGGCTCCAGGTCCTGGTGACATCGTTTATCGTCCTGAAGGAAAGATGCTTTTCCCACGTATGTGGAACAGCACCGATCCTAAATATGTCTCTTTCTATCAGTCATATATGAACGGAAAGGGCAAGTCAGTGCCTGGTGCCGAGCACAAGAAGCCTACTTTCTTCCAGAACCTCAGCTTCTTCTTCGACTATCAGATGAACTGGATGTACTGGAGATATTTCATGTGGAATTTCGCCGGTCGTCAGAACGACATACATTCTCCGACTCCGGGAGACATGTTTGCCGGCAACTGGGAGAGCGGAATCGGATTCATCGATGCCATCCGCCTCGGTGACCAGTCGTTCGCTCCGGATTATCTCAAGAACAATCCTGGAAAGAACCATTATTATATGCTACCTCTTCTGCTCGGACTTCTGGGACTTTTCTTCCAGTTTGCGAGAGACAAGAGAGGAACATGGCTCAACTTCCTCATGTTCTTCATGACAGGTATCGCAATCGTCGTATATCTTAATCAGCCGCCTTACCAGGTCCGTGAACGTGACTATGCATATGCGGGCTCATTCTACTTCTTCTCGGTATGGATCGGTCTTGCAGTCGCTGCCGTATATACCTGGATCATGGAGTGGCGTGAAAAGAATGCCGGAAAATCTTCGGACAACGTATTTGAGACAGTGGCTGCTTCTGTGATCACTGCAGCGATGCTCGGAGTACCGGCCCTCATGGGAGCAGAGAACTGGGACGATCATGACAGAAGCAACCGTTATACAGCAGTCGAGATGGCTTCCAACTATCTCAATTCTGTAGGACCAAACGGTATTCTTGTGACGCATGGTGACAACGATACCTTCCCTGTATGGTATGCCCAGGAGGTGGAAGGAATCAGAACTGATGTCAGAATCGCCAATACTTCGCTTCTAGGTACAGACTGGCATATCGACCAGATGAAGTATGCCATGAACGAGTCCGATCCACTTGACCTTACAGTAGGTCCGCGTCAGTACCTTTACGGAACGAACGAGTTCGTGTACATATATGATACAAGAAACACTCCTATCCTCCTTTCGGACGCAATGAGAATCTTCAAACATCCGGATGCAAAGATCTCGCTTTCGAACGGAACTCAGGTGGACTATCTGATGTCACGTCAGCTCATCGTTCCTGTCAACAAGGAGAATGTCATCAAGTACGGCATCCTTGACGAGAAATATTATGATATGATTCCGGATCAGATAATACTTCAGATACCTGAGGACAAGGCCTATATCACAAAGCCTGAACTCTTCATGCTTGACCTCCTCTCGAATTATCAGTGGGACCGTCCGATCAACCTTCTCAGCAAGGGTGGCGACATCAACATAGGTATCAAGGACTATCTCATGTATGAGGGATTCTCATATAAGTTCGTTCCTGTCAAGAGCAAGACCACAAGCATCGACGTCGGCTTCGCGGATCCTGAGTCTCTCTACGACAAGATCAAGAATGTCTATAAGTGGGATGCTCTCAAGAGAACTGACTATTTTGTAGATTATCAGAACTTCTATACATTCTGCGGAGTGCTTTCTCAGAGAAACCTCTTTGTGAGCGCAGCTAAGGAAATGCTCAAGATCGGTGACAAGGCACGTGCGGAAGAACTCATAGACATGTGCCAGGAGTGTGTCCCTGAAGAGAATTTCCCTCTTGACATGACTTATCTTGGATTCTCGAACGAATTCATGGTCATCGACATGATCGAGACATATTACAAGGCAGGTGCTCCTGAAAAGGCAAGGGCTCTGGCTGAGAAGCTGGCTGACGAGCTGCTTTATTCGACTGAATTCTTCGTGGTCTATTATGATTTTGCGCGCCGCGAATTCGAGGCATGCTATAACAGCCTCTCTTATCTTGCGGATATAGCAGATGTCTATGGTGATGAAGACCTGGGATCTTCTATCCGCAGCCGTTTCAATGCAATCCTCGATATCGAAGAATAAACTTGATTCAGACATAAGAAAAACGGTGACTCATCCTTGATGGGTCACCGTTTTTATATGATTGTCAATGATTTATCGTGCTAGTCTTACGAATACGCTCAGTGGCAGATTCTTGCCGTAGCTGTCGCGGAGGACGAGTTCTCCGAAGTCGAGTGACTTGTATGCGTTCTTGAGGCAGAAGGCCTGCTTTACGATGGTCTCGCCGAGTACTGCCGAATATCCGTTTGAATAAAGGTTGAGGACCATGAAGCTGTCCTGTGGAGCAAGAATGGCAGCAACGCACTGAAGCATCTCGTTAAGGCATTCGTCAAGCTTCCATTTCTCGCCGTCCGGACCGTGGCCATATGCAGGCGGGTCAAGAATGATACCCTGATAAGTGTTGCCTCTCTTTGCTTCGCGACGGGCGAACTTGAGTGCATCTTCAACGATCCAGCGGATGTTGTCCATGCGGCTGGCTTCCATGTTTCCACGGGCCCAGGTCACCACCTGACGAACTGAATCAAGATGAGTGACATCAGCACCTGCCGCCTTTGCTGCAAGAGATGCAGCTCCAGTATATGCGAAGAGGTTGAGGACCTTAGGCTTTGGCTTGCCCTCAGCTTCAGCCTGTTCCACGAGAGCACGGGTCTGCTTGTAGATATATTCCCAGTTTGATGACTGCTCAGGGAAGACTCCGACATGCTTGAAAGAAGTAAGACCGAGTCTGAGAGAAAAGTTCAGACCTTCCTGTGCTCCGTTGTAACGGATATACCACTGGTCATCCATCTTTTTCCTGCGCTCCCATGTGCCGCTGTCCTCTTTTCCGGCCTTGCCGAATCCGGCACCGGTCTTGAAGCGGGTATGTATCATCTTGTTCCATTCTCCATCTGATAAAGACTTGTCCCACAAAGCCTTAGGCTCAGGACGGGCCATTATGTAAGAACCGAATCTTTCGAGTTTTTCGAAGTTTCCGGAGTCAATGAGTTCGTAGTCTTTCCAGAATGTTCCAGGACTTTCAATAGTCATCATATCTTTTAAATTTGCGCAAAGATAGGTATTTCCACGAAAATTGCTAAATTTGCTCGGTTTTACGAAAATTTAACAATTAACTATTATACAATTATGCAACAGTTTATTGACTCTTATGATTTCGCCGGCAAGAAGGCGATCGTTCGCGTTGACTTCAACGTTCCACTCAACGAGAAGATGGAGATCACCGATGACACACGTATCCGCGCAGCAATCCCTACACTCAAGAAGGTACTTGAGAAGGGTGGTGCAGTAATCGTGATGTCACACCTCGGCCGTCCGAAGGGCGTTACAGAGAAGTTCTCTCTCAAGCACATCCTCGGCCGCGTTCAGGAGCTTCTCGGAGCAACTGTAAAGTTCGCTGATGACTGCCAGGCTGCTGACGAGCAGGTTGCAGCTCTCAAGATGGGTGAAGTTCTCGTACTTGAGAACCTCCGTTTCTATGCTGAGGAAGAGGGCAAGCCAAGAGGCGAGTTCGCTACTGACGAGGAGAAGAAGGCTGCCAAGGCAGTTGTAAAGGAGAACCAGAAGGAGTTCGTGAAGAAGCTTGCTTCATACGCTGACTGCTACATCAACGACGCATTCGGTACTGCACACCGTGCACACGCTTCTACTGCACTTATCGCTGAGTACTTCCCTAACGACAAGATGTTCGGTTACGTAATGGAAGGTGAGATCAAGGCTATCGACCACGTTCTCAAGACTCCAGAGCACCCTGTAACAGCAATCGTAGGTGGTGCCAAGGTATCTTCAAAGATCACTATCATCGAGAAGCTTTTCGACGCTGTTGACAACATGATCATCGGTGGTGGTATGGTTTACACATTCAAGAAGGCTCAGGGCGGTCAGATCGGTCGTTCACTCTGCGAGGACGATCAGATGCAGCTCGCACTCGATACACTCAAGAAGGCTGAGGAGAAGGGTGTCAAGATCTATCTCTCTAAGGAGGTTGTGATCGCTGACGATTTCTCTAACGACGCTAACACAAAGATCTGCCTCAACTCAGAGATTCCTGACGGTTGGGAGGGTATGGACGCAGCTCCAAGCACTCTCGCAATGTGGGAGGAGGTTCTCATGAACTCTAAGACTATCCTCTGGAACGGTCCTGTAGGCGTATTCGAGATCCCTGCATTCGCAAAGGGTACTAACCGTATCGCTGAGATCCTTGCTAAGGCAACTGAGAACGGCGCATTCACTCTCGTAGGTGGTGGTGACTCAGTAGCAGCTGTAACTCAGATGGGTTATGCTAACAAGGTAAGCTACGTTTCAACTGGTGGTGGCGCTATGCTCGAGTATCTCGAGGGTAAGGAGCTCCCTGGTATCGCAGCAATCAGAGCGTAATCATAGCTTATATGATATATTGAGGTCTGGAGCAGTCCAGACCTCTTTTTTATTTCATGTGAGTGCGGTGGCACAGGCGTGCCTTGTCAAAAAAATGTTATCTTTGCACCACTAAGATTTATAAGATATGTTAGAGATATTGGTTGTAAACTGGCATTGGAATCCGGAGATATTCAGCATCGGCCCTATATCATTGAGATGGTATTCAGTGCTTTTCCTTTCAGGATTCGGATTCGGATGGTATATATTCAAATGGTTCTTCAAGAAGGAGGGGATTCCGACAACCCTTCTTGATCCGCTTCTCTTCACCCTTCTGATAGGAACCATCATAGGTGCCCGACTCGGCCATTGTCTGTTCTATCAACCGGATTATTATCTGACAAGCTGGCAGGGGTTTACAGAAATCTTCATGCCTTGGAAAGGTGGACTTGCCAGCCATGGCGGTACTATCGCCCTTATCTTCGCGATGTGGTGGTTTGCCAAGAAGTATGGCCGCAAGCATGATTTCGACTTCCTCTGGATCTTGGATCACCTCTGTATCCCGGTATGTTTTGCAGGAGCATTGATCCGCTTGGGAAATCTTTGTAATTCAGAGATTTATGGTGATGTGACAAGCCTTCCATGGGGTTTTATTTTTGAGCTTAGAGGTGAGACTCTGCCAAAGCATCCTACCCAGCTTTACGAAGCGCTCAGCTACGCCATCCTTGGTGTGGTCCTTATCCTTCTTTATAAGTACAGGGCGAAGAAGATGTACAAGGGTACATTCATCGGGATCTTCTTCATCGTGCTGTTCGGCATGAGATTCCTTATCGAATTCATCAAGGAACCGCAGGTCGGATTCGAAGAGAACATGGTCCTCAATATGGGACAGTGGCTCAGTGTTCCTTTCATCCTGATGGGAATAGGTCTGGTAGTGTACAGTTTTATTAAAAAGCAGCCGGTAATGGCAGTTCATCCTGAAAAGAAGAAGGCTGCTCCGACTAGCTACGCGAAGAGCCTCAGATAATGGAAAATATCAATCAAAAAATAAGATCTGTTCTCGAATTTCTTGAGAATCATGGCCTTGAGTATGAACTTCATGTTCATCCTCCGCTTCCTACAATCGAACTTGCTCTTGAATATTGGAAGGATATAGATTCGACTCACTGCAAGAATCTGTTCTTCCGTAATCATAAGGGAAACAGACATTATCTGGTTGTGTTCGAATGCCATAAAGATCTTGATATCCATTCGTTGGAGCATGCACTCAAGCAGGGTAAATTATCCTTTGCATCGCCTGAGAGAATGGAACGTTGCCTCGGTCTTCTCCCAGGCTCCGTTTCTCCTCTGGGTCTGATCAATGATCCTTACACAGAAGAACTTACAAAGGAACATTTTCCGAACGGACACAGAGTCAAGCTGTTCCTGGACAAGGAACTGCAGGATGCTGAAAGAGTAAGCTTCCACCCTTGTGACAATACGGCAAGCGTAGTGCTCTCGAATGCGGACTTCAGGAAGTTTCTTGAAATCTGGGGAGGGGAGTATGAGTGGATCGATATCACTCCGGAAGCCTAGTTCCTTTCTTTAGTCTCTTGCTTCGGTCTTTTGGTCAGAAGTGTCTTGCGCAGTGTCTGTCTGTATTTCAATGGTGAGACGCCGGTGTGCTTCTTGAAGAATTTTCCGAATGAGGACTGATCCGAAAATGACATCTTTTCAGCAATCTGCATGATTGTCATGTCTGGCTCACGAAGCAGGCGTGCTGCAGTCTCGACTCTCATTGCAGATATGATGGTTCCGACCGGGACACGTGTCTTCTCCTTTACGATCAAAGAAAGGTATTGCTTTGATATACAGAGTTTTTCTGCATAGAAGCTGACTGAGGTTTCTGTCAATATGTTTTCCAGAAGAAGGTCGATGAAGTTGTTCATGATGCTGTCGGTCCTTTTTATCTCCGACGTGTGAGAAGGAACTGATTTTCCATATCTTTTCCATGCCATGTCAGCCATGTCCGTAAGGAGTATATAGAAATACGCATAGTTCACCTCTTCTGCGAAATTGTGCCTCTGTCTGGAAAGAGAGTCTATCAGATTTCCGATATCCTTGCACAATATATCAAGGTCTTTACTGTCCATGATCTCCCCACCAAGACTATGGTCTATCCTGAATTTGAAGTCTACGGGAAAAGGGTTTCTGTTTCTGAATATGTCTTCCACCACAGTCCTGTCTGCAGCTGTCACCATGGCATGGAAATCCGTACCATACTCTATCTCATGGATGTCGACCCATGTAGGAAGGTTGATGTATGAGCTCCTGCCGAATTTCATTTCTTCTCCGTTGACGATCATTCGGATCTGTCCCTTCAACACAATGATTACCAGATGATATTTCGGACGCCTCGGACTGCTGTATCTTATGTGGTCATCTCCTGCGATCTCGCATGCAAAAAGATAGTCGTCAATATATCCTACCCTTTTGACGCTTTTTTCTCCAAAGAGGACTGCAGGCTTGGTTGTCTTTTGCCTTTTTTCGCTCATTTTAGTAAATTTGTCTCCAAATATAGTGCTTTTAGCAATTTAAACCAAATGTATATACTTTTGGACCAATACCAACTCCTTAAATGGTGTGAAATTTGCAATCCTTTCCCTCTTGCGGAAAAATGTCTGAAATATTAATAGTTAGTGTAATATAAAATGAAGAAGAATTTAGCGGTATTTTCTGTGATTGCTGCAGGTATCCTCTTCCCGACTGCAGCTGATGCGCAGTTCAGGAACAAGGGTTCTGAAGAAGAAGTCGCTCCTATGACAGAGTCCCAGCTTCTTATCCAGGAGGCGGAGACTTCTGAGACTCCGGTAGTGATCACATTGGAACAGGCGCTCGAGATTGCCTTGAGCGAGAATGTGTCGGTAAAGGTTGCCGGCATGGAGATCGAAAGGACCGGATATGCCAAGAAAGGCAGCTATGCGGCCCTCTTCCCACAGATTGATGTGGCTGGTTCTTACTCAAGAACCATCAAGAAGCAGGCCATGTACATGGCAATGGGTGAAGGTCAGGAGCCGATGAAGATCGAGGTGGGTATGTACAACTCGTTGAACGGATCGGTTTCTGCTGCAATGCCTCTTGTAAGCGCTCAGCTCTGGCAGAGCATCAAGATTTCAGGAATGGATGTGGAGCTTGCAGTGGAAAAGGCACGCAGCTCACGTCTTGAAACAGTGACCCAGGTAAAGAATGCATATTTTGCTATCCTTCTCTCGAAGGAGGCCTTCAACGTATACAAGGATGTATATGAAAATGCAATGGCCAATCTCGAGCAGGTACAGAAGAGATATGATGCTCAGAAAGCTTCAGAATTCGAGCTTGTAAGAGCAAAGACTACTGTAGAGCAGGCTATCCCTAATGTGTATAATGCGGAAAGTTCGATAGTTCTTGCCTTGTGGCAGCTCAAGGCTGTGCTTGGCGTGGACCTCGACATGAACATCGAGGTTGCCGGTTCTCTTGCAGATTATGCACAGCACATGCTTTATGACATCCATCAGCATGATAATGTCTCTCTGACAAACAATTCTGCAATGAAGCAGCTTGCAATTCAGACTGAGATGCTTGCCGAGACTGTAAAGCTTCAGAAGTATGCTGCACTTCCTACTCTTGCTGCATCGTTCAACTTCGCGTTGATGTCAATGGATAATGACTTCAAGGACATGCCTATAAGCCCTTATTCTACAGTCGGTGTAAGCCTCAGCATTCCTATCTTCGCGGGTGGAAAGCGTTATCAGGCCATCCGTCAGGCAAAGAACCAGTATGAGCAGGTGAAGCTCCAGACTGAAAACACAGAGCGTCAGCTCATGATCGGAGTCCGTCAGAGCCTCAATACAATGGAGATGAATATGAAGAGCTATTATGCTGCACAGAATGCTGTAGCTTCAGCTCAGAAGGCATATGACATCGCTCAGACTTCTTATGATGCGGGAATGAGTACTCTCATCGAGCTCAATGATGCTCAGCTTGCCCTTACGCAGTCTCGTCTTGCAGAATATCAGGCGATCTACAATTTCGTAGTAGCAAAGGCTCAGCTTGAGCAGACTATCGGCGAGGAAGTCAACGTCGACTAATTCAGTTGTTAACAATAAAAAGTAATATATCCATGAAGACTATTTTCAGAACAATGTTCCTTGCCGGTGCTGTCGTTATGGCGGCAAGCTGCGGCAATGCAGGAAAGAAGACAGAGGTTCTTGCTCCGGTTGACACCACTCCGACAGTTTCAGTTGTCGAGGTGGGAGTACAGGATGTTCCTCAGGAAGTGACATATACATCTACTGTCCAGCCATATGTAAAGAACAATATCGTTCCTCAGGCAGGAAACAGAATCAAGAAGATCAACGTTGAAGTCGGTGACTTCGTGCAGAAGGGACAGATCCTTGCAGAAATGGACCTTACAC
This sequence comes from Bacteroidales bacterium, assembly GCA_017555445.1. The sequence goes on from JAFZGK010000052.1 coordinate 50,609, forward strand.
AGCTTCAGCAGGCTGAACTCCAGCTCGTGAACAACGAGATTGAGTACAACCGTATCAAGGAACTCTACAATGCAGGTGGCATTGCAAAGTCTGACCTTGACGCTGTTGAGATGGCATACAACCTCAGCAAGGCTACATATTATAACCTCTTCGAGAACTCTATCCTCGAGTCACCGATCGATGGCGTGATCACTGCACGTAACTATGATGTAGGTGATATGTACGCTATGAGCGCTCCTCTCTTCACAGTTGAGCAGATCAAGCCTGTAAAGCTTCTCGTAGCCGTTTCAGAGTCTGACTATTCAAAAGTGAAGAAGGGTGATTCGGTTGTCATCACAGCTGACGCTGTTCCTGGCAAGACATTCTACGGAAAGGTTGAAAGAATCTATCCTACAGTGGATCCTGCTACACGTACAGTTACTGTAGAGGTTCATGTTGCAAACAACTACACTACACTCCGTCCGGGAATGTTCGCAAGAGTGAAGCTCAACTTCGGTGTGAACAAGAGCGTTGTAATTCCTGACGTAGCTGTAGTGAAGCAGCAGGGCTCAGGCGAGCGTTTCGTATATATCCTCAATGAGGACGGAACTGTCACTTATCAGTCAGTGGTTCTCGGCCGTCGCCTCGGTGCTGAGTATGAGGTTCTTGAGGGAATCCAGGAGGGCGCCAAGGTCGTTACAGGCGGTCAGCTCAGACTCAAGAACGGTGTAAAGGTAGAGGTTAAATAATCTTAGAAGAACGATAATATGAGTATATATAGAAAAGCGGTCAATAACCCGGTCACCACGGCGCTGGTCTTCATCACCTTGGCGATTTTCGGTGTATTCTCGCTGGTCAACATATCACTCGACAGATTCCCTAAGTTTGACGCCAATGTCGTAATGGTAATGTCGTCTTACTCGGGAGCCAGTGCAGAAGATATCGAGACCAACCTTACAAAGGTGCTTGAGAACTCGCTCAACGGTGTGAGTGATCTCAAGAACATCACTTCTACATCAAGAGAGAACATTTCGCTCATCACTCTCGAATTTGTTGAGGGAGTGGATATTGATGTTGCTACTAATGACGTGCGTGACAAGCTCGACATGGTGAACTCTGTTCTTCCTGAAGGAGCTTCACTTCCTGTCATCTTCAAGTTCAGTGCGGATGACATGCCTATCATGATCATGGCGGCGACAGCTAATGAAAGCCTTCCTGCTCTCGAGAAGATTCTCGATGATATGGTTGCGACTCCGCTTGCACGAGTTTCAGGTGTAGGTACTGTTTCAGTTGCAGGTGCCCCTCAGCGTGAGATCCAGGTGTATGTGGATCCTAACAAGCTCGAGGCTTATGGCTTGACAGTTTCTGGAATCGCAGGAATCATCGCTACTGAAAACAGAAACATTCCGAGCGGTAGCATCGACATCGGATCAAACTCATATGCACTTCGCGTGGAGAAGGAATTCACTGCTGCCGACCAGATGCTTGATATCGTTATCGGACATTCAAACGGCAAGGCTGTATATCTCCGTGACGTTGCAAGAGTAGTTGACGGCGTTGAGGAGAGATATCAGGAGGCTTATATCAATGGTGTTCAGGGTGCACAGATCGTGATTCAGAAGCAGTCGGATGCAAACACTGTCAACGTAATCAAGGGTGTAAGAAAGGAAATGAAGAATATTGAGAGATCACTTCCTTCAGACATCAAGATCACAACAGTGATGGACAGCTCGGACAACATCCTCAACACTCTCAGGTCTTTGGCTGAGACAATCCTCGTGACCTTCCTCATCGTGATGCTCGTGGTTTACCTCTTCCTTGGAAGATGGAGAGCTACATTCATCATCGTGCTCGCGATCCCTATTTCGCTCCTTGCATCCCTCATGTATCTCTGGGCTACAGGCAACACCCTCAATATCGTATCGATGTCAGCGCTTTCGATCGCTATCGGTATGGTGGTCGATGATGCCATCGTTGTACTCGAGAACATTTCTACACATCTTGAGAGAGGTGCCAAGCCGAAGGAGGCTGCCGTTCATGCAACTCAGGAGGTGGGTATTTCAGTAATCGCGTCTACATTGACAATGCTTGCGGTATTCCTTCCGCTCACATTGGTGAAGGGTATGGCAGGTCTCATGTTCAAGCAGCTCGGATGGATTACAAGTATCATCATGATCGTGTCGACTATCGGTGCGCTTACGCTTATCCCTATGCTCTGCGCCAAGTTCCTTCGCTTCAAGCCAAAGCACGGTAAGCTTCATGATATCATTTTTGGAAACTTCAACAGGTTCCTTGATAAGGTTTCTGCAGGTTATAGCCGTGTAATCAACTGGTGTGTGACACACAGAACTATAGTTACATGCTCGGCTCTTGGAGTGTTCGTAGCTACAATAGCCGGATTCTATCCTCTTATCGAGACAGAGTTCATGCCAAGTTCTGACCAGGGACGTATTACAGTCCAGCTTGAGCTTCCTGCAGGTACAGGCCAGCATGTGACACGTGAGCTCGGACACGAGATCTATGGCAGATTCGTAGAAAATGTGCCTGAGATCGTGAACTGCTCGTTCTCACTTGGACAGGCGGACTCGGACAACTCGTTCGCTGCAATGCAGACAAACGGTACTCATGTCATCTCATACAATGTGAATATCGGAAGTATGGAGGATCGTGAGAGGTCACAGTCAGAAATTGCAGATGTGATCCGTGGCATTCTTGCAGATTATCCTCAGATCAAGAAGACCCGAGTTTCTGAAGGTGCCGGCGGAATGGGTGGTGTTTCCACTGTAGATGTAGAGATTTATGGCCACGACTTCGAGGATACAGACCGTATCGGTAAGATTATTCAGGAGAAGATGCTCGCATCAGGCGCTTATCCGCAGGTTCTTATCAGCCGTGATGAGTATACTCCTGAGTATCAGGTGGATTTCGATCGTGTGAAGCTTGCATTGAACGGTCTTAACAGTACTACCGCAGCTTCATACCTCAGTTCTGCAATCAACGGATCGACACAGTCATTCTATCGTGAGGACGGTGATGAGTACAGCATCAGAGTTCGCTATGCTCCGGAATTCAGAACAAGCATCGAAGATATCGAGAATATCATGGTCTACAACAACATGGGCCAGGGATTCAGAATCAAGGATCTCGGAGAGGTGATAGAGAGCCAGGTTCCGCCTTCAATCACAAGAAAGAACCGTGAACGTGTGCTTACCGTTTCCGGAGTAGTATCCAAGGATATGCCTCTTTCAAAGGCAGTAAAGCTTACTACGGCAGATATGGAGACAGTGGACATGGGAGGATATACTTATAAGATCGCTGGATCTTTCGAGGATATGCAGGAGACATTCGGCGACCTCATCCTCCTCCTCGTGATGATCATCATCCTTGTATATGTGGTGATGGCTTCGCAGTTCGAGTCATTCATGAGTCCGTTCGTGATCATGTTCTCGATTCCGTTCGCATTCGTAGGAGTGCTTCTCGGACTCGTAGTGACAGGTACAGCACTCGGTACTATGGGTATGATCGGTATCCTTATCCTCATGGGTATCGTGGTGAAGAACGGTATCGTGCTCATCGACTACACCATCCTCATGCGTGAGCGCGGATTCAGCATCGTTGAATCTACAGTGATTGCAGCGAAGTCCCGTCTCCGTCCTATCCTCATGACTACTCTGACAACAGTCCTCGGTATGATTCCGATGGCTATCGGTCAGGGTGAGGGTTCAGAGATGTGGCGTTCACTCGGTATGGTAGTGGCTTGGGGTCTTTCGATCTCGACCCTCGTTACTCTCGTGATCATCCCGACTGTTTATGCCTCACTTGCTACAATGCAGGAACGTCGTGCAGCTCGCAAGGCTGCAAAAGCTTAATAATTAAAGACTAAAGATTATGAAAGGAATTTTCTTAGCATATGATCAGGCGTATAACATGGAGATAGCTGATGCTCTCGAGAAGATCGGATGTCGCGGTTTCACCATGTGGCAGGACATTGCAGGACGTGGAAGCGAGACAGGTGAGCCTCACCTTGGAAACCATGCATGGCCTACAATGAACAACGCTATTCTTACCTTCGTTCCTGATGAAACTGTGGATGATATTCTCGCTGCAGTGAAAGCTATGGATGAGGAGACTCCAGCGCTCGGACTCAGAGCTTTCGTATGGAACGTTGAGAAATATTATTAATACGCGTATACACCTGTTTTTTATATAGGTATCAATATTGTAATTCCAGTTGCAAATTTTTATATTTGCGACTGGAATTTTTGTTTTATTCTGCCGGAGCAGGCTTTAAAAGGCAGGCGATGGCTTTAACCACTAAAAATTAATAATTATGGCACATGTAATTACTGATGCGAATTTCGCTGAAACCCTTAATACTGATAAACTCGTTGTTGTTGACTTCTGGGCAACATGGTGTGGTCCATGCAAGGCAATCGCACCTATCGTAGAGGAACTTGCAACTGAATATGCTGACAAGGCTGTGATCTGCAAGTGTAATGTAGATGACTGTGATGACGTTCCTATGAACTACAACATCAGAAGCATTCCTACACTTATTTTCTTCAAGAACGGTGAGGTTGTGGACAGACATGTAGGAGCTGCTTCAAAGGCGGATCTTGTAGCTAAGATTGATTCACTTCTTTAATTCAGGATAACCTATGAAAAGTTTTGTTGCTGTCATCGCAGTCTGTGCGATGACAATTCTCTCTGCTGTTAATGCAAATGCACAGAGAGTCGGATTGACAGCAGGTGCCAACTTCACCAGCATGCAGAATATCGACAAGAGCTCTGCTACAGGATATTTTGTCGGAGGTACTGCCCAGTTCAAGCTTCCTCTCGGATTCTCTCTTCAGCCATCATTGCTCTATTCTGCAAAGGTGTCAGAGGTGGGAAGTTCAGCACTTAACACATTGAAGATGAATGTAGGATATCTGGAACTTCCTGTTTCAGTGCAGTGGGGTCCGGATCTTCTTGTATTCAGACCATTCCTGGATGTCACTCCTTATGTGGGATATGCTCTGAATTCGAATATCAAGACTGTTGCAGATGATGTGGATCTTGGTGTAGGTCAGCTGAATCAGCTTAAGGATGAGGCTTTGAATCAGGTCAAGGACGGATTCAAGAGCATGGTGAATGACCTTGAGTATGGTCTTGGCCTCGGTGGAGGTCTTGAGGTATGGCGTCTTCAGGTGATCTGCAGATACAACTGGAACTTCGGTCCGCTTGTAAAGGCTGTCGAGGCAGGAGTTACTGATGTTGTTCAGGATCAGATCAAGGATGCTGTGAAAGGAAAGAATTTCGGCGGAGTATCACTCTCTCTTACTTACATGTTCGGCAAATAATGGACATGAAGAAGATAGCAGTATTTTGCTCTGCAAGGAAGGAAATAGATCCACAATATGACAAAGTCGCCCGCGAATTCGTCCGGGCGGCTTCGTTGCGTGGATATGGAATAGTTTCCGGAGGTACGATCAAGGGAACTATGGGTGAAATATCGGATGAGCTCCGTGACTGCGGAGGATATCATCTTGGTGTGATTCCACGCTTCATGAAGGAGTATGTCTATCCTGATCTTTCAGAGGTCATCTGGACAGATACCATGGCGGAGAGAAAGACCCTGCTCAGGAAAGATACATGTGCCGTGGTGGCTCTTCCGGGTGGAATCGGCACGTTGGATGAACTTATCGAGACCTTTGCGCTCGTTCATCTCAAGCAGCATGAAGGAAAGATGTTCGTATTGAATCATAACGGATTCTACGAACCTTTGAGAGCACTTCTTGAGCACTATGTCAAGACAGGTATGATGTCCGAAGAGACAAATGCCAAGATGATTTTTGCCGATACTGTTGAAGAGATTCTTGATGCTCTTCAGGATTAATGATTACAGACATCTTCTGAGTGATGAATATTAAATCGATAAAGGAACATCTGGGACAGGACTGGACGGCGCTTCAGACCAGGATCGCTTCTGCGCTGCAGAGCGATATCGACTTGCTGAACATGACTAATAATTCCATCCTTTCCAATTCCGGCAAACAGCTCAGGCCTTTGCTTTCCCTGCTTTTTGCTCGTGCATGTTCCGGTGGGGAGGCTAATGAGTCTGCTGTTCGTTATGCGGCAGCATCTGAGCTTCTTCATAATGCGACGTTGCTCCATGATGATGTGGCTGATGACAGCGACAAGCGTAGGGGAGTGCCGACTATCAGATCCCTTATGGGACCGTCTGTCTCTGTACTTGTAGGAGATTACTGGCTGGTAAAGGCTGTGGAGCAGATTCTCGGAGCAGATCACGGAGCCGTAAGGGCAATCGGTATATTTGCCAAGACTCTCAGCGACCTTGCTGAAGGTGAGATGCTTCAGCTCGAGAAGGCTCAGAAGGGTGATACTGATAAATCCGACTATCTCAGAATCATATATTGCAAGACTGCATCGCTTTTTGAAGCATCGTGTCTGTCGGCTGTAATTGCAGCGGATGCATCAGAGGAGATGGAAAAGGCGGCACTGGAATATTCGGTTGCTTTAGGAAATGCTTTCCAGATACGTGATGACATGCTGGATTATGCCGGCACAGATTCTGTCGGAAAGCCTCTTGGAGTCGATATTCTTGAACAGAAGATTACAATGCCTCTCCTTGGTGCTCTGGCTTCTGTATCGGAAGATGAGGCTGCAAGAATCAGAGGACTTGTCAAGGATATTGTCGGTCATCCGGAATATAGAGATGAGATTGTGGATTTTGTGAAGTCAAACGGCGGACTTGAGGCTGCTCTTGCAGAGTTGAACAAGTTTGTTGACGACGCTGTGAGGGCCTTGGATGTCCTTCCTGAAAGTTTTGAGAAGGAATGTCTTGTGGAACTGGCTTACTTTACAGCAAAAAGGATAATGTAGGGTAGGAATGAGGTTTGCTGATGTCATAGGTAATGCTTCGGTGGCGAAGGTGCTGTCCTCTATGGCGGACAGCGGCAGGGTTGCGCATGCTATGCTCATGTATGAGAATGAGGGCTGTGGAGCTTTGGCACTTGCGCTCGCCTATGTACAGTATCTCAATTGCAGCGATCCGCAGGATGGTGATTCATGTGGAGAATGCCCTTCATGCAGGCAGATGGCCAAGCTGATACATCCGGATGTGCATTTCGTCTTTCCAGTAAACAAGGGTCCCAAGACATCGGATGACAAGCCTGTATCCGAGTCATATATCAAATATTGGCGTGAGCTTGCCATTGCGGATCCTTATTTTGTTGAATCAGATCTGCAGCGTGCCATCGGAATTGAATCAAAGAACGGCCTGATAGCAGTAGCAGAAGCTAAATCCATCATCGGGAAGCTTTCGCTCACAGCTGTTGCCGACGGATATAAGGCAGTTATCTTCTATCTGCCTGAGAAGATGAATCAGGAGACTGCCAACAGGCTTCTGAAGCTTGTCGAGGAACCGCCTGAAAAGACAATTTTCATCTTCATCACCCATGCACCGGAAAAAGTGCTCCAGACAATCTTCTCGCGTTGTCAGAGCCTCAGGGTGCTTCCTCTTACGAAAGAGGAGATGGAAAAGGTCAAGGCCTTGAAGCCTTCCGATGATAATGAGGATAAGCTTCAGTTCATGGAAGTGTTCACGGACCTTATGAATGCCATTGTCGGACGTGATCTGATGGCGGCACTGGAGTGTGGAGAGATGATGGCGGCTTTGGATTCGCGAGAAAAACAGAAAGCTTTTTGTACATTTGCAAGCGATTGCATAAGGAATATATTCATGATTCAGCAGGGTCTGCCGCAGCTGGTGGATATGCCTGAAGAAGATGGGGAGTTCTATAATATGATGGCTGCCCGACTTGGCAAAGGATTCTGCATGAAGTCAATAACAAATATAGAGAAGGTCGTTGCCATGATCGACAGGAACGTAAGTTCCAAGATTCTTTTCTGCGACCTTGTCAACAGGATGTTTTTAAGCATATGATGGAATCTAAGAAATATGACTGCTCTCGTGGCTGTGTGGTCGAGCGCACCGATTCAGGTGAGGTTGACTGTACTTATCGTCAGGGCTGCTGCAAGCTGGAGGTATACAACTGGCTTCAGGGTGTGAATCAGGAGCAGTACAAGGACTTGTTCGAGGTCCGTTTCAAGAATACACGAAAGGGAATCTACCGTAACGGATCCGGCCAGAGCATAAAGACCGGAGATATGGTCATCGTGGAGTCTGCCAACGGCCACGATCTTGGTATCGTGACTCTCGAAGGCCCTATCGTTGCACGACAGATGAAGTGCAAGAGGATCGATCCTGAGACTTTTGAGTTCAAGAGGATATATCGTAAGGCGAAGCTGTTTGATATCGAGAGATGGCAGGAGGCTATCGCACGTGAGCATGAGACAATGATCCGTTCGCGTCAGATTGCTGCCGAGCTCGGTCTCGAGATGAAGATCGGTGATGTGGAGTTCCAGGGAGATGGCACTAAGGCGATTTTCTATTACATCGCAGACGGCCGTGTGGACTTCCGTCAGCTCATCAAGGTGTTTGCAGAGGAGTTCCGTATCAGGATCGAGATGAAGCAGATCGGCGCCCGTCAGGAAGCAGGTCTTATCGGAGGACTTGGAGTATGCGGTCGCGAACTCTGCTGTTCTAACTATATTTCAAGCTTCCAGTCAATCACTACTTCGGCTGCTCGCGTGCAGGATCTTTCATTGAATCCTCAGAAGCTCGCAGGACAGTGCGGAAAGCTCAAGTGCTGTCTCAATTATGAGACTACTGCATATATGGATGCGGCATCGAGAATCCCTAAGGTCAACAATCCTCTCGAATTCGAGGATGGCCTGGCATATCTGATGAAGACCGATATTCTTCGTGAGATCATGTACTTCTCATATGACCCTCAGTCACTTGCAAACCTTTATCCTCTCTATGCGGAGGATGTGTGGGATATCATCCGAATGAACCGCAACGGTGAGAGACCTGCATCTCTCAAGGATGATTCGACTCCGATGCCGGAATTCGTGACTGCAGTAGGTGATGATGCAATCAACCGTTTCGATGAGGCCCGCAAGCGCAAGAAGAAGAAAAGGTCAGGTTCGAAGAAGAAAGCAGATGTTGCTCAGAATGTAGAGCAGGCTCAGCAGGAATCCCGTCCGGATGATTCACATCAGAAGCCTCGTCAGAACAAGGGCGAAGGTCGTCGTGAAGGAAACGGCGGACGCAGAGATGGAGGCAGGAATCGCAGCAGAGGTCCCCGCAAGGACAACAAGCCAAGAAACGATAAGCAGGGAGAGTAATCATGGGAAAGGATAAACTGAGAAAATTCAGAGAAAACGAGACATTCAAATGTCTGATCCAGCCGGCGACTTCTGAGGTTCTCGGATGTGACCATCCTTTGAAGGGCCGTTGGGGAAGCGACTTTTTCGGAAACGACAAGCCGATTGTCCTCGAACTTGGTTGTGGCAAGGGTGATTATACAGTGGATCTTGCGGAGAGGAATCCTTCCTTCAATTATATAGGGGTGGACATCAAGGGTGCCCGTCTGTGGAAAGGCGCCAAGTATGCAGAAGAGCATGGTCTCAAGAATGTAGGTTTCCTACGCACCCGTATCGAATTCATCGAGTCTCTTTTTGCTTCGGGTGAAGTTTCGGAAATCTGGATCACCTTCGCAGACCCGCAGATCGGCAGGGAGAAGAAACGTCTGACAGCGCCGCTGTTCATGAACCGTTACCGTAATTTCCTTCGTGAAGGTGGTATCGTTCATCTTAAGACTGACAGTCGTTATCTTTACGAATATTCGATAGCGATGGCAGAGCAGAATGATCTGAAGATACTTGCTGCTGCTACTGACATATATGGAGCTGACCGTGAGAGACTTTATGAGAGCGGACTTTCTTCTTTGTGCGGCCGTGCGGCTGTGGATGCTCTCTTTGAGGTGCAGACATTCTACGAGTCACAGTATCTTGCTCAGGGATTTCCGATCACATATCTGTCATTCATAGCAGACCATGAGGGTGATTATGTCAGTCCTGAATGGGATGAAGATTCATATAAGGACGAAGGTCATCATTTCGTGATACCTTCCGGACTGCCGGTAGCATCTAAATTCTATCCGGAGGGATAAATGAAAATCGGAAACCGTAAGGCTTCCGATTTTTGTTTTATACTTCTGTCCAATGAATTTCGATCCCCTTACGTTCCATTCCTCGGAACCATGTCATCTGTCTCTTGGCGAACTGATGGATGGCCGTCGCCAGCTGGATCCTCATCTGTTCAAAAGTGAGTTCACCGATGATATGCTGTGTCACGAATTTATATTCAAGACCATAATATATAAGGTCTTCCGGAGGGATAGGTCTGTGCTCGGGTGCGAGAGCCGGGTGTGATCCGTCGATGAGTCCTTTTATCTCCTCGACCATCCCTTCTTCCAGACGTGCATCCAGGCGGCGGTCGATGCGTGCATTTCTTTCATCGCGGTCGACTAGTGTACCTATATAATATGTATTCTTCGGAAGGAACGAGCTGCGCTGCACCGGATGTTCCGCTTCATAGATTGCAATCTCCAACGCTCTGATAAGCCTTTTCCTGGTGTCGTAGTCCGTATTGTTGTGGAGCGGCTTGAGAGATGCGAGTTGTGCAATGAGTTCCTCGTCTGACTTTTTTTCAAGTTCCTCACGCAGAGTCGGGTCAGGTGGAACTTCAGGCAAGGAGTACCCGCAGGTAGCTGCTTCTATGTAAAGTCCGCTTCCACCGCAGAGAATCGGTACTCCTCCTCTTTCCACGATATCCTTATAGGCTTTTTCGAAGTCTCTCTGATATTCGAAGATATTATATTTCGTACCGGCATCCACTATGTCCATAAGGTGGTATGGGATTTCTTCATATTCGGAAAGGTCTTTTCCGGTACCGATGTCCATGCCTCTATATACTTGTCGGGAGTCCGCTGAAATTATTTCAGCACGTAGGCTCTTGTCTCTCGGACGTTCGATTCGCTCACCCCACCACTGCGCTTCGCTTGTGGTCCCCCCGCTTCCGTGTCGCGGGTGGCACGGTCCTCGAAGACATGAGCCTTCGTGCTGGATATTGTTTTCCAGCAGTGAGTTGATCTTGCGGGCGAGCTGTACGGCATAGCGTGTCTTACCGCTTGCTGTCGGTCCCAGGACGCAGATCAGGTCAATTTCTCCAGCAAGGTATTTGCTGAGGATATCTTCAACGTTGATATCTTCAGCAGGCGGGAGTTCCGCCATCGGAGGAATAGGTGTGAACGGTTTCTTTGCCATAGACGTGTTCGTGATATGCAAATATAGTGTTTTTAGGTTAAAGAATATAGGGCGGCAAGTTGGGTGCTGTTAAAATATACTTGTTTGAGATTCGTGCAAAAAGCACTACATTTGCAGTCCTGATCTGTCACAGCGAAAGCGTTGTGACAAAAAACAGAAGAATCTTGTAACGTCGCTCCATGAGATTGGGCAAAATGGTATAAAAACGACACCGACGTTACAAGAATTGACTGATTTGTGTAGCATCGCCTCGAGAAGAAGAGGTTAATTGAGAAATGTTATGCCGAAAGCAAAGAGTAGTGTAGAGATAAAGAACAGAAGGGCTTCGTTCGATTATGAGTTCATCGAGACCTTTCAGGCGGGAATAGTGCTTACAGGCACAGAGATAAAGTCCATAAGGGCCGGCAAGGCTTCACTTGTGGATACTTTCTGCTATTTCAACAGCAATGAGCTGTATGTGAAGAATATGCATATCGCGGAATATTGGTGGGGCAGCTGGGGAAAGCATGATCCGCGCCGTGACCGCAAGCTGCTTCTCAGCCGCAAGGAACTGAACAAGCTTCAGAGAGCAGTGAAGGAGAAGGGATTGACAATTGTCGGTGTGAAGCTGTTCATCGCTGATAACGGATATGCGAAACTGATAATCGCATTGGCGCGCGGTAAGAAGGAATACGACAAACGTGCTTCGATCAAGGAGAAGGATCTTCGCCGCGAAATGGAAAGGATATAAAAAAATCGGAAACCGCAAGGCTTCCGATTTTTTTGTATTAGAGCTTGAATGCTTCCTTGATCATGTCGACAGAGTCGAGGAGCTCCCATCCGAAGAACTGGACGAGTTCCTGAACTTCCTGACCGTTGCGTCGGATGGTTACAGATGCCTTGTAAGGATCACGGCCTACGTGTCCGTATGAAGCTGTCGGCTCATAGATAGGCTTCTTGAGACCGAACTTCTCGATGATCTTTGCCGGACGGAGGTCGAAGAGTTCATTGATCTTGATAGCAATCTCTGCATCACTGAGGCCGTTTGCAGCTGTACCATAAGTGTTTACGAAGATGCTGAGTGGACGTGCAACACCGATTGCATATGATACCTGTACGAGCATCTCGCGTGCTACGCCGGCAGCTACCATGTTCTTTGCGATATAGCGTGCAGCGTATGCAGCTGAACGGTCAACCTTTGAAGGATCCTTGCCTGAGAATGCTCCACCACCGTGTGCGCCCTTTCCGCCGTAAGTGTCAACGATGATCTTGCGTCCTGTGAGACCTGTGTCGCCGTGAGGACCTCCGATTACGAACTTACCTGTAGGGTTCACGTGAAGGATGTGGTCACCCTTGAAAAGTGCAGCTGTCTCCGGAGCGAGAGTCTCTACGAGCATAGGAAGGAGGATGTTCTGGACGTCCTCGCGAATCTTTGCCTGCATAGCCTCATCAACTCTCTTCTGGCCGAACTGAGCACAACCGTCAGCATAGCTCATGTTACCGAGTGATGCCGGAGTGAATTCGTCGTGCTGAGTAGAGATCACGATGGTGTGAACGCGAACCGGCTGGTTTGTCTCGCTGTCGTACTCGATTGTGAACTGTGACTTCGAGTCAGGACGGAGATAAGGCATGAGTTCAGGCTGCTGCTTGCGGATCTTTGCAAGCATGAGAAGTGCCTGATGTGAAAGGGCGAGCGGAAGCGGCATATACTCTTCAGTATCGTTACATGCGTATCCGAACATCATTCCCTGGTCACCTGCACCCTGTGCGTCAGCGTCCTCTCCCACAACACCGCGGTTGATGTCCACGCTCTGCTCGTGAAGAGCAGAAAGGATTCCGCATGAATTGCCGTCGAACATATACTCGGCCTTGTTGTAGCCGATCTTGTTGATCACGCGACGTACTGTCTTAGGAATGTCAACGTAAGCGTCCTCTGAGCGTACCTCGCCTCCGACCACTACAAGTCCGGTGCTGCAGAATGTCTCGCATGCCACCTTCGACTCAGGGTCCTGGCGGAGGAACTCGTCAAGGATTGCGTCGGAAATCTGGTCCGACACTTTGTCTGGGTGTCCTTC
>JAFZGK010000053.1 GCA_017555445.1 Bacteroidales bacterium
AAACAATAAAGATATGCTGATAATAGGAATAGCCGGAGGATCAGGTTCTGGCAAGACAACAGTAGTAAAGGCTATCACAGACCAGCTCAAGGACAGGGTTGTAGTGATACCTCAGGACTCTTATTACAAGGATCTAGGTCATCTTACTGAACAGGAAAAGAGAGATCACAACTTCGATCATCCTGATTCGATAGATTTCGAACTTCTCTGCCAGCAGCTCAAAGAACTGAAGGAAGGCAAGACCATCGAGCAGCCGATCTATTCCTACATCACCTGCGGACGTTCAAAGGATGAAACAGTTACAGTGAAGCCAGCTGACGTAATCATCGTGGAGGGCATTCTCATCTACACCTGTTCCCAGCTCCGCGAACAGATGGACATCAAGCTCTTCGTAGATGCTGATGACGATGACAGACTCATGCGCGTTATGTCCAGAGACATCGTAGAACGTGGCAAGACCGTAGACTGGGTCATCGAGCGTTACACCAGAACTGTGAAGCCGATGTACCTTCAGTTCATCGAACCAAGCAAGAGATATGCAGACATCATCATCCCTCAGGGTGGTCACAATCAGGTAGCGATTGACATGATTTCTGCCAGAATTGAGAAGGATCTCAAGGAAATCGAAAGCAAATAGTGGATATTGACAGCTTCATAAAGCGCCAGATCCGAAAGATCAAGGTCTTCTTCTGTAAGAGACGTTCTTCTGAGGACAAGGCTGGATTATATGTCACCGTGATATTTCATCTCACGGTGATTATTATTCTGCTTGCCTGCCAGATCGACAATCAGCTCAAGAAGGAGGAAAGCTTTGTCCTGGACTTTTCAAAACAGGAAGAGATCGAGCGCAGACTTGAAGAACAGGCATTCAAGGAAGATATCAGCAAACGACTTGATGAACTCATCGAAATGTCACGTCAGTCTTCAGAACCAGTCAGAAATATCGCTGTAGATGCCGGTTCCAATCTTCGTGACGACAGGAACACAGATGTAGATCAACTATACAAAGACGCAGAGAGACTTGCTCAGGAGCTGAAGAACGGCCAGTCTGCCCTTGAAGAGGATGCAAGAGACGAAACAGTGGAATTACCATCTCAGAAGAAGGAATCCGATAAGGAAAAGAAGGAATATAAAGGTCCGTCAGTACTTTCATATACTTTGGACGGACGCAAGGCCAGTCATCTCAATATTCCGGCATACAGATGTAACGGAGGTGGAGATGTGACAGTGATAATCACAGTAAATCCTCAAGGCCAGGTGGTAAATGCAAAGGTCATGGAAGAGATCTCGTCAAGTGACCAATGCCTGCGAAGCTTCGCTATCAGAGCAGCACGTCTTTCACGCTTCAATGCAGACCCGGATGCTCCTGTACGACAGACCGGCGAAATACTTTACCGCTTCATAGCCCAGTAAAAAAACAGTCGCGCATGATCAGTATCATACGCGACTTTCATTTTACCATATCGTAGAAGGGCTCTCCACAGCTTTCAGAAGGATATCATCTATCGGCAGATAGAATCTGTAGAATGCCTCCTGATCCAGCTTTGAATAGCGTCCCACAAGGGCATTGATCTGAGGCATCAGATAAGTCTTTGTCTCATCCCATTCTCCTTTTCGAGGCTTTATTCCATCCACACGCGCAGCATATTCCAGGAACTGCGACTCAACATCAATGGAATTCATAAAGGACTCAAGTCTGCCGAATTCATCAATCTGAGAGAGTTCTGTGCGATACTTGTCAAACATGGCTGAAGCAAAGCGCATATGAGTGGTCTTGCGATTGCACTTGATATAGAAATCAGTAGCCTTGGTCGTATCTACAGGCACGAAAACATCAGGAATGATACCTCCGCCACCGTAAACTCTTCGGCCTCTTACAGTGTAATAAAGAGCGGTAGTATCGACCTTTATGCTGTCTGCAGAGGTCATCTCGCCATGGGCATATCGCTCATATATATCGTAGGCGTAGTCCTTGTCATATGGCTTCTGGATACATCTTCCAGAAGGAGTATAGAAGCGTGCTACAGTAAGTCTGATACCTGAGCCGTCAGTGAAATTGATAGGTTCCTGAACGAGGCCTTTTCCGAACGAACGACGACCGACGATCACTCCTCTGTCATTATCCTGGATGGCTCCGGCAAAAATCTCACTTGAAGAAGCTGATCCGTCATTTATCAGAACTGAAAGCTCCACATCCTGGAGACGTCCACGTCCATCTGCATCATAATTCTGGCGTGGTCGCTCACGACCTTCCATGTATACGATGCCGTCGCCTTTTGCAAGGAACTCGTTTGAAAGCCTGAGAGCCTGATCCAGATAACCTCCCGTATTGTCACGAAGGTCGAATATAAGACGTTTCATACCCTGCTTCAGCAGCTTGTCAGCAGCCTCGCTGAATTCCTTATATGTTGTTCGTGAGAACTTCGAGAGCTTGATGTAACCCGTAGTCTCATCCAGCATGAAGGCTGCATCTATACAGTTTACAGGAATCTTGTCACGGGTAAGTTCGAAAGGCATCAGATTGCCGTCACGGCTGATCATGATCTTCACCTTTGAGCCCGAAGGTCCCTTCATCAAACGGACCATGCTGTCCTGAGGGGTCCTGGTACCGGCGATAGTCCTCTCCCCCACCTTTATGATTCTGTCTCCCTGGATAAGACCTGCCTTTTCTGAAGGACCGCCGGGAATGACGCTGAGGACAATAGCAGTATCGTTCGGAACATTGAACTGGATACCGATGCCGTCAAAATTTCCGGCAAGTTCAGTCTCTGATTCTGTGAGTTCCACAGGAGGAAGATACACAGAGTGAGGGTCAAGCTCGGCAAGAGCCGCCTGTACCGCCGCATCTGTCATCCCCTTCATATCTATGGTGTCGACATAGTTCTTCTGAACTTCCTGAAGAATGAGGTTGAGCTTGCGCCATCTGTTGTAGTCACCGTCAAACTTCTTCTCCGGAAGAGCCTTTGTCGCTACCAAGGTAAGAAGCACTCCGAGGATCACACCTAGGAGCGCCACTATTATGCTATTGTCAATTTTCTTCATCAATTGTCCGTTTTATATCTGTCTGCTATCACCTTGAAGCAGAAGGATCATCAACCTGTTCGACCTCAATTCCTGCCCTGCGAAGGAGATCTATACCATCTGTGATACGATACGGATCACGATAGACGACTCTCCTGATTCCTGCCTGGATGATCAGCTTTGCACATTCCATACAAGGAGATGCAGTGACATAAAGCGTAGCATCCTTGCTGCTGTTGCCTGACTGCGCCACCTTGGAAATTGCATTAGCCTCCGCATGAAGCACATATGGCTTGGTGATGCCGTTCTCATCCTCACAGATGTTTTCAAATCCCGACGGCGTACCGTTGTAGCCGTCGGAGATTATCATTCTGTCCTTTACCAGCAGGGCACCTACCTGACGACGCTTGCAATATGAATTCTGCGCCCAGACGCCTGCCATTTCTATGTAACTTTGGTCGAACTTTTCCATTATCTCTGATAAAGATAGCGTTTGATACTCTTCTTAGGTGTGCGCTCGAAGTCCTCAGACATAACCTCGATCTTCTTGAGCTTGGCATAGTTAGGAAGTTCCTTGTTAAGCTCTGGAAGTACGTTATCGAAATAGCCCTGGAAATCGCGCTGACGGATGCCGTCTCTTGCACCGAGGGCCACATCAGGATAGATGAGTGCTGTCAGACCGCCGTTATCCTCGATCACAAGAGACTCAACGACATATGGCTGGCTGTTGATGACAGTCTCAACCTCCTCAGGATAGATATTCTGACCGCTCGGGCCGAGAATCATACATTTAGCACGTCCCTTGATGAAGAGCGAGCCATCCTCGTCAAGGATACCCATATCACCTGTGCGGAACCATCCGTCCTCAGTGAAGACCTCTGCTGTAGCCTCTTCATTCTTGTAGTATCCGAGAAACACGTTTGCACCTTTCACCTGGATCTCACCCGGAACATTTGCAGGATCTGCAGAGTTGATTCTTACCTCCATGTTCGGAGCTGCCTTACCGCAAGAGTAAAGTTTCTCCTCCTTCCAGTCATCATAAGTGATGATAGGGGCACACTCGGTCATACCGTAACCTACGGTGAATGGGAATGCCATCTTCTTGAAGAACGCCTCGACCTCTGTATTGAATGCTGCACCACCGATGATGACCTCATAGAACTCACCTCCGAATGCATTGATAAGCTCTTCCCTCACCTTGTTGAGTACAAGCTGGTTAAGGCCAGGCAGTTTCATGATGAACTTGATACCCTCTTTTTCGAGGATAGGCTTCACCTTTGTCTTGTAGATCTTCTCGATCACGAGAGGAACCGCAATCACAACGCTTGGCTTCACCTCCGCAAGAGCCTGCATGATGATCTTAGGGCTCGGGAGACGTGAAAGGAAGTGTACATGACAACCTACTGAAAGCTCATAGAGAACCTCGAACATAAGGCCGTACATATGCGCACATGGAAGCATTGAAACAACCTTTGATGTATGGTTGAGCTGAGGAAGAACCTTATTACCGAACATGAGGTTAGACCATACAGCTCTGTAAGGTATCATGACGCCCTTGGAGAATCCTGATGTACCGGATGTATAATTGATTATGGCAAGTTCATCTGCAGAGTCCTCATAATAGTTGATTGCATCTGCAGTGAAAGCCATAGGATATTTCCTTCCGAAGAGCTCGTTGAGATGCTCACGAGCCTCAGTGATCTTCTCATCCGCCGAAAAAAGGAGCTTAAAGGTATTAACCTGGATGATTGCCTGAAGATTTGGCATCTCATCCTCATGAAGTCCCTCCCAGATCACATCATCCACAAAGAGGATCTTAGCCTCGGAGTGATTTACGAGGTGGTGGATGTTAGCAGACTTGAACTCATGAAGAAGCGGAACAGGAATGGCGCCATAAGTCATTGTTGCAAGGAAGCTTACTGCCCAGTTCGCCTGGTTTCTTGAACAGATGGCAACCTTGTCACCCTTCTGGAGTCCACATGACTCGAACATGATGTGGAGTTTCTCCATACGTCTTGCGACATCACCGAACTTCAAGGTAGCACCCTGATAGTTTGAAATCGCAGGACGGTCCCAGTTCTTTTTGAACGATTCTTCAAAAATTTTGTTAACTGATTTGAATTCCATTTTATTTCAAGTTAAAGTACATTCTATTTAAGTGCTGCTGTGCGCACCTTGCCATCATAGCAGGTGAATTCCACAGTCGTGCCGTCAAGCTTCTTTATCTCGCTGTCCGGCCTTATTCTCTGGTTGCCCTCGAACGCCGTCAGCGGCTCACCTCCGTAGAACGGGAAGATGAGGGTCTGGACAGATGTCCTGACTACCCAGAATGTGCTTCCTCCAAGGTCTATGCGCTCAGGAAGGTTCTTGATGGTCTCTCCTGAAACCGCAATACCCTTCCATGAAGCTGGCTTCACACCCTGAAGGTTATACATTTCAATAGTATTGTCCTTGTGAAGGACCATTATGTTATATTTCTTCTTGCCGTTGAAATCATAGATATCCGGTCCCAGAAGAATATCCTTCTTGAGATCAAGAGGGAATCCCTTGACATATTTACCGAGTCTATCAAGGAGATGGATGCTGCTTCCTGCTGCGAAAAGAATCTGAAGCTTGCCGTTCGCATAGAAATCTACGGTACCTGCTCTTCCGCAGATAAGTTTGTCAAAAGGAATGCCCCATAGGTCCTTGCCATCCTCACGAAGACAAAGTGACTTGTAAGAGTTCTGATAGAACTCATTCATCTTTCCTGTACCGGAGTTCTTCACCTGGAACGGGCCTGTCGGCACTACTACTGTCGTATCTCTCTCGAACAGAGCCTCATTTGACTTCTGCATCTCGAGGTTCATAAGGTCAAAGTCAAGTCCTGTTCCTGTCTTTTCCTGCGTAACATGAAGAACTGCAGGAGCCACTTCCGACTCATCATACAACGAATTGAAACGTCCGAGGAAAGTAGATGTAAATATATCTTTGAGGGCTGACCTCTCTTCAGAGAATGAAAAATATGCCACAGCCGAGGAGGTCTTGCGCGCGAGAAGGTCAGGTTTTCCTGCATCAGAAAGAAGATGCTTCAACGAATATTCAGCAATCTTGCCTTCCGCATATTCAGCGATGATATCCTTGTGCGAAGATATGATCCACCCATCTGAGAATATTGTTTCTGTCTCACCCTTCCTGCGGAAAACTTCTCCAAAGAGAAAAGAAGCGACAGCATTATAATCGACTGTATCAACATACTGAGCATTCTTGCCGACCCTCATCAGAGTTATCTTCTCCATTTTGTTGCCCAACATGACAAATGCAGCAGCGACCTCCCTCACACCAAGATTTTCCACCATGGTCTCAGGCGTCACACGATATTTCTTCTCGAGTGCATTACGCTCTGCAAGATTAGTCTGGAGCTTCTGTCTTGTGTCAAGATATGACTGATATGCAGCTATATATGGAGACGTCTCCTTCATAGGAAGCGATACTGCAAACAAGGTATAGGAAGGGAGAACTGATGATACTGCAGAAACCGATGCCGACGTCTTTTCAAGCACAGTCATAAAGTCCATCGCCTCACCCCCATATACAGCTGTTCCGTCCAATGAAAGAAGTTCTGAAGAACGGCTCAGATCGAATGCGGTCCAATCTGACAGTCTTACAAGAAAATCCTTTGCTCCGGAATATGTCTGCTTCAAAACGACAGGAAGAAGTCTTCCGATATGAGCATTGGAAATGAAGAGAGAATTAGCCCCCTTCACAGATGATACAGCCTGCTCAAAACCTGCTGCATCCATGACAGACACTTTCTTTTCAAGATGTCTGACTGATGATTTGACGATAGTCTCGGATGGCGAAGCGACCACGAATCCGTTCTTTACAGAAACATAAAGTCCTTTAGATTCCAAATCTGAAGCAAAGGTCTCTGAAGTCATCTCATCTCCCTTTGTCTCAAAGACATACAGAGGCAGAAGCTTACCTGAGTAATGAAGGGAGACAGCCATTCTTGACCTGCTGGAGCCGCTCTGAAGTTCAAGTCCCTGAATGAGCGCAGGGGCTACCGACCTGTGGTCGGCAAATGACGCAACAAGTACTGCATCAGACGGCACAGCGGAAAGGACCATATGGCGGTCGTCAGCCGCCACATGGGATTTTTTTGAAGCCTTCGGCGATTCCACATCAGAATAGAGAGTCATCACAGCGACTCCGATTCCGACAAACATCACCGCCAAGGCGATAAGACAAAGTATTATTGACTTTCTGCTCATTATTTTACAGCAATAGCCTCAATCTCAACCTTTACACCAAGTGGAAGAGCTGCAGCCTGATAGCATGCTCTAGCCGGCTTATCACCTGTAAAATACTCAGCATACACCTCATTAACTGCCTTGAAATCAGCGATATCAGCAAGAAGAACAGTTGTCTTCACAACATTGTCATAAGTCATACCAGCCTCCTTGAGGATAGCACCGATATTCTTGAGTGACTGATGAGCAGCATCAACGATATCCTCCTGGATCTTACCGTCAGCAGGGTTTACAGGAATCTGTCCTGAGATGTAAAGTGTTCCGTTTACTTCGATTGCCTGCGAATATGGACCTACAGCCTTAGGCGCGTCAGGTGTTGCGATTACTCTTTTCATGATGTCTGTTTTTAATTGGTTAAACACACAAAGATAATCATTATTTGACTATTTGCCAATAGGTAAATACCATCAAAAAAGCCAGGTCGCATGACCTGGCTTTTCGTAGCCCCGAGCAGAATCGAACTGCTATCTAAAGTTTAGGAAACTTCCATTCTATCCGTTGAACTACAGGGCCATTAAAAAGAAAGGCTGATTACTCAGCCTTCTTCTCGATAATCTGACGACCTCTGTAGTAGCCGCACTCAGGGCATACTCTGTGGTACATGATAGTTGCACCGCAGTTTGAACAAGTAGCGAGTGTAGGAACTACAGCTACATCATGTGTTCTTCTCTTGTCACGTCTCTGCTTAGAGACTTTGTGTTTTGGATGTGCCATTTCTAAATATTTTTTTAATTATTAATAATCATTTAAACATGCCCTTCAAGGCTGCGAAAGGATTGTTCTGATCCTCAGATTCAGCCTCAACCTCATCCTCACCAGCCGAATAATACTTCAGAGCATCAGGGTTGCATTCACCTTCTTCATGAACGCGCTGCATCGGAAGAGACAGACATACATAATCATATATTATCTGCGAAAGATCGAGCTCAGCCTCGTCCTGTGGAACGAAAAGCACTTCTCTCTCACCTTCCTGATGTTCCTCCGAATTCTCCTCGCTGCCATACTTCACGCTGAGCATGATGTCAGTCTCTATCGGAATATCAAGATCTTCAAGGCATCTGTCGCACTCTACCACAACCTTTCCGTCAACCTCGCAATCTATGCCCAAATAACGTCCTGACTTCTCTGCAACTACCTCAATATCAAGGTCTGCAGCAAGAATCTCGGTGTTTTCAAAAGCTTCGAAGAACTCCTTGCCGGCATGCCAGGAAAAACGGCTTTCCCCAGCCGCCAATCCATTTAAAGGTATGATAAAATTATTGTCCATATTGACCCGTAAACAGATTTGAGCCCGCAAAGGTAACAAAAACTTTTGTCATTAACAATTTATATCTGAACTTTTTCTTTTTCTCTCTATCTCATTGAGGATTATCTTCCTAAGCCTCATTGACTTAGGTGTCACCTCAACAAGCTCATCCTCCTGAATATATTCAAGAGCCTCCTCAAGCGAGAAAACGATCGGTGGCGGAAGCATCACCTTGTCATCACTTCCTGAAGCACGCATGTTTGTAAGCTTCTTGGTCTTGCAGATATTGATGTTGAGGTCACGCTCACGAGTATGCTCTCCAACCACCTGACCTTCGTAGATATCCACGCCTGGCTCAATGAAGAAACGGCCTCTATCCTGGAGCTTATCCATTGAGTAAGCCACAGAAAGACCTGTCTCAAGAGACACAAGCGAACCGTTTGTACGGCGCTCTATATCACCCTTGTACGGCTCGTAGTCCTTGAATCTGTGAGCTACAACAGCCTCACCCTGAGTTGCAGTGAGAAGGTTGCTTCTGAGTCCCATGAGTCCACGGGCAGGAATATCGAACTCGAGGTGAGTTCTGTCTCCCCTTCCTTCCATCTGGATGAGTGCACCCTTTCTGCGTGTCACCATCTCG
>JAFZGK010000054.1 GCA_017555445.1 Bacteroidales bacterium
ATCAATACTTTCTGCAAGGTTCGTTCTGAGAAGAGTGAACATCCTGCATATCAGTATTTCTTCCAGAGAAATCTTCCTGGCGATGATGAGGATCCTGCAAAAGATCCGGGCGCATTCCACTCTTCTGAGCTCTGGTACATGTTCGGAACTCTTGACAAGAGCTGGAGACCATTCACTGAAGCTGACTATGCATTGAGTAATGCAATGGTTGACGCCTGGACTTCATTCTGCAAGACCGGCAATCCAGGTTGGGAGCCATATACAGCAGAAAACCCTGTAATCAAGGTGTTTGATGTCGAGTAATCATTCTTGATAATACAACGGAAAGAGCAGCGCTGTTAGCGTTGCTCTTTTCTATAATGACATATAGATGGGATATCCCTCACTCACCGGGATTTGCGCAGGAGCTGCGCTCCTTTGCACATCCCTCCCCGCCTGCGGCGGGGCGTTGCAACAAAGAAGGCTGAAGCTGAAGCTTGTGCTGGGATATCCCTCACTCTCCGGGATTTACGCAGGAGCTGCGCTCCTTTGCACATCCCTCCCCGCCTGCGGCGGGGCGTTGCAGACCACAATAAAAAAGGCGATCAAGTAAAACTTGTCGCCTTTTTCCTTGTGGTCTGCGGAGAGTGAGGGATTCGAACCCCCGGACCCGTTAAGATCAACGGTTTTCAAGACCGCCGCATTCGACCACTCTGCCAACTCTCCAATATGTTCCTTTTTGTAAGGGATTGCAAAGGTACGAATTATTTCGAAACCTGCAAATTTTTTTAAGCTTTTTTGTCTTCCTCCTGTGCAAAATACTTGTAGTGGAAGAAAATCAGGTAGAATGCACCACAGGTTACGCAGCTGTCAGCGAAGTTGAATACTGCACCGAAGAATGTCTGCGGATAGTCCATCCATGGAAGCTTGTAGTCAAAGAGCGGGAAATAGAACATGTCCACCACCTGACCGAACATGAATGCGAATGGCGCCCCAGTCATGACTGTCTCAGGCCAGATAAGGCCATAGAAGAAACAGTCGATGATGTTGCCGAGGGCTCCAGCTGTGATCATGGTCAATCCTACAAGGACTCCTGTCGGAGTAGATGGTTTCTTTGCAAGCTTGCCTATCCACCAGCAGAGAACGCTGAACAGACCGATGCGGAACACTGAAAGGAACACCTTTCCCCATATACCGCCGAATGCCATTCCGAATGCCATTCCCTTATTGAGAACGAAATGCAGCTTGAACCAGTCGCCAAGAACGTCAATAGTCTCACCCAGTGACATGTTTGTCTTGACCAGAATCTTTATGATCTGATCAAGAACAACAAGCACTGCTCCAAGTATGAAAAGCTTTGTACCCTTTGAAAGTTTCATGAAAGACTACTTATTCTTGTTCATCATCTCCTTAGCCTCAACGGTAAGGGTTGCGTGAGGAACGAGGCGAAGTCTCTCCTTAGGGATAAGCTTACCTGTCATACGGCAAACACCGTAGGTCTTGTTCTCGATTCTGATAAGTGCAGCCTCAAGATTCTGTATGAACTTGTACTGACGCTGTGCAAGTGCACCAGCCTCCTCCTTTGAAAGAGCTGTCGCACCTTCCTCCATCACCTTGAATGTAGGAGATGTATCCTCGATGTCATTGCTAGAATCATGTGTGATAACATCACGGAGGGTCTTATATTCCTTTTTAGCCTTCTCAAGCATTTCAATAATGATGGCTTTGAACTCCTGGAGTTCCTCATCGCTGTAGCGAACTTTGATTTCTTCTGCCATAGTTTTATAGTTTTAATTCTGGTTATTCATAAATATATGCAAGTCAAGGGGACTATTACTGTCTGTCAACCTTGATCCTGATTGTTCCTTCATTCCACTCCACTTCCGGAGCATCTCCTGCTTCAGCGAGAGGAGCCGCCTCCACAGACACAGCGAGTGTCTGAGCAGCTACGTATTCACTGAAGTTTACAAGTGAAGCTGCAATCTCAGCACCATCCTCACCATCAGCAAAGATCTTCACAGCAACCTTGTCAGTCACATCGAAACCGCTGCTCTTACGGAGATTCTGGATTCTGTTGATGAGCTCACGCGCAACTCCCTCCTGCTTCAATGCCTCTGTGATAGTGATATCAAGTGCAATTGTCATAGCACCCTCTGTCGCTACCAGCCAGCCAGGCATATCCTCAGATGAGATTTCATAGTCACCCTTGTTGAGGGTAACATCTCCCGAAGGAAGGTTCAAAACATATCCTGTGCCAAGAGCCTCAGCAGCCTGGATTTCATTGATCACTTCCTGACCAAGAGTACCGAATGCAGCCGCAATCTCCTTCATCTGTTTGCCATAGATCTTACCGAGAGTCTTGAAGTTAGGCTTGATCTTCTTGGTGATGAGGCCTGCAGTCTCTGAAATGAACTCAGCCTCCTTCACATTCACCTCGCTGAGAATGAGATCCTTCACGAGCTCAAGCTGATCCTTCACACGTGCATCAAGCACAGGGATGATAATCTTAGAAAGAGGTTTGCGGACATTGACCTCTGCCTTGCGGCGAAGTGCGAGAACCATTGAAGTAGCTCTCTGGGCAAGTTCCATTCTCTCCTCGAGATCCTTATCAACCACAGTCTCGTCATATGCAGGCATTGCCACATAGTGAACTGACTCTGACTCACCTTCAACAAGGTCAAGATAGAGACGGTCCATGAAGAACGGCGCGATAGGAGCAGCCAGCTTCGAAACAGCTACGAGCACCTGATAGAGGGTCTGATAAGCTGAAAGCTTGTCTGTATCCATTGTACCGCCCCAGAATCTCTTTCTGCCGAGACGTACATACCAGTTGCTGACATGGTCACATACGAAGTCCTGGATAAGACGGCCTGCAGTAGTGATGTCATAATCCTCATATGCTGCAACTACATCCTTCACGAGAGTGTTGAGAAGCGAGATGATCCATCTGTCGATCTCAGGACGCTCCGACATCGGCACAGCCTCAGCTGAAGGGTCGAAGTTGTCGATGTTCGCATAAAGAGCGAAGAACGAATATGTATTGTAAAGTGTTCCGAAGAATTTACGACGCACCTCGTCGACACCGTTTACATCGAAACGGAGGTTGTCCCATGGCTGTGCATTTGTAAGCATATACCATCTGAGAGCGTCAGCTCCATATGTATCGAGTGCCCAGAACGGATCGATAGCGTTACCGAGACGCTTACTCATCTTGTTTCCGTCCTTGTCAAGCACAAGACCGTTCGAGATGACACGCTTGAACGCGCACTTGTTGCTTACCATAGTGTTGATCGCATGGAGAGTATAGAACCATCCACGGGTCTGGTCGACACCCTCGGCGATGAAGTCTGCAGTGATTCCGAAGTTCTCTGAATCGATATTACGGAGACCCTCCTGAGCATATGGCATCGCACCTGAGTCGAACCATACATCGATAAGGTCGAGCTCACGCACCATCTTCTTTCCGCTGTCTGATACAAGGAAGATATTGTCTACATATGGGCGGTGGATGTCGATCCTGTCATAGTTCTCCTTCGACATATCCTCAGGGTTGAAGCCCTTGGCAGCGAACGGGTTCTCAGTCATGAAGCCTGCTGCAACAGCCTTGTCGATCTCAGCATAGAGTTCCTTGATCGAGCCTATACACTTCTCCTCCTTGCCGTCTTCAGACACCCAGATCGGGAGTGGAGTACCCCAGTAGCGGCTTCTTGAGAGGTTCCAGTCCTGGATATTCTCGAGCCACTTTCCGAAACGTCCTGTTCCTGTAGACTCAGGCTTCCACATGATCTGCTCGTTAAGCTCCATCATTCTCTCACGAACCGCTGTAGTCTTGATGAACCATGAGTTGAGCGGATAATAGAGAACCGGCTTGTCAGTACGCCAGCAGTGTGGATAGTTATGAGTATGCTTCTCGATCTTGAAAGCCTTGTTCTGCTGCTTGAGCATCACGCAGATGTCAACATCAAGTGTAGGGGCATCTTCTGCAAGTGTAGAATCGTATGCATTCTTTACGTAACGTCCTGCCCACTCCTTATAGTCCTCAGACATATTTGCAGCCGCGTACTCAGGATCGAGATCCTCTACGCAGAAGAAACGTCCGCGAAGGTCTACCTGCGCATGGAGGTCACCGTTGCGATCAACTACCTGGAGACCAGGAACGCCTGCAAGTCTTGCAACCTTGGCATCATCAGCACCGAATGTAGGAGCGATATGAACGATACCTGTACCATCCTCAGTTGTAACATAGTCACCAGGGATCACCTTGAAAGCCCCCTCACCAGGATTGAACCAAGGAATGAGCTGCTCGTATCGGATGCCTGTAAGCTCAGATCCCTTGAGAACACCATCGAGCACCTTGTAAGGCACGAGCTTGTCACCTGGCTTGTAATCCTCGAAAGCCACCTCTGCCGCCTTTGCATTGAAGAGGGATCCTACGAGAGCCTGAGCGACAACGTAGAGAGCCGGCTGACCTGTATATGGGTTGAACGAGAGAACTCGTACATAGTCAATGTTTGGACCTACACAGAGAGCTGTGTTTGAAGGAAGAGTCCAAGGAGTTGTGGTCCATGCAAGGAAATATGCAGGAACGCCCTCACTGAAGAGGAACTCCGACTTCTCGTCACGGATCACAGCGAACTGTGCGGTAGCAGTTGTATCCTTCACGTCACGGTAGCAGCCAGGCTGGTTGAGCTCATGAGTACTCAGACCTGTTCCGGCAGCAGGTGAATATGGCTGGATGGACTTACCCTTGTAGAGGAGTCCCTTGTCATATACCTTCTTGAGGAGATACCAGAGAGTCTCGATATAACGGTTGTCATAAGTGATGTACGGATCATCCATGTCCACCCAGTAACCTACACGCTCTGTCATATTCACCCACTCGGCAGTGTACTTCATCACCTCCTTGCGGCAAGCGTCGTTATATTCCTCGACTGTAATCTTTGTACCGATATCCTCCTTGGTGATGCCGAGCATCTTCTCGACACCAAGCTCGACTGGGAGACCATGAGTATCCCATCCTGCACGACGGTTCACCTTATAACCGCTCTGAGTCTTGTAACGGCAGATAGCATCCTTGATGGAACGAGCCATGACATGGTGAATACCTGGCATACCGTTAGCTGAAGGCGGACCTTCAAAGAAAATGAATTCCGGAGCACCTTCCCTTATCTCAAGCGACTTTTCGAACGCACGGTTCTTCTTCCATCTGTCGAGAATCTCATTGCCCGCAGCAACGAGGTCAAGACCTTTATATTCGTGAAATTTCATAAATAAAATTTATTTTACCTATTTTTGCAGACGGTTTGAAACCATCCGATTTTTTCAAACCGCAAAGATACAACTTTTAAGTGATTTATGAATATAATAGACATCATTCTTTTGATATGCTTCATCCCGGCAGTAGTGCAGGGAATCAGAAAGGGCTTCATCTCACAGGTAATCTCAATAGTATCGCTGATTCTGGGCGTATGGATGTCTGCCCGCTTTGCCTCTATCGTTAGCGGATGGATCGGACAATGGATCACAGCATCCACACAAGTTCTTGAACTAGTGGCATTTGCATTGATAATGATCCTTGTATTCCTTGTGTTGGGGGCATTAGGAAAAGTGATTGAAGCAACCATAAAGCTTGTGATGCTCGGATGGCTGAACAAACTGCTTGGAGTTGCGTTCGCCCTTCTGAAGACAGCATTGATCGTGGGCCTTGTGATCATGGCATTCACTTCCCTCAATCAGACCTTCGGACTTGTCAGTCCTGAGACCTTGGGAGAGTCTGTATTGTATACACCTTTGAAGAAAATGGCATATGATGTCTTCCCTTATCTGAAGGGGCTCATATTCTGGAACAAATAATATCAAAGACATGGAAAGAATCATACTTATAGAAACATCCACCGCACTCTGTTCTGTCGCTCTTGCCGAGGACGGAAATGTCGTAGATTACCGTGAAAGCTCTGCTCCAAAGGCTCATGCCTCATTGACGGCTGTGTTCATTCAGGAGATGCTTGCAGAGAGAGGACTCACAGTGAACGACTGCGATGCTGTTTGCGTAAGTATGGGTCCAGGATCATATACCGGCCTCCGAGTAGGCGTATCCACTGCCAAGGGACTCTGCTTCGGAGCGAAGAAGCCGCTTGTCGCTGTCGGCACGCTTGACACTCTTGTCGCTCAGGCTGAAGCTGTCATCCCGAGCGAAGTCGATGGATCTCCATACCGCTTCATCATCCCTATGATAGATGCCCGCCGCATGGAAGTGTATACCTCAGTGTTCTCTTCTGTCATTTCGAGCGAAGACAAGAAATCTTTCAAGCAGATTACAGAAACAGCGCCAGCCATCATCGACGAGAACAGTTTCGCAGAATATCTGGAGCAGGGCTCATGCCTGTTTATCGGAGACGGAGCAGGCAAATGTGCAGACGTCATCAAGCATCCTGACGCACATTTCTGCCAGTGCCATCCTAAGGCTTCGTCAATGCTCTCCCCTGCCCTCGAGGCATATA
>JAFZGK010000055.1 GCA_017555445.1 Bacteroidales bacterium
CATGAGGATCGGCCTGTTACGGATGTTGCAGTCCGGTGCGAGAGTGTCACGCATCTCCACAAGATGAACCTTCTTGCCTTCTTGTCCGAGGTGTACTGCGCATTCGCAGCCTGCAAGACCGCCACCAAGCACAACAACTGTATCGCCGACCTTCTCCTTCTCAAGATAGTAATCATTCACGATAACCACATTGTCACCATCAATACCAGGAAGAGGTGGCACGATCGGAGTAGAGCCTACTGCAAGGATGAGAGCATCAGGTTTCTCGGCAGCTACATACTCTGGAGTCACTGTTGTATTGAGACGGATTTCAACTCCCTCTTCGAGAGCTATCTTCTCGAATGAAAGACCGAGCTGATACATCTCGTATTTGAATGAAATAGCCTGTTCTGATTTGAGGATTCCTCCCACCTTGTCAGACTTTTCACAAAGAATCACCTTATGGCCTCTCTGTGCAGCAGTGATTGCCGCCTTGAGTCCCGCAACACCGGCACCCACAACCATAACCTTCTTGGACTTGTATGCCGGAGTGACAGTCATTCCCTCGATCTCTCTACCGATTACCGGGTTGACAGCACAACGACGCGTTCCTGTCACAGGACGCTCGGCCATACATGTATAGCAACGGAGACATCTTACGATAGTATCCTCCTTGCCTGCCATGACTTTGTCCGGAAGGAAAGGATCAGCGAGGAGGGCACGAGCCATGTATACGACATCGGCCTTACCTTCTGCAATGATCTGCTCCATATGTGCTGGATCGTTAAGCGCACCCACACAAGCCACTGGTTTAGAGACATGCTTTTTGATCTCTGCAGCCAAGTATACATTAGCTCCGTGGTCAGCAAACATCGGAAGAGTTGTCACAAAGAATCCGTACTGATAAGAACCAGCAGACACGTGGATAAGGTCTACCAGATCCTCAAGCATCTGGGCGATCTTGCATCCGTCTTCGATGCCGTAACCACCTTCGAAAAGCTCGCTGCCGCTGAGACGAAGTTCAATCGGGAACTGCGGACCTACTGCCGCGCGGATTGCCTCAAGCACTTCACGCGCAAAACGCACTCTATTTTCAAGGCTTCCGCCATATTCGTCAGTACGATGATTTGAATAAGGGGAAAGGAACTGATTGATGAGCCATCCATGACCGGCATGAACCATTAGCATTTCATATCCAGCTCGTTTTGAATAAGTTGCAGCATCAGCATAAGCCTTGATGATATCAGCGATCTGCTCTTTTGAAAGAGCTCTTACCGGACGGCCGTCAGGACGGGTTCCTTCGCTTGGTCCCCACTGGCAAAGACTATCTTTCTTGTTTTTATCAGTCAGGTATGTACCTGCATATTGTCCTGAATGAGAGAGTTCTATACTTGGAACTGCTCCATGTCTTCGGATCGCATCGGCAACGAAAGTATGAGCAGCAAGGCATCCAGGTGTCGAAAGGTCAAGATGAAGCATGTGGCTTGCATCTGTTTCTGGATGCACCACAAGCTCGCTGACAGTTACAGAGGCTGCACCGCCTTTTGCTCGGAACTCATAGAATCCCTGGGTACGAGGACCAGGACAGCAGTCTGGTGTAATATCAGTCGCACCCATAGGTGCAGAAAACATTCTGTTGCGGAAAATTACGTTACCAAGCTTGATCGGGCTGGTAAGATGAGGATATTTGTCAGCAGACATAATGGTTATAGTTTAGTGTTATTCCACAAATTTAACCATTAATATCTGTATTGCAATGGAGGAAATGCCTATAGAACTTGAATTTTTGAGTCATCCAGCTCGAATCTCTTGCCATCTTCGACATTGATCAGTTCGTTTATCGCAGTTCCGATCTCAGACGAGCTCATACCTGAATTCATCAAAGCTTCTATCTTTTCTGCTGTTTCTGCATCCTCGGCAGCTTTACGGGCAGCTTCCTTTGCAGCGGCCTTAGCATCCTCGCGGGCCTTCTTCTTCTCAAACTTCTCACGATACTTTTCTACCAAAGCTGTATCACGATCTTTCTGACGCTGTTCGCTGGCCAGAGCCTTGCGCTTTTTAGCCCTCTCCTTTTCAAGTTTCCTTGCAGCCTTGGCTTCAGCCTTTTCGGCATCACGTTTATCCGCTTCCTCCCACTTAGCTTCAAGAGCTTCCTGCTTTGCCTTCTTCTTCGCATTCTTCTCCGCTTCCCTGGCGGCCTTCTCTTCCGCTTTCTGTTTTGCCTTCGCCTCCTTGGCAGCAGCTTTCTCGGCAGCACGTACCTGTTCCGGGGTCAGAGGTTCGGCAACTGCCGAAGTATCAGCTATCACAAGCGTATCAGAAACAGATGTCGAATCCACTCGAGGTTGTGGCGGCAGCGGAGTCTCCGCAGCTGCAAGTGAATCAAGCTTAGCCCTTACATCGACATTTGCCAGCGAATCTGCAAGTGCCAGGCTGTCAAGTCTGGCCTGAGTCTCAGCCTGCTGTTCTTCCAAAGCCTTTTCTCTATTGCGCACTGCTCTAAGCGAATCACGTACCTCCATCTGACGATAAATATCATCGATATAACCAGGGAAATATATGTCGGTCTGAACAAACTTGGCACGAGGGCGGGCAGAATAGCTGTCTCTCTGACTCGGTCTTAGCGTGAGCGGAGTCACGTCATATCGGTCTGCAGGTCTTCTTTCAGGATTCCATGAATATCCCTTGAGCTGGTGCTCGTCCGATCCGAGCTGCACTACCGGATATCCGTCATTCTTCGCTTCTTCGAAATAATATATCCTCTGTATCTCGCCATCCTTGAATGTTGCAGACATCATCTTGGAATCAGTCTTGTTGACTGTCGCAAGCGCTCCGTTCTCCTCAAGGAAGAACAGAGCAGAAGCTCCACCAAGAACATCAAAACGCTTCAAGCCTCCCTTTTCATCGAAGTAGGC
Source organism: Bacteroidales bacterium (assembly GCA_017555445.1). Next base: position 2,895 of record JAFZGK010000055.1, read on the forward strand.
CATCATCTCCGTTCCCTTGATCTGATTGTAATGACTGGCATCTTCCTGAATGGTTATGAAAGCGTTAGACATAAGGCTTGCCTTCTCGAGTGCTCCATCATTGACCACAATCGAAATGCTGTCAGCCCTATATTGACGAACAATTTCCTGATAGACAATCGGCTCCCTGAAAAGTCTCGCAAGAGAATCCAGGTCAGTATAAGTAAGTGAATCACAAACAACCTGCATATCCTTACGGAATATCTTTACAGCACCTACCGCCTCCAGGAATCCGATCTTGGTGGTATCAGGAGGAACAAGTGCAGAACTGTCAGCAACAGCTGAAGTATCGGCATTCATCAAGGAATCCTGAGATGCCATGCCGTTCGGCATCATAGGCATCATAGGAGACACAGGAGTCGCCGCCGAATCCGCCATTACTGGAGTAGACTCTGTCCTGGCTGTATCCATCTGGGATGCTCTGGCATTCCTGAGGCTGTCAAGAAGACTCATGCCCTGACCGGAACCAACCATAGGCTTCCTGCCTCTTGTAGTGTCAGCTGCAGCCTTTCTCTGGGATAAAGAATCTGCAATAGCTGTCCTGAGAGAATCAAGACCAGGCCCCATGACAGGTGCAGCAGATGCCTTCGGCAGACTCTTTGGGCGATAGTTCGGGTCCTGCTTTGCCGCCTCTTCTGCCGCCTTGGCAGCTTCCGCTGCAGCCTTCTTTCTGAATGTACCGACAGGATCTGTATTCAATGCTTCGAGTCTCTTCTCAGCATCCTTGATCACAGACGGATTGATATCACACATCTTCATTGTGTAATACACAAGTCTGTCTGCTCCAAGATAGACTGTATCCACCCCTCCGTCTTCAGTCTCAGTCTGAGTTATGACAGCAGGCTTTCTCGTAAGAGTGACTCTCGATACCGAATCGACATAGTCTATCCTTCCTGCCAGAGCATATACATTCCTTGTCGTATCTGTAACCTGAGCATTTCCAAGCATTTCCACTCCGGTAGTCATCCTGTCGAAATAAAGGCTGTCACACCAGCCTTCCTGATCGACGGTCATGACGTGCACGTTATCCTTGAAAAGGAAAAGTTCCCTCTCACGGTCATACCATCCGCTTTCGGCTGAAAGCATATTGTCATCCTTCCATGCATTCGTCTGATGTCCGAAGGTTGCAAGATTGAGATCCGACTCATATACAAGATTTCGTGTCTTCACGAATATCGAATCTGTGAACATGTTCACATCAACATCAAACGTAAAGGTGCTTATCTTGGAATCATATGTACCATTGCGGCTCTCGATGATCTGACCATCCTTGTCGCGCATGGATCCTCCGTGCATGAAGACTGCAACGGAATCCTTGGTGTTATAGTCCAGATGACGCGTACGGAGTGTGTTGTGGTCTTTGTCAGTCAGCTCCACAACCGAGCCTCGGAACTGAGCCAGATCGCTGTCTACCAGATAAATAAGCTTATCACTGGTAAGAACGGTCTCTTCCTGAAGAATGCTGACATTACCCCATGCGTCGATGATATTGGTCTCGACATTCCAGTATGCTGTATCACAGAGAAGATATGTGTCGTTGTGCAGGAAACGGGCCGGACCTACCACCTTGCGGTATCTTCCACCCTCGACATCAACCATCTGTACATATTGCGACTTAAGCAGCCTGACAAGACTGTCCGACTGCTCTGTCTGCTGCTGTGCCTTGAGCGGCAGCCATGCCGCCACAGCAAGTAGTATGGTCAATGCTTTCCTGACTGAACCCATTACTTTCTGACTTTTTCCTTCCAACCTGATTTTTCAAAATCACAATCTCCGAAAAGAGGATCGATGATGATGTAGGTCGAACTGATCTTGGAATCGATGAAGTCATCGATAGCCTTCTGAGCCTGTTCTGCCTGAGCCTGCTCGAGAAGAAGGGTATAATCGTTTGAGAATGTTGCTGTATGCGCAGGAAGAATCTTGTCTACCTTCACAATCTTATATACAAGATTACCGTCACGTCCGCCTTCGTTGTCAAGAGACTCTATCGGTTCTGAGATCTCGCCTACCTTGAGGTTGCGTATAGCAGCATAATCCTGTGGCTTGAGAGCATCGATCTCGAAATATGACGAACCTGTATTAGGGTCAGCCATCTGACCACCGTTTGTTCTTGTTGCAAAATCCTCCGAATAAGCCCATGCAGCTACCTGGAATGTGATATTCTCAGCAAGAATCTCTGTTCTGAGGCTGTCAAGAAGCTTGAATCCCTTGTCTCTATCATCTGAGGTGTATTCCGGCTTGAGAAGAATGTGACGCGCATTGAACATGTCGCCATCCTTTTCAATCACATCGATAAGATGGAATCCGTCCGGTGTCTCCACTATCTGGGAAACTACTCCCGGCTTGAGCGACATTGCCGCATCTGAAAATGCTGGCCAGAAGATGGATTTCGGTGCCATACCAAGCTCACCACCTCTCATCGCGCTGCCCGGATCCTGAGAATATATACGTGCAAGTGTCGAGAACTTCTCTCCGTTCATTACACGCTCACGCAATGCGAGCAATCTTTCCTTCACAGCAAGAGCAGCAGCTTCGCGGTCGGGATATACGCTGATCTGGCTGAGCTGATACTTGATCGGAACCATAGGGAGATCCTCAGCATCTGTTCTCTCCACATACTCCTTGACATCGTGAGGAGTCAAAGAAGGAAGCTTTCCTGTAATCTCCTGTCTCATCTGCTGAGTAAGAGCCTGATCCCTGAAGTTCTCCTTCCACTCCTGACGAAGCTTGTAGAGCGGCTTTCCGAAATATTCCTCAACCTGCTTGTCGCCACCCAGCTGCTGTCTTACATTATCCACCTGCTGATTAAGCATCATCTCTACATTGTCATTATTGACTTCAAGAGAGTCAAGACGCGCCTGCATGAGGAACAGCTTGGAGGCCATCATAGTCTCCAGGATCTCACATCGTCCGTTCTTGTCTGACATCATTCCATAAGCCGACATCATCTGCACCTCGTCCTCAAGCTGAGAAAGCATGATCACTTCATTTCCCACAATTGCGATAGTCTTGTCCACGACTCCGCTGGTATAACGCTGTGCTGATGCAGCAAATGAAACAGTGGCAACTGCCAAGGCCACCACACCTTTGATGATATGGAAATATCTCATTTCTTAATATATTACAAATTTACCATTGTCGCGCGCGTCCTTAAGCAAATCCTGTTCCAAAGTCATGATAAGTTTCTGCTTTCGCGTGCTTATTATCATATCTCGTATGTTCTGTGCCGCATAATCCATCGGTGCAAGTTCTCCTTCCTTCACCATATCTGACACAAATGCAATACGTGACAGTCCGTCTTCTCCTTCTATTTCGATCCAGTCTCCCTTTTTCTTCGAGAGAAGTTCCGCATAATCAATTCCGAATTCTCTTGCCAGAACTGTGGCATCTACCCACTCGTCGTTCCAGCCGGTATATTTATGGGCTGCAGAAAATGCAAGACTGTCCGCCTCTACAAGCACATTCACATCATCCGACGACATCCTTCTCCTTATCTGTTCCTTCACCGGAGAATCGGAAAATATGGCAAGAAATCTTGCCTTGAGTACAGGCCTTGTCAGAACAAACTTTTCCGAATGAGCTTCAAAGTACTCCTGCACCTGATCGTCCGTCACTGCCGTATCAAGCCTTTCGTTGACATACAGCTGCTCGTAACGATACTTCAGGAGGGATTTCCTGTAATCCTCCAATTCCTTGGTCACATCCTTTTCCGCCTTGGAAAGCTGTTCTTCAGCTATGCTTACATATACGATATCCGAGGCCCATGTCGAAATATACTGCATCGCCAGTCTTGTGCTGTCCTCAGCGGGGATCCCTTTCGGAAGCACCCTGTCAAGGTCACTGCGATACAGCTTTTCAGAACCGGCGACAGCAACGATCTCGTCACCGCTGAAAAAGGATGAAATCGCCCTGCACGACGACAAGGCCGGCAAGACGATCATCATTATTGCTATGGATCTCAGATACTTCTTCATTATCTTGAATAGTTCGGAGCCTCGCGTGTAATTGTCACATCATGTGGGTGTCCCTCGAGGTAACCCGCATTGGTGATACGTACGAACTTAGCCTCACGAAGCTTCTCGATATTAGGAGCTCCGCAGTATCCCATACCTGCACGGAGACCACCCACGAGCTGATAAACGACTTCGTTGAGGGTACCCTTATATGGAACCTGAGCTACGATTCCCTCCGGAACGAGCTTCTTGATGTCTGCTTCCATATCCTGGAAGTAACGGTCCTTCGAACCCTGCTGCATAGCCTCGAGCGAGCCCATGCCTCTATATGACTTGTACTTACGTCCGTTAAGGATGATTGTCTCTCCCGGTGACTCCTCTACTCCTGCAAAGAGAGAACCTGCCATGATCGAGCTTGCACCTGCTGCAAGAGCCTTCACTACGTCACCAGAGTAACGGATACCACCGTCAGCGATTACAGGGACACCTGTTCCCTTGAGAGCCTCTGAAGCCATCATCACTGCTGAAAGCTGTGGCATACCTACACCGGCGATTACACGGGTAGTACAGATTGAACCAGGTCCGATACCCACCTTCACTGCGCTTACACCAGCATCTGCAAGTGCCTTTGCACCCTCAGCTGTAGCAACGTTGCCGGCAACGATCTGAACTTCAGGAAGAGCGTCGCAAGCTCTCTTGATCACATCAAGAACGCCCTGTGAATGGCCATGTGCAGTATCCACGACAACAGCATCGGCACCAGCTCCAACGAGCATCTCGATACGCTCGATTGTCTCTGAATTCACACCTACTGCTGCAGCTACGAGAAGACGTCCCTTGCTGTCCTTTGACGCGATAGGATTATCCTTGATCTTCATGAGGTCCTTGTAAGTGATGAGGCCGACAAGCTTGCCGTCACCATCTACTACAGGAAGCTTCTCGATCTTGTACTGACGGAGGATGTCTGTCGCATCAGGAAGGCTAATGCCCTGCTTTGCTGTAACAAGATTCTCCTTTGTCATGATCTCAGATACAGGCATCTTCGGATCTCTCTGGAAACGAAGGTCGCGGTTGGTCACGATACCTACGAGGTAGCCATTGCCATCAACAACAGGAATACCACCAATGTGGTGCTGAGCCATCATTCCAAGCACCTGTCCTACAGTTGCATCAGGAGTGATGGTGACAGGATCGTAGATCATTCCGTTCTCCGCCCTCTTTACACGGCGTACCTGATTCATCTGCTCCTCGATGGTCATGTTCTTATGAATCACACCGATACCACCGGCACGAGCCATAGCGATTGCAAGCTCTGCCTCAGTCACAGTGTCCATCGCAGCAGAAACGATAGGAGTCTTGATGACGATGTCACGAGTGAAATGTGTCGAAACATCCACAGTTCTTGGGAGCACTTCAGAATGTGCCGGAATCAGCAATACGTCATCGAAGGTCAATCCTTCAATAATCGGAGAAGTTGTAAATGTCTGCATCTTATGAAGCGTTTAGATTATTTCCGTATAAAATTTGGCAAATGTAATCATTTTTTCAGACATACCACACCACTCCGCCCGCGAACTTAACAAAGATTCGTATTATCGTACTCTCGTGGTAACGCGTATCCCCCTATATATCAATGCGCTAAATGGTGATGCCTGCTACAAACGACAGCAGGCATCACCAGCTAAACAGCTGTATATCACAACGATAGCTATCAATTAATACTTTATATGCAGAAATTTGCACACCTCAAAATGCGTAGCACCTGTATAGGTTTTTAATAGAGAGGCTAGTCTGAGTTTGTCATTGACCGGCAAGACTGTGACATTCCTTACCGGATGGATTTTAAGTACACTACTCACATATTTTATCATTTCAAGATACACTTGATCTGATCCAGCATAAATCCTTTCGGCAATATCATATTCGCTACCAGATGTAGAATGCATTGCGTCAATCATCTGATTCCAGTCATTGTAATATCCGACAATGTCATTTTCACCAAAGGGATAATACGACATAATAATGTAATCCGTAAGCACCTCGGCCTCATCTCCCGATATTCGTGCGTACATACCACGAAGCATCTGATAATTTATGTACCGCCCTGATTTTACCATCCTATCAACCTGTTTCATAGCTCCAACCAGTTTCTTACTATATGACTTCTTTGAAGATTTCTTAGAAAATGGATTTCTGTCAATCATGTATTTCAAGAAGTTCCATCTATAATCTTCTGCTCCACTGGACAACTTCTTCTCTACCGGGTTATTTCCTATATAAACGATTGTAGACCGCATTTTCTTATCTCCTTTTTTAGGCGCATTACCATAACTTTTATAAAACATCTGTCCATGGCGCCCTATTGAAGTATTATATTCATGTATGAAAACTGAAGAATAATCTCTCATGAATTTTGCCATTTGTTCTCGACTATCCGTCTCAATCAATATATGGATATGATCTACCATAAAGCATAACTCCATGATTTTCACAGACTGTTTCTTAGACATTACAGACATTATCATATAACAAACTAGATAATCCTCAACATCATAGAAGAGAATCTTGCCATTTTCGGTTTTTTGATAGATGTGATTACATCCATCCGGTATAAAGCGCCGTCTTCTACTCCTTTTCTCCATTACTCCACACATTCATTAATTTGCACATCAAAGACTTATCGTATTTTCGGGCAAATCTATCATGGATAAAGAAATGTTTGATTCAAAAAAAGAAAAATCTACACTAAAAAAGAGAAAAATCTGATTTTCCCTTTTTTTATGTCACTTTACATAACCTAGTATCATCTTGATTAGCAACTCATTGCCTACGTATGCCTGCTGCAAATTGCAGCAGGCATACGTAGGCATATATCTGACAACCAAAGATTTTGGATTCGCATTGCAGTTTACAACATTGATATGATAAAATTTGACTATTTTTGTATCTGATGAAACAGAATTTCCATACATGTGAGTTCCCGGATGGGAAAAGATATAATTCTTTTGTCGGTTATTTCAAAAGGAAATATGGTGAACGTCTGCAGAAAATTGTGCTGGACGCAGGTTTTACATGTCCCAACCGTGACGGTGTAGTAGGACATGGGGGATGTACATATTGCGATAATGCTGCTTTTCATCCTGCGTATAGCACAGCCGGCAAGAGTCTGATACAGCAAATGGATGAAGGTATAGAATTCCACAAAGTCCGTTATCGTACGACAGAACATTATCTTGCGTATTTCCAGTCATTCTCAAATACCTATGCTCCTTTAGAACGATTGCGCGAACTATATTGTGAAGTTTTAAATCATCCGAAGGTGGTAGGTATCGTGATTGGTACCAGACCTGACTGCGTGGATGAGAAGAAACTCGATTTTCTAGCAGACCTCGCAGATGGCAGGGTAATGAAAGAATGGCAGCGTTCCCTTGTCAACGGACAAGAGCGCATAGCACCTGTAGTCATAGTTGAATATGGCATCGAATCATGTTATGACCAGACGCTCGAGCGCATCAATCGCGGACATGACTTCGAGACAGCTCGCCGTGCAGTACAGATGACGGCCGAGCGTAACATTGATGTAGGTGCCCATTTTATTCTCGGACTTCCCGGTGAATCAAGACAAATGATGCTTGACTCATGTGCAATGATCAACGATCTTCAACTGCGTTCAGTGAAATTTCATCAGCTTCAGGTCGTAAAAGGTACGCGCATGGAAAAGGAATATGCAGCAGTACCACAAGATTTTGAAAGATTCACTCTTGATGAATATATTGATTTTTTCACAGATATGTTAGAACATATACGTCCCGATCTATGCATCGAGCGTTTTGCCGGGGAAGTGCCACCGCGTTTTGTAAACGAGACACCATGGGGTCTGATTCGCAATGTAGAGCTGCTTCGACTGCTGGACAAACGCCTGGAAGAACGCGAGACTTGGCAAGGACGGCTATTGGCCGAATAGACAGCTAAAGCTTTATAGGACAACAAAATAACACCGTATGCCTGCCGCCAAAGACAGCAGGCATTAACAGCAACAAGCTGAGTATCAGCAGAATAAACATCAACATGAAAAGGTTTTTGCATACTTTCATATTAATCACGATTGCCTTCAGCAGTTTCGGACAAGAGAAAAGAATGGCGGTCGTGGAGACATCGACATGTTATATGAGAATCAAGCCGGACTATGAGTCTGCACTTGAGACTCAGGAACTTATGGGAAC
>JAFZGK010000056.1 GCA_017555445.1 Bacteroidales bacterium
AATTCAACAGGAATAAGGCCATCGGTCATATCCGCCTTGGTACATGAACCTATTACCAAGACCGAAATCACCAAATTCAAAAAAATATGTCTAAAACTATTCAAATCTCAATTTCATCAAATCCATTCGTCTGATGTTGTCACTCCATCACACTGAATAGAGCCATCTATTGTAAAGTTGAACGTATATACATTTCCCGGCTTGAAGCCACCTTCAACATCCGAAAGCTTTATTTCATATTTTGAATTCGATTGCTGGCCATCGAATTGAAATTCAAGAATATAATCTCCATCCGCCTTATATGTTTGTGGCGCTATAAGCATCGGAACATATGTGTAGCTTTCAGTTGAGATCTGTACCTTTTCGGTATATTTAAATTCAAGCTTAGGACCTTCAACAGAATTCTTGATCTGACCTATCATTGCATCAAACAACCCTGACACGCATAAGGGAGTACTGCCTCCTTCCTTTCTCTTAAGTAAAACGGATGAAACCGCCACTGCTGAGTCTTCAGATCCACATTTCAGACCTATTCTCAATAACGATAACGCATGCTGAAAAGTAAGATTGACATACTGGACATTTCCATCAGGAACTATCTTGTAGTTTGCTCCCGGATCTATACTATTGACTGCTCTATCATGGGTGTTCTGTCTTGCCCACAAAAGATCCACCTGTTTTTCAAATTCGCCCCCCAATGTGAAAGGGATAGAATGAATTTCTTCCACATTTGCCATCCACGGAGCATAGGCCACTACCGCCATACCCGTCTCGAATGGCGCAACTTTCGGTTTCAGAAGGTAAATATCATCAAATGAGGTGGTCGCATTTTCAAAATTAAACTTCCATGATTTTGACGATTCGACCTCATGAATCACACCTCTGATATTTCTATATTTAGACCCATAGCTTGAGAACTCAGACATCTCTTTAGGGGACGTAACGTCTTTTGTTTCTGAATGATAGACAAAAACACCTATCGTATTACCGTCCTTGAAATCCTTACCCTCATGAATAACTTTAGAATCAGCTATTTCAGCAATCCGAGCTGTAATCTCCAGACGTGATTCGGGAGAATTCTCAGCACTATGCTTGACACATGACGCAACCAACAAGACGCAAAAGATATACAAAAGCTTTTTCATACCACTTCACGATGACGTTTGTCCAACAAATTTAGGCAATCGCCCGCATAAAATCAATAGATTTTATATTTAATAACCCCCCTATTGTCGTATTGAATATATTTTTATATTTTTGTAGGAACCGCTTAGAACGCAAATGAAAAACTCCAAATTATGAAAATCAGATCTAAGATACATACATCTGTCATGTCTATCACTGCTCTGATTGCTGTAGCAATGTCAAGCAGTTGCATTGACGAATCATACTTCGTTCATGAGACAAGCGAAGACATCTGCTTCAGCGCTCAACTCGATTCTGATGCGACCAAGAGTACTCTCATAAATCAGTTTACGAAGGATACGAGAGCCGGAGTCATCGGCTATGTCGGAACAGGCTCCGAGGGAAACGAGTCATACTCTCTTTGGGATAGGCTCAACGGCAAGGTATTTAAATTTGATGGCGACCAGATGGGTGCTGAAGGTGAGCCTGTAAAGTGGAACGACACCCCTGCAAACACAAGGAAGCTTAGAATCTATTCTTACATCCCCAACACAACGGGAGTTTCTGTCGGTCAGTCAAGTCCGACAATTGAGTATGAAGTTAGCGAGAATGTCAGCGAACAGATTGACCTCATAACATCATACAAGGAAGTCTCAACTTCCAACAAGCAACGCATTCCTCTGAATTTCACTCACGCCTTGACTGCCATTCAGTTCAGGAGCGGTTTTGAATGCAGAGTAAAATCAATCACAGTAAGCAATGTCTTAAAGAAGGGCATCTATAGTTTCGAGGATGATTCCTGGGACACAACAGGGCAGACCAAAGGTTCCTTCACTGTAGACTTTGATGACGATCAGGGCACAAAAGGGATGAAAGTATTCAAGGGTGATATGATCACCTTTGACACAAAAGGCACTGTGCTGATGATGATTCCGCAGAGTTTCGGAGAGCAGACCGATGCCACTGTCAGTATGACATACTATGTCGGTGAATCCAACATAGATACCAAGACCATCACCACCTCACTTGCCGGTGCAAGCTGGAAGGCCGGGGACATGATTACATACACTCTCAATGAAAGACAGTCCGGTGCTTCTGATGATTATATATATTTCGATCTGGCTGCAGGAGAAGTCACTATCGACGGAAGCAGCTATAAGGGCTATGTGTATGTGAAAGGCACGAATGGAGCTATAGTAACAGAGGAAGTTTACGGAACAAATACAAACAGCAAGCATTACTATATCTATCAGTCAAATCCTGACAAGGGCCAACATTTTGGTGGTTATCAGAGCAATGAAGACTTTACAGCAAAGAAAGATTGCGTTATCCCCGAATATGCCCAGATAACCTACAACAATCAATCTTGGGCTGACTTCATCACAAATTATAACGGAAAGACAAGTGTTGAAGACATTATTGAAATATGGGATGATGGTGTCAATGTAAAGGGATCAAAAGCAACAAAGGAACAGTCCAAATACATCGGCACAGCTGTCGTACGCAAGGTGGGCAGAACACATACAACAAACAGAATCAGCGTCAAGGGCGACATGATTTGTCATATCACTTTGGATAACATCTATTCTACCAAACAGCACCAAGGTCAGAACAGAACATTCGGAACAATAACCTTCCTTCCAAGTACAAACGGGAAAAAATCCGAACTTACCTTGAACATGGTGGGAGACAACCGCCTTGGCAGCATACATTATGTTTCTTCAGACAAGAATCTCAATCACAAACTCATATTTGAAGGAAAAGGTTCACTGACGGTTGCTGATGCAGATTTTTATGAAAACAATGGCGGATACTACTCCAACCATTATGATTCAGTCATTGGCGCAAGTGACAACAAGCAGGACTGTTTTGGAATCACAATCAACAGCGGAACCATCTTCGCCGGATCCACTAAAGCGGAAAATTGTTCTGCAATCGGCGCCGGCGGTAATGGAGAAGGACATGTCACGATAAACGGTGGTCGAGTGACTGCAGTTGCTAGCACAACAGGCACCGCAATTGGAGGTGGAATCGGATATAGCGACACGGGCGGCATAGGCAACGTCTACATAAATGGAGGCAGTGTCTATGCTTACAACTACGAACACACAAGAACTATCCCAAGCTCAGCAATCGGCGGTGCAGGTTCCAGCAGCAAAGCTGGAAGCAAAGGCACAGTTGTAATTACAGGAGGCAATGTTTATGCTTACTCAGAAATCGGTACTGCTATCGGTGGCGGCAGCAGCAACACCCTCCAGGGTGGTGATGCTGATATCAGGATTTCCGGTAATGCAACAGTAATTGCACAAAGTGGATCGGCAGCCAGCGCCGGAATCGGCGGTGGTTCAGGGGGAAAGAGTGACAACATGAATGGTGGAACCGCAAAGATCACCATTTCTGAAAAACCGATCATACGTACGGGTTCCATTGGAGGCGGAGGAACTTTGAGTTCTTCCGGAAAGATTGGCTCTGCAAACATCAATATTTCCGGAGGAGATATTCAGGCTCAGTTCGTGATGGCAGCAGGCGCGGCAACAGATCCTGAATTCATTATGACAGACGGATTGATCAGAAACAGTCAGACAAACGACTCAGAATATAAACACATCAAGTCTGAAGGTGGAGCTGTTTACCTTGAGGCCGGCAGATTCGAAATGAGTGGAGGAGAGATCCGTAACTGTTCGGCCGATCTTGGCGGAGCAATCTACATCAAAGGTAGAGAAACCACACAAGGACAGCAAAATGAGACTAAGTTCATCCTTTCCGGCAATGGTAAGATAACTGAATGCATTTCTAACACTTCAGGAGGAGCCGTATACCTTGAAAACGGGTCTGTCTACCTACACGGAGGAGAGATATCCGGCAACCTTGCAAATAACGGAAACGGTGGAGGAATATGCATCGTGGGAGGCAACCTTTACATGCAGGATGCCAGTCAGGTCGATGCTATAAACAACGGACAGAATCGGTCTATCGGTTCTACTACCATCAAGAACAACGCAGCCTTTGGAGGAAGTGGCGGTGGAGTATATGTAAGCTCAAGCACAGACGATGTGACAGTAAACCTTCATCAAGGTAAGATTCAGTCCAACTCAGCCACAAGATATGGTGGAGGTGTCTGTGTGGATATGGGAGAAGTTGATGAAGATGACAGCAACCCCATCAATGTATCTCAAGGTCCTAAGGCAATGGTAGAGGTTGGAACAGGCAATGCAGGACCGGAGATTACCTTCAACCACAGCACTCTTAAAGGTGGTGGCCTATATGCCAGCGGAACAGATGCCAACATCACAATCAACGCCGGAAGCATCAAGGAGAACACAGTTTCCGGATACGTCGACAATCCGAATGTAGCAAATGAAGGTGGTATGGTTACACTCAACGGAGATGACGTGACGACCTTTGTCACTGTCACCTACAACAACAACTTTGAATACCATGGCCAAAGTGGTGTCAGCAAAGAAACTCAACGAATTGTAACAAATACCAACACCAAGATGATTGCTCCGACTGAATGGTTTGCTCAAGGATATCTGCTTGGATATACCCTATCAGGATGGAATACACGTCCCGACGGCAAAGGAATATCATACAGTACAGGTGCAACCATGAAACTCAGTTCAAGCATCACCCTTTTCGCTCAATGGACAAGATAAGAGGCTCAGATATGAAAAACATCGGCAAAATAATATTCTTTGGCATATTCTACGGATGCATTTCCTGCTCCGTAGAAGTAGACACTTATCCTACAGATAAGGAAATTCTGCTATCACCTTTCATGACTTATGACACAGAAACAATCAGCAAGGCCAACTTATATGACGCAAGCAAACTTATAGTCGAGGATAAGGGTAACTTTTCGGTGACATCATACAAAACAGGAACTACAGAACGATACTTCCTGAATTTTGACAGAATCTATTATTTCAAGGATGATGGTAGCTGGAGATTCTACGATGCTTCTGTCGGCGCACAAGGTGTATTCTATCAGAGATACTGGCCGACCTACGCTCTTGACTTCTTTGCATACATGCCGTACGACAATCAGAACACAGGAGTGACAGTTCTGGAAAAAGCGATTCAATGTTCTCTTCCAACTGACTACGACAAACAGGCACAGGCACAGGAATTCATTTACGCCTATGCTCCTGGCCAGAAATACACAGAGCAGAATAACGGACAGGTCAATCTGAATTTCATTCATCCATTTTCAGCTATCCGTTTTGAACTGGGAGCTGCCCATGGAAACACGAATATCGAGAAAATTGAGCTTAGGAACATAGCGTACAAGGGCCGTCTGGATGTAAGTACAAACCCGGCCCAAGCAGATCTCGCAGATACAGATTGGGTTCCGGATAATACGGATAACAAAGGTACGATCACTATCCCCGTGGGTAAAACTGTTGGAGCAGTAGGAGCAAACGGTATCCAGCTTAATGCCAAGTTGGGCACAGACCTTCTGGTACTTCCTCAAGTCATGACTGACGATATCACGATCTATGTCAAGTTCCGATGGAACAATGTAGATTATACACCAGAAGTAAAAGTAAACACAAGTCAAACCTCGCCTTGGCAGCCAGGCAAGATATACACCTATAAACTGAATCTTGGAGACAGTGCCGAAGACATCATCAGCACAGTAACCGTTACTCCTTGGACAGATAATGAATATAAAAACGACATAGATGTTGAATAAGATGAAACGATTCTTCATACTGGCCATCAGCTTAATATACATCGCATCTGGATGCAGCCGCATACAGGTGGAAGTTGCTGATGAAAAGTCAAAGATATACATAGCAGCCAACACCATACAGTCGGCAGACACGAAATCACCATATCTCGCGACTGCCCCGAGCTCAAGCGCTCCCCTCACTGCTCTCATTTTAGCGTCCACAACCAACGGATCTTTTCCTGATAACGGCACGGACGGTACTAATGCTGATGGAACCATTGAAAAACATGTTGTCGCTGAGTTCCAGAATAGTGCGCAGCAGCTCATCAACGGAATTTATTATAATCAGAATCACCAGGATAAAGAAGCTTATTTTGCAGGTCTTTTTCCCGAGACAGGCTGGAGTTTCAGCGACGATAATAAGGCGGCTACAAGGGAGTTTGATGGCAAGACAGACATCATGTTTGCTCCTACAACAACCGGCAAATATGGAAATGACCCTAGACCGGCACTTGAGTTTCAACACCTCCTCACTTACCTGAAAATAGAGATCGGTGTCGAAAGCGAGTCAGCAAGAGATGCATGGGGAAAGATCACCAGCATGAAGATAAACAGCAGGAACTCATTAAATCTCAACCTCATAGACGAAAGTGTAAGTTTCAGTCCCGGTGAGCCTCTTGATTTTGATTTTTTCGATCCTGCCGATGACACGCCATTTGTAAGCGCTGAGAAGTCTTATACACTTAATACTACTCTTGATAAAGATGCAGCATATATCATCTGCTCACCTGTAGTAGCAACGCTACATGACCAGTATGATGTAACCAAAAGTACTGCCGAATATACCATAGTCCTTTCAACAGAACATCGAACAGACATCATTCTTGACATAGACCTTAAGACCGGCAATGACACATACTTTACTGGAAGTACTGCCGGACGCTTGTTCACTATCGGTCTTAACTTTAAAATGGGTAATAACATAGCCGTTTCCACATCAATCACCGATTGGGAGACCGGAGGTACAGGAACAGGAGATATTGAGCTATAATGAAACGATTGACATACATACTTTTGTTTGGAGCAATTCTTTTATCAGGATGCTCGAAACTTGCGGATGATCAAGACAAGAGAATAAGTCTTGGCATCGGTATCGGTAATATTGATGCTGCCACAAAAACGGCAGCTAATGCAAACGAATTCAATCAGTCAATGATTTCTTCGGATAAGAAATTCGTCCCTGCCTTATGGTTCACAACCTCTACAGAAAAAATGTTCCAAAAAGACAATGAAACTGTTGCGGATATGTTTCCTTGCCGAACTACTGTCGAGTTTGAAAACACATCTCCAAAATATGTAAAGCATAACGGAGCAGACCTCATCTACCCTACAATGGGTGAGAACACTCCGGTTTACTGTGTAGGTCTTTATCCAAGCACAGGTTGGTATTCCGAAGATGGAATAAACGCTCATCATAACATAAACGGATCAGACGACCTGATGTTTGCTCCTCTCATCGAAGGCTCATGGACCAACAGATTCGGAATCCAGACGTACAACCATCTGCTTACATGGATAAAGATCAATGTCTGCGCTACAACCTTGGAAACAGCAAGACAATGGGGTTCGGTTTCTAAGGTTGAAATCGAGACCGGCGACAAGGTGGTAGTAAACCTTCAAACAGGCGCAAAATCATATTCACACCCGGTAGCTCCTGCAGAGGGCGAGGATAGATACTATTATATCAAAGGCTTCGATAACGCTGCTGGGCTTGACCTATCTCTTACAAGTACTCCGGTGGCATCTGTTTTCTGCAGTCCTGCTACCAGCTACAACATCAAGATTACGATGAAAGACGGAATCAGCAAGACAGTGAATGTCCCTCTGAAGAATCTTGATGGAACAAATCTGACTACAGCAGAGAATTCCATCGGCAAACTATACATCATCAACCTTTATTTCAAGCCATTCGATATTATTGAAGGCAAGAGCAGTCTATACTATTGGAATAACAAGAACGAGGACCTCTATCTGCAATAGTCATGAAATACAGTTACATAACCAAAATGATACTACTCTGTATATCAATCATCATGACCTCCATGATGAGCGGTTGTATGGAGGAACTTGAGGCTATTGTGACAGAGAGCGAAAACATCTGGTTTACCGGAAACCTTGAAGAAGAAGTCTCGACTAAGGGATTTACAATCAACAAGCTCTCTGGAAATCATGCAGGAGTTATAGGATACTATGGCAAGTATAGTACATCAGGTGGGGTAACGACAGGTCAGTTCACTTATTGGAGTGAACAATTGAATAATAAGGAATACATCTTTGACGGAGACCTGATGGGCGTATATACTGAGGATGGACAGGAGATAAACTCAGTAAAATGGAATTCTTTTCCTGCGGGTTCAACGCATCTTCGTATCTATTCATACGTTCCGGCAACATTAAAGAATGCGACACAGACGCCTGAGAATGCCAGCCCGACAATAACATATACTGTACCTTCAGATGTAAGTGAGCAGATAGATGTCATCACTGCCTTCAAAGAGGTTCCTTCTACCACCAGAGAACGTATTCCACTTGAATTCTCACACGCATTGACTGCAATCCAGTTCAGAAACGGCGTAGAAGGTAAGATCCAGTCTATAAGGATAGAGGGCGTAGCCAACAAAGGAACATATGACTTTGAGACCGGAACATGGAACAATCTGTCAAAAGATCTTTCTGGTCAGGCTACTGACACAAAATTCGAGATTCAGATCAACAGCGAAACAGTTATAGAAAAAGGACAGATGCTCACTAGCGATCAGGATGAAACTGTATTCCTGATGATTCCTCAATCTTTCGACGGTAGTTCAACAGCGAAGATCACTCTGACATACATTGACAGCAATGACGAAACCAAAAGCATCAGCACCTCACTTGTCGGCGCAAGCTGGAAGGCAGGTGACATGATCACATATACTCTTAATGAAAAGGTGCAGGACTCTCAGGAATATATTTACTTCGATCTTGCGGCCGGCAATGTCAATATCTCAAGTACCGGTTACTCCGGTTCAGTATACATAAACAACGGAGCATCTATTGAAACGTTCTCAGGTACGCATGACCCGAATAACAAGTACTACGTATACCAATCTACTGAAGCCAATAAGTCTTCAACAGGATGGAGCGGAGAAAGGGAATCAAGTGATTTCAAGCCGCCGCAGTATGATCCGGTGACTTACAACGGCCAGTTATGGAGCGATTGGATTACAAACAACCAAAACGTAGAGGATGTCATTGAAATATGGGATGACGGCAAATATATACGTAGCACAAGTGACAACGCTCCTAATGAAAGACACATCGGCATAGCACGAGTCAGAGATGTCGGTCGTACTCATACATTCAACTACATAAAAGTAACTGGTTCCAACACAGACTTCAACATCGTAATTGATAACATCTACTCTGCCATTCAAGAAAGGGTAAGGCATTCGGAACAAACATTCAGAAACCGTCAGAAAGGAGGTATATCATACATGCCTTCAGGCAACACGAAACTCACTGTCAACTTCATAGGTGACAACCGCATGGGCTGCCTTCATATCGACAACAATCCATCAGATAAAATCATCCTTGAAGGCACAGGTTCGCTCACAGTAGCTAGCACGGACTTCATTACAGCCGAAAGCGAGCCTAAGTACGCCAATGACTTTGGTGCATCTACAGGATACATCGGCAATTTCTGGAACTCGGCAATCGGCACAAACACATACAGCACAAGCACGGAGCCTCTTTATAATCTGCATATCAACGGAGGTGTCATCTTTGCCGGAACTACTGCAGCAGAAGACTGTACTGCTATCGGAGGAGGAGGCAATGGTCTTGGACAGGTCTTCATCAATGGAGGAACAGTCACAGCTGTTGCAACAACTGCAGGTACAGCAATCGGAGGAGGAATGGGACATAGCGCTGAAGGTGGACCTGGTGAAGTGACAATCACAGGAGGAAATATCTATGCCTATAACTTCAGAAATATCTGGGGTATTCCAAGTTCTGCTATCGGTGGAGGTGGATCATACAGTGCGCAAGCAAGTTATGGAACAGTCAATATCAGCGGTGGCTATATCTATGCACACTCAGTTCTGGGAACTGCAATCGGAGGTGGAAGCAGCAAGAACATCAGCGGAGGTAATGCGACCATCAACATTTCAGGAGGTCACATTGTTGCAAGGAGCGAAGAAGCCTGTGGAATCGGAGGAGGAACAGGTGGACTAAATCAAGGAGTCAATGGCGGTTCTGCAATCATCAACATCTCCGGCAACCCTATCATTCGTACAGGCTCCATCGGAGGAGGAAAGACTAATAACAGTACCGGAAAGATCGGGCAAGCAAATATCACTGTAAGCGGTGGTGACATTCAAGCTCAGTTCGTGATGGCAGCAGGAGCTTCTACTTCCCCATCCTTTACCATGACAAGCGGACTCATCAGAAACAGCAGGACAAGTGAACGGGATGACGATCCGGAATTCCCTCACACTCAACACAAGGGCGGAGCTGTCTACCTGGAAGAAGGAACCTTCACCATGACAGGAGGGGAAATCCACAACTGTTCATCCGACGCAGGCGGAGCAATTTATGTCAAAGGTCAAGGAGGAGAAGCAACATTTACCATGACAGGGGGAAAGATCACCGAATGTGTCTCGAACACATCAGGCGGAGCTGTATATCTTGAAAATGGTTCAGTCTACCTGTATGGAGGAGAAATCTCCGGCAACCTTGCCAGATCCGGCAATGGTGGAGGCATCTGCATCGTTGGAGGAAACTTCAGCATGAATTCTCCTTTAAGCAATAATGACGGAATCATGAGAAATGCTGCTTTTGGTGGAAACGGAGGAGGATTATATGTAACATCTACAGGCAACAACGTAGATGTTGACCTGATTTCTGGAAACATCATATCCAACTCATCAGACAAGTACGGTGGTGGAATATGTATCGATATGGCTGGACTTGGAGCTGCAGCAGACATTACGGTAGGAATATACGACGACGAGGACGGAGCTCCTGTAATCAGCGGTAATCACGCGACGCTGGAGGGAGGCGGACTATACGCGAAAGGAAGCAAAGCCAACATCACCATAAACAATGGAACAATTGCAGATAACAACATTTCAGGATACGAGGCAAATCCTAATGTAGCCAATGAAGGAGGAATGGTGACTCTCAACGGAGGAAATGTAACTCATGTCGAAGTGACTTACAACAACAACTTCGCATATTACGGAGACGAGCCGTCTTCAGTAAAACAAAATATCGTTACTGCAACCAACAGTACAATGATAGTTCCGGTTACTTTTGACAAGCTCGGTTATAGACTTGTCGGCTGGAACACCCGCCCTGATGGAAAGGGAACTTCATATGAAGAAGGACAGATTCTTAATCTTAACGACAATCTGACTTTATATGCACAGTGGACATTGAATTGATGTCGACTTAATTAAAAATCAAATGTCTGAACGATGAAGAGGATTATCAAATATGCTGCCTACCTGTTGCTATACCTGACTGCAGTCTCATGCATTCAGGAGGTTTGGTTTGAGCAGAATGAAAGTGAGAATGGAATTCAATTCGCTGCCAAGCATTATAATATCGACATCCAGAAAACCAAAACTCATCACGATGAAACTCAAGGTCCTAAGGAAACATACTTTTTAGGAATGCTTGGTGATGATTCTCTTTTCTACTACGTGTCTGAATCCATCATTTCCCCTGCAACAAAAAGCAGTGGAAATTCAAATGCACTCGAATCATTCCACCTGACTGCATACAGATCAGACGAGAATACGCCATATATAGATGGTCTCAAACTACATAGCGAAGACAATTGGACCAGCTACAGTCCAATGACATATTGGCCATATAAATATAACACCATCGACTTCTTTGCATATAATGTCAACAATACGACAACTCCTTTCTTCAAACGTTCTGGAGAATATTCTGCCTATTTTGAACACACCATCCCAAAAGACAGTGAGGGTAATGATGCGTCTGCACAATCTCACCTAATATTTGCTTTTGCTCCAACCCAGAAGCAGGGCGAGGAGCCGGTTGAACTGAACTTTGTACACACCATGGCAGGAGTACGATTCAGGCTTGGGCCAATGGGCGATGCGGATCCGGATAATCTTCATATCGAACTTACCGATGTCATCTCAGAAGGATCATGTATAGTCGCTCACACAGAATCCGGTAATACTGTTACATGGAACCATGAAGCAGACAGCAAGCAGACATTTACACAAAATTTTCCTGCAGGAGAAGAAGACGCCTTCATTATTATTCCTCAAGATCTGGAAGACCACTCATTTATCGCATCTATAAATATCGGAGGAAAGATTCATACATTTGAGCCAAAGCTGTTACGTGAAAACACAGCAAACTGGGAAGAGGGCAAGATGTATACATATACAATCACATCCGGAGGATATGTGGAAAGCACAGTAACCGAGCAGTCCACATCGCATACATTCAGTGACTTCAAAGTTCAGAACACTGGTTGGACAACAACTTTCGTACGAGCTGCCATCATCGGTTATTGGTATATCACTGAGAGCCATACGGATGCTGACGGCGTCACTAGAACAAAGGAAAAGATTGTCGCCACATGGAAGCCGGAAGATACAACAACCGGAAATTTCACAAAATCTGACGGATGGGAAAACTATTGGGAGAAAGGCACAGATGGTTTCTATTACTATAAGTTCTCCCTCCTTCCAGGAACATACACACAAAAACAGTTATTCGACACATACGAACTGACCAAGGACGGTCCAATGGACGATTCCAAATTAAGAATAAGTGTCGCTGTGCAAGCTATTGACAAAAATTATTCTTTTAATTAGCTGATGGTATGAAACGATTGATCAACATCATATTTTCTGTTGTTGTGCTGGCCACTATAAACAGTCTTTCCGTATTAGGAAAAGATTTGCCTAACTCCGGATCCATATCAGGAACCTATAACCTGACTAAAAATATAACCCTCACAGGTTCTATCAAAGTAGCCTCTGGAGCTACAGCTGAAATAATAAATGAGACTGGTCAGGACATTACCATAAGCCTCAGCAAGGCTTTTACCATGTTTTCTAACGCCGGGGAATTGACTATCAACGGCAAAAATGGAAGGATAATCATCAATGGAGGAGCTAATATGACTGTAAAAACAGAGAATGTAGCTCCTGAAAAACTCACATACATTTTTGACGGAATAAAGGATCTTATTGCAATCAATAATACCGGAAAATTAACCCTGAATAATGTAACTATCCAGGATGTCTATGGAGGATCAGGTGACGGAGCTGCACTTTTCATCAATACAGCTACAGACATAGAGACTAAATTAAACAACTGTATCATTTCCGAATGCTACGCTGAAAGAGGTAGCGCCATAATGATCGGTTCTCAGTCAAAAGGAAACGTAGTTGTAGAAAACTCCGAAATCAACTGTTGCTTCTCCGGAGGCGGTGATGCCCAGAAGACAGGAGGAGCAATCCGTACATATGGATCGACCCAATCCAGTCTATATCTTAAAAATGTCACATTCCGCTATAACCGCGCTCTCAGAATAAACGGATGGAAGAATGATTGGGAAAGAGATGGTAGCGGAGGTGCAATATTCTGGAATGCAAGAGGATTGAACACTACAATTCTATCAATCGACGGATGCAGATTTGAAAAAAATGCCAGCGATGACAATGGTGGAGCCATCAAGACTCAAGCATCAATCGAATTCGTCGAGAACCCTACCTATTTTATAGAAAATGTCGCACCGGTAGGAGCTGGTCTATATATCGAAGGATATATCGGAACAGTGAAGACTGGAAAAAGAAATCTCTATTTTAACCTTAGTGACAAGCTTATAGTACAGGGTAACAGGGCCCCGTCATATACGTATGGAACAAAGGAAATTTCCGGCTTAGGTGCCGGAGTGCATTTCTTCTTTGGTCCTGATATGGATCTGGATAGTGGATCAACTATAACAGTAGAGATGAACGGTTCCACAATAACCGAGAACATTGCTGAGGGCAATGAAGCGAAAGGTGGTGGAATATATTTTGAAAACAGCTCAAAACCGGGTTACTATACATTCAACATATGGCTGAACAGCGGTAGCGTAAACGGAAACATATCAGAGCAGTATGGCGGCGGCATATATGTCCACCAAGGTTCCATCAAATACAACGAAGAAAAGACCGGAGGTGACTTCACTATATCTGAAAACAGGTCAAACGAAGGCGCAGGCATATACATTCAGACTGGAAACCTTGAAATTGCTCAAGGCAGCATAATCTCAAACACCGCTACAGGTAACGGTGCTGGAATCCATATCAATGGCGGTAACATGACATTAGTGGATGGTACCATTTCTTCCAATACCATCACCGCAGATGGCAGCGGTGCTGGAATCCATATCAATGGAGGAAGCATGACATTGATGAATGGCGCCATTTCTTCCAATACCATCAACGGCACAGGAAACGGAGGCGGCATCTATGTCAAAGATGGTGGTTTTACTATGAAAGATGGAGAAGTCACAGGCAATATCGGCACCTATGGTGCTGGTGTCTATATTGACGGTGGAGACTTTGAAATGCAAGCTGGAACCATATCACAGAATGGCAAACAAAACGACCAGACAATTGCTTTAGATGGTGGTGGAGTATACTTGAACAATGGCAACTTTGAACTTACCGGAGGTTCTATTAACGGCAACAGTACTACAGGAAAGGGTGGTGGCGTATACCTGCAAGGTGCTGACTGCGAATACATTCTAAGCGCAGGAACTATCCGTTTAAACAATGCGGCATATGGAGGTGGAGTATATCTTGCTAACGGTAGCTTCGTTTTGGTTCAAGAAGAAAATGGAGAAGCCACAATTTCAGATAATTCTGTAGCATCCATCAGCAGTAACAACGCCTCGACAAACGGAGGTGGAGTATACATCGCCGGAGGCAACTTTACAATGAATGGAGGCGAACTGGCTTCTAACACTGCACTTAATGGTCAAGGCGGAGGAGTATATATCGCGCAAGCTGACAATACTCAGACAACATCCACAGAAGAAACCTACAGTTTCACAATGAACGGAGGTGCAATCATGAACAACCAGGCGCTTAGCGAGGAAGAAGGCATTAACGGCGAAGGAGGTGGTGCGTACCTGAATAATGGATCGATGCTTATTAGCAAAGGTTCAATACTCAGCAACTCTGCCACATATGATGGCGGCGGCATATATATCATTGGAGGTGGTGGACTGACACTTTCAGAAGGTCATATAACCGGCAACTATTCAAGCCGCAATGGTGGCGGAGCTTACATTAGCGGTGGTGGCAGTTTTACAATGACCCACGCAAATGGTCAAGTATCCCAAAACGGTATCAACTCAAGCTCTACTGTAACTAAAAATGGTGGTGGAATATTCCTTGATGGCGGTACCATGACAGTAAATGCCGGATCCATACAGGAGAACGAAGCTACTGAAAACGGTGGTGGAGTCTATATCATGAACGGAAATGTGACCATGGTTGATGGATATATCGAAGAAAATGTTTGCGAACAATATGGAGGAGGAGTTTATGTATATAATGCAGGTACTGAAGACAAGACAGTAGCATTAAGTGGAGGTACTATCAGAAATAATGAGGCAGCATACGGGGGCGGACTTTGTGTCAATGGCCATATCATCCTCAACGTCGAAGAAATACAGATCTCAGGAAATGAAGCCATAAACGGAGGCGGCATCTGCTTGATGAATAATGCATTCATGGATTTCATCTCAGGACAGATCATCAGCAACAAGGCCATCAGTTCTTCATCGATGGCTGAATGCACAGCATTTGAAATGGGTATGAATCAAGTGAGTGGTATCGGTGGTGGAGTATATCTCGACAGTAACACCAGCCTTATCTTTGAGGAATCCGACAACCTAGGCCTATATGGAAATACAGCCACAAATGCTGCAGATGAGTTGTTTGCGAATGGAAACAATACGACGATCAATATTCCGGATGTAAGTAAAATGACATTGGGTGATAATGTGCCGGGTGCCGGAAATCTCAAATGGATCAAGGATTATGTAGTATCTGATACTAAATATGATGAAGGTCCTGCGTTAAGTACTGACGGATCTGTAACAGACAATTGGAGAGGAAGGAACATCAGATACAGACAGATGCTCAGTCAGAACATACAGGATATGCCTCAGCTCAAAGGAGGTATATCAGCAGATGACGAGCGTGCAAAAAGCTATATCTGCTTTGCACTGGGATATGAGGTAATATTCCTCACTCTCGAGAAATATGGACTTCAAATGGGCGAAAGCGCAATTTTCACCATCGAGAAACTGATGTCAGATGCAGACGGCCAGGCAACAGAGGAAGTGGTTGACGGCTCAAGTTTCCAGGTAATATTGACTGGCACAGGAGAAGCCCTGACTCCGGCACAGACGGATATAGCAGTTACAGCCGGATGGTGGAGAATCACCGAAACCGACTGGAGCTGGACTTACAACGTATTGGACTCAAACGGCAATGCACTTGAGAACAGGAAGATCCAAAAGGACGTTACAGATGAGGAGATGAGAACCTTTACATTCAAGGCAGCTAAAAAAGACAACCTACCTCTGAATCATGAGACAACTGTCATCAAGGTCCTTCAAAGATAAATACCATACCCCCTCCGAAAACCAAATTATAGCTCAATTATTTGGATAGTCTTACAACCAGATAGTCCTTGGTGCTTCCATTTGTATTATATCGGAGTTTTCTGTCTGATATCTGTGTTTGAATACACTCGACATTTGATGTTTTATCAAGAACAGTTATCTGCATGCCATTCATGTAGGCAGGAAGGAAGATATCCTTGTCGACAGCCTTGTGTGAGTCTATCATAAGTACGATGTCATCATCCGATGCGTCAAAGTCCATCGCACCTGACTCAACCCAATACCAACCTACTGCTGTGAGGTCTTCGTCATATTTATAAAGCGGGATTCTGCAGCCAAGTCCATCAAAAGTCAGGTCTTTCTCCAATGTACCTCCGCAGAAAAATGCGGGATACATTTTCTTCGTATCTTTCCTAAATCTTCCTGCAAAACTATCAGCACCGACAATGTGTTTTAATCTTTCTTCAGGTTGTCCCCAGCCAATAGAACGATCATATGCCAGACACATGCCTTTCTCAGCATTCTTATCAGTAAACTGGTAGTATCTGTATGGCACCTTGGTTTCATCACTCCAGGTTTCCTTATACATCATATACTCATTGTTGCTTGAATCATGACAAGTCAAGACATCAAGAATTTTCGTATCAGGAGTATAGACATATGGCAGATTACCTATATAATATGAAGTATTTTCCGGGTCATTTTCTGCGAACCTGCCTGACTGTACAAGACCACCGTAGCCAACATCAAATGTCTTATAGATTTTATAGGTATGATATTGTGAGACAGAGCCATTTCTATTGAATTGATACCTTGTAACAAGGCTGTAATACCAATCCTCAATATCCTCAGAGTGCTGGCTGTCTTTGGTATTACTCCCCAGATTGTTCATAAGATATTGCAACATTGCCGGAACAAAAATCACTTTATACTCTGCAATAATTTCTACTCTGTCGCAAGGAATAATAGCATCTATATTCAAATCCTTCTCTTCACCATCAACATATAGTTTCAGAGAATGACCATTAGAACATATTCGTAGTTGCTCTTTCGTTTGCCCCGTTATTTTTATAGTCCTAGGATTTGTTTCAGAATCACGAGTCATTGGAGATGTCACAGAAGTATTGCAATCCATCTTACCATTTTTCATTGAATCATCATCAAATTTCACAAAACCCAACGTATTTGTGTCATCTACAAACACAAGGACATAGGTATAGCCTTTGTTGTCGGTCCAAACCGAGCCTATGTCTGCATCTTCCAATCCATGGCTAGGTACCGTCACTTTACACACACATTTATAGCCATGATTGCCACCGACATGTTCCCCCCAAACCTGTATCGGACAAATATCATCACTTGCAGTTTTCCATTGTGACAATCCAGATAGTTTCGTATCATCTGCATTTGTAGTTGGGCAGATCTGTATCTTCGTTAAATTAAAGAAGTGATTGTATCCATTATACTCCTTTTTGGCACTCCACACAAGGTCATTCAGGCCATCGAAAGATTTAGCTCTCACATTCACTTCATTATCATTGATTATACAGATCATGGATGGTGAAGATGCTGTAGCGACCTCTTTTTTAGGCATAGTACGGATACACGACCGTTCTATTCCATTCTTTTGATTTGCGACCTCTATTTTTTGTGTATTACCATCATAATCTGTAATCGTCAAAATAAAACCTTTTGCTGCAAACACACCCGCTGGTATCGTAATAAAGAAGGAAGTAGGAACTGTCTCGTTGAGCTGAACACCTTCTCCACAATCCAGCATTATAGTCCTATAAACGTATGTGTTTTTTCCATTGTCTGCCTCAGCACACATTGTCAAAGATGGCGTTCCATCATTGGAGATAGTAATCGTCGCATCACCTGACAACGGCTCTTTGTTTCTACCACTAAGCACTATAGACGTTATCTTCTCCCTTCCTATCAGTTGCAGTTCTAAAATTCCGCAGAGATTCTTAAAATGTAGATTGTTGTCCTTCAGTCCGTCGGTTATTGCAGCCATAGGGAAGGACTCTTCAGGGAAGGAGTCTGGTACATAAATTTGTTTAGACGGAATGGTTACGCCAGTAATTGTATAAGACGTTACTTCTCCGTCCACTATGTTCGGAGTACATCTGAGATCCGCTTCATATGGGTAAACCGCAATATTTGCATCATATTCTACAGAAGGTGTTCCTTTACCCTTTTCAGCAAAGACAAATGTGCCATTCCCGCTTCCGACGCAATTATCTTTGACCTGATATCTGTCAGCAATATCTTTACCCTGGAAGATAGCAAGCTGGTCACCTGATGACCAGACCACAGAATTACCTGATAACGACGTCTTTGTTTCATTGACAAACGTCTCAATCTGCGCAGTAAACTCTAGCCCAGACTGTTCCTGTGCCTCATCTGATTCCACAAATGGCTCCTCGCGTTGACATCCGACAATTGCAGCTAGTGCTATAAGCGTATAAAATATTTTCTTCATTATATTTAACTTGCTGGATTTGATATTACTGAATACAGTTCTGAATTGCGGTCCGTTATACAGCGGACAGGTAGAGCACGGGCTCTATAATAAGATGAAAAGCCTAACAAATTAGGATTCGTCACCAGTACTCGTGCCTGTTGGTCATCATTATCTATCGCATATTCAGTCCAAAGACTAGAATATGCAGTATCCGGCCCCCATAAATAAAACTTATTCGTCAACACACTGTAGTCTTTATATCCGCTTGCAGGAATAAAAATATAGGGATAGTCAGAAACTTCCTTGTTGCTTTCGTCATAAGGCCAATAGCGCAGACCCATCGCATCGCTGAATGGAATAAATCCTCTTGAATATATGGTATTACCATCGACTGTTATAGAAGCATCCTTAAAGACATTTGTTGTGGCTTTCTCATTCATGACTCCTGAAGCACCTTGAGGAGTAAAGCCCCTAAATACCTGATGGGAAGGCAGTCTGAATCCCGGAGGACATGGATCAAAAATTGATTTCCGTGCAATATCCTTAAATTCATGCACTGCATAACAATCGTTCCAGATACTCAAATTACCATTCTCATCTTTGAGGTAATTATCTTCTTGTGTCCATAAAAGTGGTTTATCATTTTTAAAAATATAAGTCTGAGGATTCTCCACAGAATATTTTACGGACGCTCCACCTTTAATGTTATTATAGTTTATAGATGCTACACCTGAAGCATCTGTATTTGTAATCTTATTTGTACCATCAAAGAAGAACGGATCCTTACGTCCATACTGATAATACAGCAGACCTCGATTGTCGATCGGATACTTTTCTCCTGACAGAGCACCTAAATTTCTGTCCATCATATATTGTCTGGAATTTCTAGGCAATAGCCAATAGTACTTTTCTTCACTATAATCTTTTGGCCTATCAGGATTATACTCCGTCAACAAATCCGGACTGTCTGCGTACCTGTGAACATATCCTCCAGAGACCGGATAAATATATTGCCCCGGAACGGCTTCATCAAATTTAAAACAAGAATATGGATCATAGTCTGTTATCCACAGGTGCCAACTCCAGCTGACTGCCTGACCCACCTTTTCTACTCCCACTACGACATTTCCTTCGAGTCCAGGAGCCACAGCTACCTCAATATAAGCATTGTTATTATCGACAACAGGATTGGAAACCTCAAAGCGTTCGTCAGGAACATTAAAATCCGCAGCCAGCACAACACTCTTCCATACACCTTCTGAAAGATTATGAGCTGTACTTTTCTCATATTCAGTCCAGAAAGTTTTAATCTGACCAATAGGTATCCTGAATATACGCTTTCCATTACCTTCAGGCATAGGATTAAGAATATAGGAATTGGCAAGGCCGTACTTTTCATCAGTAAAATCAACTATATCCCAAAGCTTCACCCTGCTGTCAGTATTCGGATTACCTATTGCCCCAACATTGAATTTATATGTATAATGGGATCCCGCCCTCACGTTATAATCATTATGGTAATTGTCATTGTTATCACCTCCAAGGTAGAACGTGTATGTCATCGGTATTGTCTTGGCACTTTCCGTCTTTGTCGCACTAACAAGGAGATATGTTGCAGCAAAAGGTGCATATCTGGCCTTATCTTGCGACGTGGTGGAAGCCGACGTGCCCCTGAGATTAGCCGGAAGATACGCATCAAAAGACATGGACGCAGCAGCAGCCTCCCAAGGTATGACATCGTAATTGATTCTGTCAAAAGACATTGTCGACGGGAAGAGAGCCTCTTTTCTATGATCGACTGCATAATGGCTGACTGATGGAACAGAGCATAGCTGCACGGACTGAATCTGCAATCCTGAAACACTTCCCACGGTAACTTCAAAGCTCACCTTTGCAACATTAGGGCATAAATCTACATGCAAGGTCTTCGTCTGAGAAGTGATTTGACTACTAGTCTCGCCATAAAATATAATGTACTCAGTACCACTCTCAAGCGCTCCAAAAACATCAGTCTCCCTGCTCACCGATTTAGACAGGTTCTTGAAATCTCCCAATGTCGTCCATTTGTCTATATTCAGCTCACCCACTTTCTCGAAAGAATTGGCTATGAAGCACACCAGGCCAGGAGCATCTTCCTTAGTCTGAACCAATTGCACAGAGCAGGCTGATCCTGAGAAATCAGAAATATATGTAGGAGTACCAAGTACACGTGCATTGTTGCCAGATCCATCAAACTGAATTACCCACATATTCTTTATTGCTTCATCTGATGCACTCTTTGTCATGAGTTCATTTTCGGCAGAAAACTGAATATTTACTGAAACATACTCAAGATTCTCTGAAATATCATCAGGCAAGATGTCAGAAACACATGCACATAACATGCAGCTTAGTATAACAAACAATATCTTTTTCATACTCTTCTCCTTACTTATCTGTTATACATCTTACCGGCAAGCCTCGAGATTGGGACGTGTTAAGATTTACATATAAGGAATACTCTGTTCCGTCAGATCTTGCTTGACTTGACAGACCTGTACCATTTGCAAGATTATTAGCATTGGCATAAGTTGCCCATGCATAAACCGATGTTGGATTTGAGCTAAATACCTGTTGAACAGCCTTATATGTACTTAATATCAAACCTGTTATCGGATAGAACACAACCTTTTGCGGAATATCTACACCTGATTGGTATGGCCAATATTGAAGACCCATAACATTTTCATCTAACATTGACCTAAATCCTTGTTTCATCGATGCCGGCTTGCTGTTAAAAGCATTCGTTGTCCTATCATCACTATCATTAGGCCTGAAGTCAGACCATATTGAACTTTCCGGTACCTTGAAACCTGGTGGGCAAGGATCAAAAATCGACTTCTCCCCCTCCCTGACACCGCCTCTGACAGTCTGAGGATCATGCCATGCAAGAGACGAATCATACTTATCCGGATTATACTTATTACCTGAAATCCAAGGGCCATTATTATGCTCCTTCACACCAGCCTCAACAAATCCTTTAACAAAATTCAATGGATGGTGGATTGAATATATCTGGGCATTATGTGTCTCTGTATTCGCAACTCCATTTGCAACTAATTCAATCTTACCGACAGCATATTTACTATTTGTCGCCTTAAAATAAAAGAACGGATCCTTTCTTCCAAACTGATAATATAATATTCCAGTCTGGCCATCCTCCGGGTAGTCAACTGAGTATGCTCCGATGTTTCTGTCCATGATATAATGAGACTTGTTGTAAGTCCAATACAAGCCCTCATATCTATGCACGTCACCATTCTCCACAGGATAGATATAAGTTCCATCTAGTCCGTTTCCGAAGTCCATACAAGCATATGGATTATAATCTGTTATCCAAAAATGCCAGCTCCAGCTTATCTTGTCATTATTATCATTTCCCGCTCTCGGACCGACAGCAACGATTACATTTCCTACTGTGCCCGGCTCAACCTTGACTTCAAAATACGGCTGACCATCACTTGTACCATCTCCATCAGCGATCTCAAATTTGCCGTCCAACGTAAAGTCACTGGCAATAACCCAAGCTTTCCATTCCGCATTTTCACGTAATGCATAGTAAGAATCGTCTTCATATATTGCCCTTCTATCTGAACCCCAGAATGTCTTTATCTGCTGGATAGGTATTCTGAAGAGTCGTGGCAGATCGGACGCCGGGTTGAGGATATAGCAATTTGAACTTTCATATGATGCATCTGAAAAATCCACCATCTCCCACTGCTCGACCCTGGAATCATCCTTAGAATAATCTACAGATGCAATATCGAAGGTATATGAATAATGATGGTTCGGCTCAAGGTTGAAGTCGTCACACATATTCTTTCCCAGATAAAACTTGTAGCAGACAGGAGAAGTCACATCGTCCTTACAGTATGTACCGACAATCTTAAGATAAGTCGCATTGAAAGGGGCGTGTCGATTCTTGGACTGCTCTGACGCGTTATCGACTTCTCCTCTGATATTAACAGGAAGATAATACAAAAAACTGTCTGATGTCTTATCACCTGCCCACGTCACCTTCTCCAGATCAATGAAGCTTGCCACTTTTTCCGAAGGGAATGAATCCGCTTGCGAATCAATCAGATAATAGCTTACATTCGGAACAGAACACAACTGAACAGATGAGATGGTAATCTTTTCAGGAAGGCTATTTATAATTTCAATTTCCACCTTCGCAACATTGCGCTTAAGCTCGACCTCAATTACACTACCAGGCTGCAACCCTGTGGTTATTTCCGTAAAAGCACTGAAAATGACATGCTTATTCCCCTCTCCGTCATCAATCAGTGCGGCATCTTTTTCAGCAAGACGTATAAGTCGTGACTTTATTTCTCCCAGAGTACCGAAACCTGAGAAGTCTGACTCAAAAGTGTTAGCGATAAAGACTACAGTTGTCGGCGCGCCTTCAGGAGTAGCAACCAATGAAACAAGCCCCTTTTGGAAATCTACCGCATAAAATTGAGTTCCCACAAATTTGGCATCATCAGTATTACCATCATACTGAAGAACCAATAAATTCTTTATTTCGTCCTCATTCACAGGTGACGTTCCACTTGACTTGGTGTCGACTCCAACCGACACCCTATCCTCAACGGCCACAGAGATCGTCACATCAACATATTCCTGTCCGTTCTGCAGCCCGACCGACTCTGCTTCCGTGCAAGAAAACAGAATCAGAAACAAATATGGAAACAACAATTTTTTCATCACACTCATGATACTAGTTCTGGCCGATACCATCTTCTATTTCTCCTTTTTCAATCCAGCCTGGTGTATTTATGACGATATTCCAATCTTCCTGGTCCTCAATCGTTCCGCCTGAATGAACCTCGTCCCAAGGAGCCGCACTAACATCTATTGAAACTTGAGTAGAGTTTACAGTTATATCGATAGAGTATACATGCAACGGCAACAGATTGATTGCTAATGGCGTTGTCAGAGTTTCTTCAGCACCTTTGAAATACACACTGATCTCAGGCTGCGGCCATTTTGCCGTTCCATCATAATCCCTCTCACTATAATCCATGGAAAGGATATAGTGCTCCGCGTCACCTATATCAGCCTGGGAATTCTTACCTACAAACAGGCCATCTCCATTCTCATAAATCCTTATGCTTTCAAGATTTCGATCATAATAAAGAGCTTGTTCCGCCGGATTGTAGTATCCCTCATTGATGATATTGTTGATACTTATGCTTTCGAGAGTTACTCCTGAAATATCATTTCCGCACTTGAAAGTAACCTTGACCTTAGATCGCTTCTTCTTG
>JAFZGK010000057.1 GCA_017555445.1 Bacteroidales bacterium
CAGGCAGTTCCTGTCGCTCCTGCTGTTACAGTTACCGCACCGGCACCTCAGGTTGCAGCAGCACCGGCTGCAGCTCCTGCACCTGCACCAAAGGCATCAGGCGCAGGCAAGGCAGTCACTTCCCCACTCCCAGGTGTGATCATCGGTGTCAAGGTGAACGTAGGTGACACTGTAAAGCCAGGTCAGGTGGTTGCAGTGCTTGAGGCCATGAAGATGGAAAATGACATCGAGGCTGAGTTCGGCGGCACAGTGACAGCTGTAAATGTAGCAAAGGGCGATTCTGTCCTTGAAGGAGCTGCTATCGTAACAATCGCTTAATCATTGTAATCCTGCACTTGCTGCAAAGGATATAAACAGACAATCAATGAATACAGTATTTGAAAGCCTGCAGCAGTTCTGGGGATATACCGGATTCGCCAACATGACATGGCAGCATTTTGTCATGATCGGCATCGGTATCATCTTCATTACTCTTGCAATCCTGAAGGACTGGGAGCCTCTGCTCCTGGTACCTATCGGTTTCGGTATGATCATCGGAAACATTCCATTCATAGAGGGTCTCAAGATCGGTATCTACGAACAGGGATCTGTGATGAACATACTTTACCAAGGTGTGCAGACGGGCTGGTATCCGCCTCTGATCTTCCTAGGAATCGGAGCCATGACAGACTTCTCAGCCCTCATATCCCAACCGAGACTGATGCTCATCGGAGCTGCTGCTCAGATCGGTATCTTCGGAGCCTATGTCATCGCCCTCCATATGGGATTCGTACCGGCTGAAGCTGGTGCAATCGGTATCATCGGAGGTGCTGACGGTCCTACGGCCATCTTCCTGTCATCGAAGCTTGCACCGCATCTCATGGGTGCCATCGCCGTATCAGCATATTCATATATGGCGCTCGTGCCTGTGATACAGAGACCTATCATGCTCCTGCTTACCACAAAGAAGGAACGCCTCATCCGTATGGCTCCACCTAGACCGGTTAGCCAGAGAGAGAAGATCATCTTCCCAATCGTAGGATTCATCCTCACAGCTTTCATCGTGCCGTCAGGTATGCCGCTTCTCGGAATGCTCTTCTTCGGTAACCTGCTGAAGGAAAGTGGCGTGACCAAACGTCTTGCGGAAACAGCACGCGGACCGCTCATCGACGTGGTGACCATCCTCATCGGTGTTACAGTGGGTTGCTCGACACAGGCAAATGTCTTCCTTACCGGAAACTCAGTGAAGATCTTCCTCCTCGGCCTCCTTTCATTCGTGATCGCTACAGTCTGCGGAGTCCTCTTCGTTAAGTTCATGAACCTTTTCCTCAAGGAAGGACGCAAGATCAACCCTCTCATCGGAAATGCAGGTGTGTCTGCCGTTCCGGATGCAGCCCGAGTATCACAGAACGTAGGACGTGAGTTCGACAAGAACAACCACCTCCTCATGCATGCCATGGCACCTAACGTTGCTGGAGTGATCGGTTCTGCAGTAGCAGCAGGTATCCTCCTAAGTTTCCTCGGATAAGACAATATCTCATACTTCATATAAAAGGCTGGCACATTGTTGTCAGCCTTTTCTTGTTACTAAAAAATAAGTACCTTTGTGAGATATAATTATCGAAGAAATGAACTTACCAAAAGATAGGATTCTGATTCTGGACGGCGCTATGGGCACCATGATCCAGAGATATGGTCTGGCCGAAAACGATTATCACGGCGGTCCGTTCAGCGGATGCAGCAAGGAACTTTCCGGCAACAGCGAGTGTCTCAACCTTACTCGTCCGGACATCATCAAGGCTATCCATAAGGAATACATATCTGCAGGAGCGGACATCATCGAATCCAATACATTCAGTGCAAACAGGATTTCTCAGAGTGAATACGGATGCGAGGGATTTGCAGCTCAGATGGCATATGAAGGTGCACGTCTCGCCCGTGAAGTGGCGGATGAGACTACAGCTCTCGCAGCATCTATCGGCGTAAGCAGAAAAGTGTGGGTTGCAGGCAGCATGGGTCCTACATCCAAGTCACTTTCCCTATCTCCGGATGCATCCGACCCTGCCTTCAGGTCATATTCCTTCGACGAGATGAAGGCATCGTACAAGGAGCAGGCCGAGGCTCTCATCAAAGGAGGCGTTGACGTGCTGCTCATAGAGACATGTTTCGATGCACTAAATGTGAAGGCTGCACTCTCGGCAATCCAGGAATGCGGAGACATCCCGGTGATGGTTTCAGTTTCGGTAGGAGACCGCAGCGGCAGAACTCTTACAGGTCAGACACTCGAGGCATTCTACGCATCCATCAGCCACTACCCTATCCTTACATTCGGCCTGAACTGCTCGCTCGGTGCAACGGAGCTCACTCCGCTTGCAGAGGAAATATCACAGTGGTGCAGCTGCGGAATAAGCTGTTATCCGAACGCAGGACTTCCTAATGAGATGGGCGGATATGACCAGAGCCCGGCAGACATGGCGGCTGCAGTAAAGGTCATGGCATCCAAGGGACTTATAAACGTGGCAGGAGGCTGCTGCGGCACAAGTCCTGACCACATCAGAGCTATTGCAGAAGCACTCAGAGGCATCGCTCCAAGGGAATTCCACACATCCGGAAATGTACTTAAAGTCAGCGGACTGGAAGCAGTCACAGTCGATGTGAAACGCAATAATTTCACGAATGTCGGTGAAAGGACCAATGTTGCAGGATCCAGAAAATTCGCAAGACTGATTTCGGAAGCAAAATATGACGAGGCACTTCAGATCGCAGCAAAACAGATCGAGGACGGTGCCACGATCATAGACATCAATATGGACGACGCCATGCTCGACAGCACAAGGGAAATGGAAAGATTCGTCAGATATATTTCCAATGATCCCGCTGTGGCAAAGGCTGCACTGATGATAGACTCATCTCACTGGGAGACTATCATAGCCGGCCTCAAGAATGCCCAGGGCAAGTGCATCGTGAATTCCATAAGCCTGAAGGAAGGCCCGGAAGCATTCGTAAGCAAGGCGAAGGCAATCAAGGAACTCGGCGCAGCCATGGTAATCATGGCATTCGACGAGCAGGGGCAGGCAGTGACATACGAACGTAAGATCGAGATATGCGAGAGGGCATACAGACTCCTTACAGAAGAAGCAGGTGTTGCACCGGAAGACATCATCTTCGACGTCAACATCCTGTCAGTGGGTACAGGAATCGAAGAGCACGCAAGATATGCAGTAGATTATATAGAGGCAGTAAGATGGATAAAGGCCAATCTTCCGGGAGCCCTTACTTCAGGAGGAGTGTCGAACCTGTCATTCTCATTCCGAGGCAACAATTCGGTCCGTGAAGCCATGCATTCCGCCTTCCTATATCACGCGATCAAGGCAGGTCTCGATATGGCCATCGTGAATCCATCAATGCTTCAGGTATATGATGAGATCGAACCGGAGCTGCTCAAGTGCGTTGAAGATGTGATCTTCGACACCGACCCACAGGCAACGGAAAGACTTATCGAGAAAGCTTCAGCCATAATGGCAGCAAAGGAAAGCGCAGAAAAGTCACCGACATCCGTAAAGACCGAAGACCTTCCACTTGAAGAACGTATCAAGAATGCCCTTGTCAAAGGCACTGCCAAAGAACTTGAGAAGGACATCCTCGAAGCCCTGAACAGATACGGAAGTGCTCTTGCAGTGATCGAAGGCCCCCTCATGGCCGGAATGGAGACGGTCGGCGGCCTGTTCGGCGAAGGAAAGATGTTCCTCCCTCAGGTAGTGAAATCAGCCAAGATAATGAGAGATGCCGTAAGCATCCTTGAGCCTCATATGGAGAATGCCGACCATGAAACGTCACATCCTAAAGTCGTGTTGGCGACAGTTAAGGGAGACGTTCATGACATAGGCAAGAATATCACAGGTATAGTATTGAGCTGCAACGGCTTCGAAGTCATTGACCTAGGCGTCATGGTGGACAAGGACACTATTCTGGACAAGGCTCAGGAAACGGAAGCAGACATCGTTGCTGTCAGCGGACTCATCACACCATCACTTTATCAGATGGAGGAGGTATGCCGCGAAATGACGGCACGAGGCATGAAGACTCCGCTACTGATCGGAGGAGCCACAACTTCAGCTCTTCATACTGCCGTCAAGCTTGCTCCGCTATATGACCATGTCTACTATGGTCCGGACGCCTCAGCTGCTGCTGTCATGGCCAAGAAGATCATGATGGACCGCGAGTCATTCGAAAAGGAGCAGAAGACTGAGCAGGAAAAGATACGCGGATTATACGACAAGGCTGAGGCGGCAGCTGAAAAGAAGGCTGAAGCCCGGACATTCAAGCCGATTCTGACAAGCGTAACAGACATACCTGTCCCTGCAGACATGAAGGCAGCTGAAATACCGGCAGAAAAGATACTCCCGTTCTTTGACTGGAAGATGTTCTACGCCATCTGGGGCGTGAAATACGGCAGTTCTCATCCGGAAGCTATGGAACTCATGCAGCTGCGGACAGATGCGGAGGACGAACTTGCTCTCGGCAACTACAGGATCGATGTTTCAGCCAGATTCTTCAAGGCCAATTCTGATGGAAAGAACATCATCCTCGAAGGAGGCAGAAAGATTCCTATGCTCAGACAGGAGACAGGAAATATGGGCTCGCTCGCTGATTTCATGGCACCTGCAGGAAGCGGAAAAGCCTCACCTCTGGGAGTATTCACCATCACAGTGAAAGCGAAGAAGGATGCTCATGAGGAAGGATGCTGCTGTCCGGCATGCAGCAACAAATATGAAGACATGGTTGCCAAGGCAGTCAGACTCACACTCGCTGAAGCTGCATCAAAATGGATGGATGAGGAACTCCGTAGACAGGTCAAAGAAGACGTAAAGATCATCAAGCCTGCAGCAGGATATGGCAGTTGCCCGGATCATACGCTGAAGCATGACATCCTTGACCTGCTTTCTGGAGAATTCAGCCTCGGAATAAAGCTTACCGAAACATGCGCCATGACTCCGCTCGCCAGCATCTGCGGATTCATAATCATGCATCCCGAAGCAAAATATCATGAGATCCGCCGCATAAGCGAAAAACAATACAATGAATATATCCAGCGCAGAGGCATGGATGAGCAGACAGCACGCCAGTTCCTCGGCCATCTCTTAAAATAGAGCAATATGAAGGTATCAGAAATATTGACATCAAGCACCAAGGCATTTCCTTCACTGGAGATTGTACCGCCGCTCAGAGGTCTTACAAAGGAGGAACTTCTGGAGAGCATAGCTCCGTTCATGGAGTTCAGTCCGAAATATATCAACGTGACCAGTCACAGGGATGAATTCGAGTACAGGGAAGAAGCTGACGGCACATTCAGCAGACACCTTGTGCGCAACCGCATCAGCGAGACAACTGTATGCGCAGCAATTATGTCAAGGTATGATGTAGAAGTCGTGCCTCATCTGATCTGCGGTGGAAATACAGTTGAAGAGATCGAAAGCAGACTGGACAATCTTGCATTCCTGGGCATCAACAACATTGTTGCGCTGCGCGGCGACAGCATGAGTGGAGAGAAGCGCTTCACCCCTACTCCGGGTGGCTACCGCTATGCCAACGAGCTTGTGGAAGGAATAAGGAAATACCAGGGAAGCAGCTCGTATCGCAGAAGCAGGGATCTTGAGACAGATGACAGATTCTTCTGCATAGGCGTCGGAGCATATCCGGAAAAACATTTCGAAGCTCCTAACATCGAGACAGATATCGAAAACCTGAAGAGGAAGGTGGATGCAGGAGCAGACTATGTCATCACCCAGATGTTCTTCGACAATAAGGTATACTATGACTTTGTCGAGAAATGCAGAAAAGCAGGCATCACTGTACCTATCATTCCGGGTCTGAAGCCTCTCTCGACTGTAAGGCAGGTGACAGCCCTTCCGGAAGCATTTTCACTTGACATTCCTATAGAGCTCACCAAAGCCATGAAATCTGCTGGAGAAGACAAGGAAAAGGCATACAGAACAGGTACAGAATGGTGTATAATGCAGTGTAAAGACCTTATAAATCACGGAGTTCCGGCCGTACATTTCTACACCATGGGAAAATCAAGGAACATTACCGATATTCTTAAGGAATGCTTCTGATTTCAAAAGGTTGATTCAACATAAAAGATGCTCGATTTTTGCACAAGAAATCGGGCATCTTTTTTTAGGTTTATTTACAATTTATCAGTAAATTTGTCCGTTTGCAAATTACCTTTTATCCAAAAGGCAAAATTCAAAAGAACTATATAAGCAAATCAATAAATACAAAACATATCGATATGCAGAACAAATTGCAGGAATTGACCGACAGACTCTACAATGAAGGTCTGTCAAAAGGAAAGCAGGAAGGAGAGGAAATCCTTGCCAAAGCTAAGGTACAGGCAGATGAGATCGTAGCCAAGGCTCAGGCTGAGGCTGCACAGATCGTCGAAGCTGCCAGAAAGCAGGCTGAAGAGCTTCAGACCAAGACTGCTTCCGACATCAAGATGGCTGCAGCCCAGAGCATCGCAGCAACAAAGAAGGACATCGAGACCCTTATAGTGGGCAAGATGACAGAGGCTGACGTAAAGAAGGCACTTACATCAGCTGAATTTGTAAAGGAACTCATCAAGGCCGTAGCCGAGAAGTTCACTACAGACGGACCGGTAGAGCTTGAGGTAGTGCTTCCGGAGTCACTCAAGAAGGATGTGGAACCTTTCGTTACAAACGAGCTCGCAAAGATTCTCGGCGCAGGCGTCGAGGCTTCATTCTCAAAGAAGGTTTCAGGCGGCTTCCGCATCGGACCTAAGGAAGGAGGCTATTTCGTAAGCTTCACTGAGGAGACCTTCAATGAACTCATTTCAGAATATCTTCGTCCTGCAACAAAGAAGCTCCTTTTCGGATAATGAATAATTACGTATACATAATTGCCGGACTTCCCGACTTCACTCCTGACTGGAGACAGGGCGAAGGCAGCTTGAACGAATATCTCGGTCAGATGAAGGAACTTCTCTCGGAGAAGGACAATAAGACCGTACGATTCGTAGAAAGCGGCTTCGACAAGGAGAAGATCGGACTTGAGTTCTATAAGGAGGCTCTTGCCAGCGGCAACAGTTTCATCAAGGAATTCTTCCTTTTTGACCTGAATGTACGCAATGCCAAGGTAAGATACCTCAATCAGGCTCTTTCAAGAGACCCGCTCAAGGACGTTCTTTCGCTTGCTGACCCTGAAGATGAAGAAATGGGAATCGAACCGGAGGAACCTGAATTCAAGGAGGCTGCCACACTGCAGACCATCCTGGAAGGAAAGGACATCCTGGCCCGAGAGAGAGCTATCGATGACCTCTATTGGGAGAAGATCGACGAACTCACCCTATTCAACTATCTCGATTTCCAGAAGGTTCTCGGAATGGTAGTGAAGATGATGATCATCCGCAGATGGCTGATTCTTGACGAACAGGCAGGACGCGAGATGTTCAAGCGTCTCGTCGATGAAGTACGCGGCACCTTCAAAGGTGTGGAATACACAGAGAAATAATCAATAACAAATTAAATAGATACCGTATAGAATATGAAAACAACTGGTAAAGTTACGGGTATCGTTTCCAACCTCGTTACAGTGCTTGCTGACGGTCCGGTGTCGCAGAATGAGATCTGCTACATCACTGTAGGCGACACAAAGCTTATGGCCGAGGTCATCAAGGTAAACGGCAAGAGCGCTGCTGTGCAGGTGTTCGAAAGCACCCGTGGACTCAAGAACGGTGATATCGTGGAGTTTGAAGACAGAATGCTCGAGGCAACCCTCGGTCCTGGTCTTCTCTCCAACAGTTACGACGGTCTTCAGAATGACCTCACCACAATGACAGGAGTATTCCTCAAGAGAGGAGAATACACTGACCCTCTCAACCACGAGAAGCTCTGGGACTTCACTCCGCTTGCAAAGCCTGGCGACAAGGTGGTTGCAGCAGACTGGCTCGGAGAGGTGAAGGAAGGATGGCTCCCTCACAAGATCATGGTTCCTTTCAGCTTCGAAGGCGAATATACAGTAAAGTCTGTAGCTGAAGCAGGACAATATAACATCGACAAGGTAGTGGCAGTTCTCACAGATGCATCCGGAGAGGATGTGAACGTGACCATGTGGCAGAAGTGGCCTGTAAAGGTTGCTGTCAAGGGTTACAAGGAAAAGCCAAGACCATCAAAGATCATGGAGACAGGTGTTCGCGCGATTGACACCCTCAACCCTATCGCAGTAGGTGGAACTGGCTTCATCCCTGGCCCGTTCGGTTGCGGAAAGACAGTGCTCCAGCACGCTATCGCAAAGCAGGGTGATGCAGACGTGATCCTCATGGCTGCCTGCGGTGAGCGTGCAAACGAGGTTGTGGAGATCTTTGCAGAGTTCCCTGAGCTCATCGACCCTCACACAGGACGTCACCTCATGGAGCGTACAACCATCATCTGTAACACTTCAAACATGCCTGTAGCAGCTCGTGAGGCATCAGTTTACACTGCGATGACAATCTGCGAGTACTACCGTGCAATGGGTCTGAAGGTCCTTCTCCTCGCTGACTCGACTTCACGTTGGGCACAGGCTCTCCGTGAGATGTCGAACCGTATGGAGGAGCTTCCGGGAGCAGACGCATTCCCTGTGGACCTTTCAGCGATCATCTCTAACTTCTACGCTCGTGCAGGTATGGTCGTTCTCAACAACGGCGAGACAGGAGCGGTTACATTCATCGGTACAGTATCACCAGCCGGTGGTAACCTCAAGGAGCCTGTGACAGAGTCTACAAAGAAGGCGGCACGCTGCTTCTACGCCCTCGAGCAGAACCGTGCGGACCAGAAGCGCTACCCGGCTATCAATCCGATCGACTCTTATTCAAAATATCTTGAATATCCTGAGATCCGCGAATATCTCAACACCAACATCACTCCAGGTTGGGTGGAGAAGGTGGAGAAGCTCAAGAACATCATCCGCAAGGGTAAGGAGGCCAACGACCAGATCAACATCCTCGGTGACGACGGCGTTCCTATGAGCTACCATGAGATCTTCTGGAAGTCGGAGCTCGTCGACTTCGTCATCCTCCAGCAGGATGCATTCGATGATATCGACGCCCTCTGTCCTCTCGAAAGACAGAAATATATGACTGAGCTTGTACTCGGAATCTGCGAGACAGACTTCACATTCGAGGACTTCGAGGAGTGCCGTAACTTCTTCAAGGAAGTGATCAACCTCCTCAGACAGATGAACTACTCAGAGTTCCTCAGCGACAAGTTCAACAGTTACAAGGACAAACTTAATACACTTCTCAGCAATGGCAAATAAGGCATTTCAGAAAACATATACACAGTTGGAGGCCATCACAAAGGCAACCGTATCGCTCAAGGCGACAGGTGTATCGAATGACGAGCTCGCGCTCGTTGACGGCCGCCTTGCTCAGGTGGTAAAGACCAAGGGTGACCTCGTCACTCTCCAGATCTTCTCCGGTACAGAGGGTATCCCTACAAATGCGGAGGTAGTATTCCTCGGAGGAGCTCCTACTCTCAATGTAAGCGACGAGCTTGCAGGACGTTTCTTCAACGCATATGGCGAGCCTATCGACGGCGGTCCTGCAGTTGAAGGCAAGACAGTGGAGATCGGCGGTCCATCAGTAAATCCTTACAAGAGACGTCAGCCTTCACAGATCATCCCGACAGGTATCGCAGGTATCGACCTCAACAACACCCTCGTGTCAGGACAGAAGATTCCATTCTTCGCTGACCCTGACCAGCCATACAACAACGTAATGGCTCAGGTGGCTCTCCGTGCTGACGTAGACAAGATCATCCTCGGAGGTATGGGTCTCTCGAATGACGACTACCTCTACTTCAAGCATGAGTTCGAGGCAGCAGGTGCATTGGATAAGATCATCTCATTCGTAAATACAACAGAGCAGCCTCCTGTTGAGCGTCTCCTCATTCCGGATATGGCTCTTACAGCTGCCGAGTACTTCGCAGTGGAGAAGAACGAGAAGGTTCTTGTGCTCCTCACCGACATGACACTTTACGCTGACGCCCTCTCTATCGTGTCGAACCGTATGGACCAGATTCCTTCAAAGGACTCTATGCCAGGTTCGCTCTACTCAGACCTTGCAAAGATCTACGAGAAGGCCGTACAGCTTCCTGACGGAGGTTCGATCACAATCATCGCAGTGACAACACTCAACGACGGTGACATCACCCACGCTATTCCGGACAACACTGGATATATCACAGAAGGACAGCTCTTCCTCCGTAACGACCCTGATTCAGGTAAGGTCATCATCGACCCGTTCCGTTCACTTTCACGACTCAAGCAGCTCGTTCAGGGCAAGAAGACACGTGAGGACCATGGTCAGGTGATGAATGCATCGGTACGTCTCTATGCGGATGCTCAGAATGCGAAGACAAAACTCGAGAACGGTTTCGACCTCAGCGATTACGACGTGAGATGTCTCGAGTATGCAAAGGATTATGCTACACGACTTCTCGCTATTGACGTAAACCTCAGCATCAACGATATGCTCGACACTGCATGGGAACTTTTCGGCACACACTTCAACAAGGCCGAAACCGGTATCAAGCAGGGACTTATCGATAAATATTGGAAAGGTAATTAATTATGGCAATCAAATTCCAGTACAATAAGACTTCGCTGAATAACCTGAACAAGCAGCTCAAGATGCGAAGGAACGCCCTCCCGACCTTGAAGAACAAGGAGTCGGCGCTTCGTCTTGAGGTGAAGAAGGCCAAGGATTATTCAGAGAAACTTATTGAAGATCTTGATGCCTCATTGAAGCGATACGACTATCTCGCTGCACTTTGGAACGAGTTCCAGCCGAATCTGATCTCCATTACAGATGTAGATCTCTACACTGTTAAGGTAGCAGGAGTAAAGACTCCGGCCCTAGGAGAAATCAAGTATGAGATCAATGAATTCAACGCCTTCAACTGCCCTGCGTGGTATGCTGACGGAGTTGCAATCCTCAAGGAACTCTCAAGACTTGGAATCGAGTCTGAAGTCTATATGGAGAAGTCCCGCATCCTTGATTTCCAGAGAAAGAAGACCACTCAGAAGGTGAACCTTTACGAGAAGGTGCAGATTCCCGGCTATCAGGAGGCAATCAGAAAGATCAAGCGATATATGGAAGACGAGGAGAATCTCTCCAAGGCAGCTTCCAAGATCGTAAAGAGCAGACATGCTATAGAAGAGGAGGAACAGGACAATGATAACTAAGATGACAAAATATTCCTTCGTTCTCCTGAGCGGAGAGAAGGAAGGCTTCATTGAGCAGCTCCAGGAGCTTGGAGTTGTGGATATCAGCCGTTCTGTGAAACCAGTTGACAATGAGTCACATGAAATGTTCGCAAGGGCAACGAAGGCCAGGAAGGTCATCGAGACTCTTGAGGGCATCAACTATAGCAAGGACGCTGACTATGAAGCGATATCAAAGGCGACTGTCACAATCGAAGATGACCCTGTGACATATGTCGAGCGCACAATCGTCAGACTTGCGGAACTCAATGTATCTCTTGCCAATGCAGAAAAACAGATGAAGGCAAGATCACCATGGGGTGCATATGACAAGAAGGCGGTTGACGGACTTGCCGCTCTTGGATACAAGGTAAGATATTACTGCGTTGACAAGAAGCGCTATGAAGAGGCATGGGCAACGGAATATGCTCTTCAGGTGATTTCAGAAGACGAAAAGAAGGTATGGTTCGTAACAGTTGCCCCTAAGGATGAGGCATACAGCTTCCCTGTACAGGAAACTGCAGCACCAGAGGGAACATACGAGGAGGCAAAGGCTGAGGCAGACCACATTTCAGCAGAGATCGTGGAATGCAAGGCAGGACTCCTCAATGCAAAGGACTACATCCCTGCAATCAAGGAATCATGCAACAATGAACTCGTTGAACTGGACCGCTATCTTGCTGATGAAGCAGGCCAGAGCGCTGCAGAAGACCACATCACAGTCTTCACAGGATTCGCTCCTGAGGAGAACGATGCGGAACTTACAGCAAAATTCGACGAGATGGGAGTATTCTATATCAAGGAACAAGCAGTCGAGGAGGACAATCCGCCTATCAAGTTGAAGAACAACTGGTTCGCAAGACAGTTCGAATCATTCACAGGAATGTACGGAATGCCTGTCTACAGTGAGTTTGACCCTACGTCGATCGTTGCACCATTCTATCTCCTCTTCTTTGCAATGTGTCTTGGAGACGCAGGATACGGCATCGTACTCTTCCTCTTCGGACTCATGCTTAACAAGGGATGGATCAAGTTTGCAATGTTCGACGGACTCGGAACCATAATCTCTATCCTCGGTGCTGGAACCATGGTTGTCGGCACAGTGCTCGGAACATTCTTCGGAATGAGCTTGGCAGAAGCGGCATGGGTACCACAGTGGCTCAAGAGCTGCATGATCGTGGGTGAAGTTGAAGTTCCTGGAATGGGT
Source organism: Bacteroidales bacterium (assembly GCA_017555445.1). Next base: position 12,452 of record JAFZGK010000057.1, read on the forward strand.
ATGTTCAACATCCAGATGCTGCTCGCTCTCGGAATCGGAGTATTCCATATCTGCCTCGCTATGGTGGTAAAGGCTATCGGATACACTAAGAGATTCGGATTCAGAGCCAATGTAAGCACATGGGGATGGCTTCTCCTTATCATCGGAGGCATCATCCTCGCAATCCTTGGCGTAGGCAGCTTCCTCTCACCTGAGGCTATCAAGTATGCAGTGATTGTGGTCGGAACAATTTCAGCCCTCGGCATCTACATCTTCAACACTCCTGGTCAGAACCCGCTCATCAACATCGGAGCAGGACTCTGGGACACATACAACATGGCTACAGGTATCCTCGGTGACGTACTCAGCTACATCCGTCTCTTCGCACTCGGACTCGCCGGCGGTATGCTCGGACAGGCATTCAACAACCTTGCGGAGATGGTCCGCGGAGACAACATCGTGACATGGATTCCATTCATCCTCATCCTCCTTTTCGGACACGTTCTTAACATCCTGATGTCGTCGCTTGGAGCATTCGTGCATCCGCTCCGACTCACATTCGTGGAGTATTTCAAGAATGCCGGATACGAAGGAAAGGGAGAGAAATACAATCCTCTTACAACAAATAAGACAGAATAATTATAAACTAATAAAACTACAAACATCATGAACGAAATTCTTGGTTACATCGGACTTGCTTGCATGCTTGGTCTTGCAGGTATCGGAAGTTCAATCGGAACAACAATCGCAGGTAACGCTGCTGAAGGCGCACTCAAGAAGAACCCAGAGAAGTCTTCTGCTTACATGATCCTTTCAGCCATGCCAGCTACACAGGGTCTCTACGGTTTCGTAGCATTCCTCATGTGGATCGGCAAGGACTTCGCTGCTGACGGCATCGTACTCTTCGCTGTAGGTATCGCTGTAGGAGTTGTATGTCTCTTCTCAGCTATCCGTCAGGGTCAGGTTTGTGCTAACGGTATCATCGGTATCTCACAGGGTCACGATGTACAGACCAACACAATGATCTACGCTGCGTTCCCTGAGTTCTACGCCATCCTTGCACTCATCGCTGCACTCATGGTATAATTCAGACACAGCATAAGTCTTTATAAGTGCCTGCCCATAGGGCGGGCACTTATTGTTTTTATGGGTAATTTGTTTTACATTTGTATGATTATCCGAAATTTCAACCTATGGATTATAAGATACAGAACAATGCAAGATGCGGAGTGATAGGATACGGCAGCTGGGCGACTGCACTTGTATACGTACTTGAGAAGAACAAAAAGGAGATCTGGTGGCATATCCGCAACGAGGAAGTGCTTGAAAGCATCCAGACAGAAGGAAGGAACACCAAGTATCTGGACGACATCGAGTTCAACAAGGACCGCATCGTTGCTACTGCCGACATCAACGAAGTGGTACGCAACTGCGAGATCATTCTTGTCGCAGCCCCTTCTGCATATCTCAAGAAATTCCTTGAGGATCTTACTGAACCACTCGAAGGCAAGTTCATACTTTCTGCAACTAAGGGTATAGTTCCGGATGAGCTCATCACCATCACAGAATATTTCAACAGGATATATAACATTCCTTACAGCAACATCGGCGTAATTTCCGGTCCTTCACACGCTGAAGAAGTTTCAGAGAACAAGCTTTCATACCTCACTGTAGCATGCAAGGCTGAGGAGAACGCAAAGTTCATAGGTGAGATGTTCGCGACAAACAATGTCAGGATCAGCTATTCCGAAGATATCTACGGCATCGAATACGCAGGAATCCTCAAGAACATCTATGCACTCGCAAGCGGTCTGGCAAACGGCCTCGGTTACGGAGATAACTTCAGAGCTGTATTGGCGGCGGCTAGTGCAAAGGAACTTACAAGATTCATCAATGAAAGCTATCCTTTCGAAAGAGACACAATGGATCCGGCATATCTCGGAGACCTTCTTGTGACATCATACTCTTCATTCAGCCGCAACCGCCGACTCGGAAAGCTCATCGGCCACGGATGCACTGTAAAGAGCGCACTCAACGAGATGACTATGATTGCGGAAGGATATTTTGCAGCCGACTGCATAAAGCATATCAATGAAAAGCACAACATATACATGCCTATTGCAGATATGGTCTACGATGTGCTTTACAGGAGGATGAGTCCTCGTAAAAGAATGAAGGAGCTTACAGCGCTGCTGTAAACTCCTTTTTTTATAAGAATATCTTGAAATTCTAGTATTCGTCCGGTGCGTATTTGAACGGATCGAGCGGTGACTTGTAATCACAATAGTCAGATTCAACGAAGAATCTCTTAAGCTCGATCTCAGCATTCTCAAGTGAATCGGAAGTATGTACGATGTTCTCCTGTGCACTGAGGCTGAAGTCTCCACGGATTGTTCCTGGAACTGCTTTGCTTGCCTTTGTAGCACCAGCCATGTCACGAACAACCTGAACTGCGCTATATCCTTCCCAGCAGCAGAGGATTACTGGAGCTGCCATCATACCGTCCCTGAGCCAAGGGAAGAACGGTCTGTCGAGAAGATGTGCATAATGCACCTTAAGGATCTCCTCATCAAGCTGGACCATCTTCATGGCAACGAGCTTGAGACCTCTCTTTTCAAATCTTGAAATAACTTCGCCGACAAGACCTCTCTGGAGGCAGCCTGGCTTAAGAATCACCAATGTTCTTTCCATATCTGATTATAGTTTCGATAAATTTTTCCCTTTTCTAATGATTTTTTAAATCAAAATCATGTAAATTTAAATAATATATTCCAAAAAGCCAAAAATTAGATATTTTGATAGGATAAAAGATGAAATACTTGGAACTTATGCGTAAATTTGATGAAAATAAAGATTCAAGAATGAAACGGACAATTCTCTTCCTGAGCATCATGTGCTTGGGATTCACGATGTCAGCTCAGAGCGGCATCATTCAGACACGAAAGGCGAATGACGCCTCAGGCAAGATACTTACCATGGAGGAGACCATCCTCTCACGCGAACTTTCTCCGGAAAGCCTCAGTGCACGCTGGAGCGATGCCGGTGACCTCATGATGGTCAAGGACGGAAAATGGCAGGTTATGAATGTCGCAGACGGAAGTCTGAGCGAATATAAGGGAGCTTCTCAGACATTCCCTGTTGCATATACAGAAGGACAGAGCCTTTATCTCCGCACAGAGGACAGAAAGGTCACACCAATAGCTGAGAGCGAGAATTCGCAGATCACATACGGCCAGTTCGTGAGCCGTAACGAGTTCGGTATCAGCGACGGCATCTTCTGGGCACCGGACAGGAGCAAGGTGGCTTTCTACAGAAAGGATGAGAGCCGCGTCACAACATTCCCTCTCCTTGACATCACTACAAGGACCGGTTCGCTCCGCGAGATAAAGTACCCTATGGCAGGAATGGATTCTGAGAACGTACAGCTTGGAGTCTATGACATAGCTACCGGCGCGACAGTTTACCTCAAGGCTGAGGAATTCGGTTACGACCAGTATCTGACAAACATCAGCTGGACACCTGATGCCGCAAGGATTCTTGTGCAGGTGCTTGACAGAAGCCAGAAGCACATGAAGCTCAACGTATATGACGCGGCTGACGGAAGTCTTATCAACACAATCCTGACTGAGGACAATGAAAAATATGTAGAGCCGCTTGATCCTGTATGGTTTGTAGAAGGTTCGAACGAGATCTTCATCTACCGCACAGACAACCGTGACGGCTACCGCAACCTCTATCTCTGCGATTTCAACGGCAATGTGCGTCGTCTTACAGAAGTTGATGCAGACGTGGAATACCTCGGCAATGACGGCAAGTACGTATGGTACACTTCTTCTGAGGTATCGCCTGCTGAAAAGCATCTGTTCAGAATTTCCATAAAGATGCCTAAGGCTGGAAAGGGTGTGGATGCGGTCAAGAAGGGTAATCCGGAAAGACTAACCAAGGACACCGGATGGCACAACATCTCACTCAGTCCTAACTGCAGGCATTATGTAGACAGCTGGAGCAGCCTCACAGTACCAGGAGTCACAAACCTCTGCACTTCAGACGGAAAGCTCGTGAAGAATCTCCTTGTTTCTGCCGACCCTACACTCGACTACGCATACACAGAGATCGCACTCGGCACAGTAAAGAGTGCAGACGGCCTCTATGACAACCACTACCGAATGATCTATCCAAAGGATTTCGATCCGTCAAAGAAATATCCTGTAATCCTTTACGTATATGGCGGCCCACACTCGCAGATGGTGAACAACAGCTGGCTTGCAAGCCTCCGCAGATGGGAGATGCATATGGCGCAGAGAGGTTATCTCGTATATGTCCAGGACAACAGAGGCACTCCTTACCATGGTTCTGCATATGAGAAAGCTATCCACGGCCAGTGCGGACAGGCAGAGATGGAAGACCAGATGGTGGGAATCCGCATGCTCATGGACCTTCCGTTCGTGGACAAAGACAGGATCGGCGTACATGGATGGAGCTACGGCGGATTCATGACAATCTCATTGATAACCAACTACCCGGATGTATTCAAGGTGGGAGTGGCCGGAGGTCCTGTAATCGACTGGAAATGGTATGAGGTTATGTACGGAGAGCGTTATATGGATCATCCTGACACCAATCCTGAGGGATATGCAAAGACCAGCCTCATCAACAAGGCCAAGGATCTCAAGGGCAAGCTCCTCATCTGTCAGGGCGCTATCGACCCTGTTGTTGTATGGGAGCATAGCCTGAGCTTCGTACGTGAATGCGTGAAGAACAACGTCCAGGTCGACTACTTCCCTTATCCATGCCACGAGCATAATGTGACAGGAAAGGACAGAGTCCATCTCCACGACAAGATAACAATGTATTTCGAGGATTACCTTTAAGGCTCCTTTTTCGGAGGAGTGATACTGGTTCCTACTCCGATTATGAATTCACCTACAGTAAAGTTTGCCTGCACACCTACGGAAAACACTTCCCGGGTTGCAGGCAGATTTATTGCTGCACCGCTACTTGCTCCCGGAAAGAAGACCGGCATATACACCTTGACACCATGATAGTACTGGTCCCAAATAATAATTGAGACATCGGGACGCGGATTATATATGAAACCGCTTCTCTCCCCTATTCCAAGGAGGTTGAATCGGACACCCATCTGAGTACCATACAGGATGCCTGACATCATATAGAAGTTTCTTGCCAGCCTCAGAGTGTTTCCCAGCATCATCTGCTGAGCGATATAGAGCTGAGGAATATTGAAGCCGTTGAATCCTTCAAGAGTCGAAAAGAACTTGTCAGGATGTTGTATCGAGTACAGACCGAATCCGACGCTGCCATTGAATCCGAAAGTAGGAAGGATGAATACTGTCGGCCGTGAAAGAGGAGCATATGACCATGGAGGATACCCCATCAGACGGTTGGCAGGAATAAAGGTATCCAGAGGCAGGACGAACGGTATGAGCTTCGGAAGGGAGTCATTGCCGACCTGCATCATCCGGACGGTCATTGTATCAGTCGTATCCGTACCCATATCCTTGACCTGTGCACGGGCGCCGATACTGATTAAAAGTATGGATAATATGATGATGTGTCTGTACATAAGTTCGTTTTTAATGGGGCTAGGGCAACATCTATGCCCTTTTTTGCTATATTTGCACGTCATTTCGCCTTATTCGGAAGGCAGTCATATAATCTCAAAATCATGAAAAGTGTAAAGGAAGTATATAAGATCGGAAAAGGTCCGTCAAGCAGTCATACAATGGGTCCGTTCAAGGCGATCAGACATTACCTTGAGAACCACGATGACACAGATCATCTTCATGTAACCCTATATGGATCCCTTGCAGCTACAGGCAAGGGTCACCTCACAGACGTGGCCATCAAGGAAGCATACTCAACATGGCGCCATACAGAAAAGGAGACCCTCGAGTGCAAGAGCCGCAGAGCAGGTGACGTGGAGATCGAGTGGAAGCCGCAGGAAAACCTTCAGCTGCATCCGAACGGAATGAAGGTGGCCTCTGTAAATCAAGATGGTGACCTCTATGACAGATGGACATATTACAGCATCGGAGGTGGAGACATCGTCTGCATGGAATGTCCTATCGAAGGTGGTGAAGCCGAAGATATCTACGACATGACTACCCTTACAGACATCATGAACTGGTGCAACTCTACAGGTAAGACATTCTGGGAATATGTAGATCAGACCGAGAAGGATAACGGCATCTGGGAGCATCTCGAGCTCGTATGGAAGGTCATGAAAGAGGCGGTTCAGCGCGGAATCGAGCAGGACGGAGCACTTCCTGGTCCTCTCAACCTCCGCAGGAAGGCACTCAGCTATCATGTACGTGCCTTCGGTCAGGGCGATACATTCAAGACAAGAGGACTCGTGTTTGCCTATGCCCTTGCCGTAAGTGAGGAAAATGCATCAGGAGGTACAATCGTTACCGCTCCGACATGCGGTTCATGCGGAATCATGCCGAGCATCCTCTACTTCATGCAGGAAAGATATAAGTTCACCGACGAGAGGATTCTGAAGGCTCTTGCAACTTCAGGCCTTATCGGATGTGTCGTAAAGCATAATGCTTCAGTTTCCGGAGCCGAGGTAGGCTGTCAGGGAGAGGTCGGCGTTGCATGCGCAATGGCTGCAGCTGCAGTTGCTCAGCTCATGGGCGGAAGTCCGTCACAGATTGAGTACGCGGCAGAGATGGGTCTTGAGCATCATCTAGGACTTACATGCGACCCTATCGGAGGTCTTGTTCAGATCCCTTGCATCGAGCGAAATGCATACGCTGCTGCACGAGCTCTTGACGCCGGAATCTATGCTCTATATACAGACGGACTTCACCGTGTGACATTCGACCACGTTGTGGAAGTGATGAAGGAGACAGGAGACAACCTTCCAAGCATCTACAAGGAAACCAGTGAAGGCGGTCTGGCGCGCGTCGCAGGCGGCAACTCCATTTAATTCAACAATAATATAACAGGAGAGTGACCAGAGTAGTCACTCTCCTGTTATATAGAGAGCTTGTGAGGTTATTCTGCTTTGAGGTAGCGGAGCCAGAATTCCTGATTGGCGGCCTGGAAGTGGCTGCCCTGATAGCCTCGGTAGCCGTGCATTCCGTCAGGATATATCATGAAGTCGAACTTCTTGCCGAGCTTGTGAAGTGCATCGATGAACTGAAGAGTGTTCTGATGGTGAACATTGTCGTCACCTGTTCCGTGAGTGATCTTCAACATGACCGGATCAACTCCAGGGTTGCCATATTCGGTCGGATAACCTGAAACATATTCCATGGCACGACCAGCCTTATAACCGTCAGGGTTGTTCTGAGGGGTATCCATGTAACGCTCTGTATAATGAGTGTCGTAGAAAGCCCAGTCATAAACTCCACCGCCGGCAATACCGTAATGGAACTTGTCCGGAGCCTTCATCAGAAGCATAGAAGTCATTGTACCTCCGAATGAGAATCCTTCCACGCCGATCTTCTCAGGACGGACATATGGGAGAGACTGAAGCCACTCAGCCCAAGAGCAGAAATCCTTCACCTCATTGACTGTCAGCTGCTTGTAGATCATATCGAGACCTTCACGTCCGTTATGTCCACCTGCTCTCGGATCAACAGTGATCTGGATGATGTCATTATCGGAATACCACTGGTTTGAAGCGTTAGGAGCTGCCCAGCGGTCACGCACCTGAGGAGTGTCAGGTCCGCCATAGATGTCAACATGAACCGGATACTTCTTTGCCGGATCGAAATTCTTAGGATATACGATCATGCCAGGGAGCACGAAACCGTCAGGTGTTGTGATATGCACAAGTTCGCCAAGGGCATACTTCGAAGCGTCAAAGTCAGGGCCAGCCATATCAGCCACTACCTTTCCATGAATGCCACCATCCTTTCTTGTGACCTCCATAGGCTTGGCAAGGTTTGCTGTTTCAATGTCATTCTGATGACCTGAAGACTTTACACCGCCCGCAGTCGAGAAGACAGCAACCTTGGTAGGAGTAGTCACATTCGAGTATGAAGCGACGAAATACTTTCCATCTGGAGAGAACTGGACTCCTGCCACATTGTATGCCGGATCTGTAAGAGCGGTGATCACACCTTTTGCATCAACCTTATAAAGAGCAGAACGTACTGTGGCATCACGCTTTGCGATGAAATATACATCACCCTTCTTCTCATCAACCCTCACGAGGGACACAGTCCAGTTGGTACCGTCAGTCAGACGACGGAACTCCTTACCGTCATATGAAAGGAAGTATATCTGCTGCCATCCTGTCTCGAAATTACGGGCCATATAAAGACCCTTGTCTGTAAAGATCACCTCTGAGATCCAGTCAATCCAGGTCTTGTATGTCTCGTTATATACATGTCTCTTCGAACCATCCTCAACAGAAACAGCATATACATTCAATGTATTCTGAAGTCGAGGCATATGAGAAATGAAGAATTCCTTAGAATCAGGACCCCAGAACGGAATTCCGAAATACTGGTCAGCCTTAGGATCGAAGTCAGCCCACACAACAGACGGCTCAGCTGCAGTGATATCGATCACACCGATCTGCACCTCAGGATTTGTCTGTCCTGCCTTAGGATAACGTGTCTCGCTGAGAGCTCCGCCAAGTGCAAGGTCAGTCACCCTAGGACTCTGCGACTGAGAAGCTGCTGCCTTAGGGTTAGGGAAAGCCGAATAGATCGGGAAGAGAGGCACGTTTGTGTTGTCATAACGATAGAAACCGATCTTCTTGCTGTCTGGTGACCACCAGAATGATCTGTACATCGATGCACGGCCGAGAATCTCCTCATAGTAAACCCATGAAGCATAGCCGTTCAGGATGAGGTCGCTTCCGTCATATGTGAGACGGGTCTCCTTGCCGGTAGCAATCTCTACCACATAAAGATCGTTGTCACGTGTGAATGCGAGCTTTGTTGAATCCGGAGAATAGGTGAGATTCACAGCTCCTTCCGGCTTCACCGGAAATTCTGAATACTTTGCAGGAGCACTCACACCTGTCCTCTGCTTGCCTGTCTTTGCATCCACCACGAACGCAGCCTCATCTGCGAAGGTGCCATTATAAGTGAATATCACTTCCTTGTCATTGATCCATTTCCACGCATTAGGAACTCTGTTGAATTCCTGGGCATAAGCACATACAGCCATCGCTGCAAATGTTAGCACAAACAATAATCTCTTCATATCTTATCTTTATTAAATCCTGATTTTCAATCGATTACTCAGCAAAAAGCTCATCCTTAAAATTCACTAGATAGACTTTCTCCGTAGCACGCGTCAAAGCCGTATACAGCCATTTCAGATCATCCACCGTAAGTTCCTCCTGCCAGAAAGGATTGTCGATGAACACACATTTCCATTGGCCTCCCTGAGACTTGTGACAGGTGATGGCATTTGCATATTTCAGCTGCAGGGCATTGAAATACTTGTCTTCACGCACCTCCTCATACCTCTTCTTCTTACCCTTGATATGTGAGTAATCCTCATTCACACCCTGGTAGAGCAGATTCGATTGTTCATATGTAAGTGAGGCACTCTCTGATTCAAGTGTATCAAGGATAACCTTGGCTGTGATCTCCTGGTCATCATAGTCCGGCAGCGACAGGCGTGCCTCAGCGAAATGAAGTCCATATCTGTCCTCGAACTTTGAGATCTTCTGCAGTTTCACAATATCTCCGTTGGCAATATACTGAACGTTCTTCAGATTCTCAACGAACTGATAACAATTCTTCACAATCATGAGCTTATCATCACGGACAAGTCTTTCCTCCTTGAACTGCACAGTGGAGCGGATGCCCAGATTATATTTGATCGCACGCTTGTTAGATCGGCAAAGTATGACCGTATCATCCTCACCATAAGCAGAATAGGCATCACCTATCTTCTCTATGAGATCTCCACCCTTCACCCTCTCCACGTCGTCGAAAGGTATAGTCTCCAGCCCAAGATCACATATATCTATAGAACCCGGACCATAATCCAATTCACTGATAAGCTGCCTTATCAGGGTCGCATTATAAAGGATACCTGACTCCTTCTGCTGACGGACAACTGTACTCAGCTGAGCGAATACGGTCCCGCCCATCATGGACATATAATCCTTCGAAAGAGCTGGCGAGGCATCCAGACCTATCGGAGGCAGCTGTGCTGAGTCTCCGATGAGGATGACCTTGCAATCTGTACCTGTGCGTACGAATGTGATCAGGTCCTCAAGAAGATTGCCTGTGCCGAAAGCAGTGCTTGACTGCTGCTGACCGGCATCTATTCCTATCAGTGACACCTCATCAACGATGAAAAGTGTTTCCTTATCCTTGTTTGGCACGAGAGAGAACTGGCCGAAGCCGTCTCCGCCAACAGATTTCTGACGGTATATATGTTTATGGATAGTGAATGCAGGCTGACCCGCATAGGAAGAGAGGACCTTGGCTGCACGGCCTGTAGGAGCAAGCAGCACACACTTGGTCTTGTACTCCTTCATGACGGATATCACCGCAGAGATGGCAGTAGTCTTGCCCGTACCTGCATATCCGTTGACAATCATGATGTCATCGTCATCACTTATGAAGTCAGCTACCTTGCGCAACAGCGAATCCTGACATGATGTAGGCTCAAACTTCAGACGTGACAGAAAACCCTTGTATAAGAAATCAGCACTGCCCATTACCTTCCCCTCTTAAATATCATCGCAGCAACAACAAGGACAGGGAATATCTCGATACGGCCGAGGAACATGTCTACAGTATAGACAAACTTGGAAAGTTCAGGCTGAAGCGAATAATTGTCAAGTGAAGCGACATCTCCGAGACCAGGACCGACACTGCCTAAAGATGAAATGACACCGGATATCGCCTCGACGGGCTCTGAACCGCAAAGAGTGACAATGAATATGGATACGATTATCACCATCACATAGACTACAATATATAAGAAAACAGAGCTTACTGCACTATCCGCCATCTTATGTCCGCTCATACTCACCTGGGACACAGCAGAAGGATGAAGTCTCTTGCGGATCTCGCTGCTGATGGATTTCAATGAAATGACTATTCGATCTACCTTCAGACCACCCGTAGTTGAACCTGAACAGCCACACTGCACTGCGACGAGCATAAGCATTACTCCGGCTATGAATGGCCAGGTTGAATTGTCACATGTTGCAAAACCGGTTGTAGTCATATAACTGACCACATTGAATGAAGCATCAAGCCAAGCCCTGCCCCATGATTCATATCCACCCTGACTGATAAGTGAGAACATGATCACAAGGGACACAACTATGATCGAGCTGATATAATATTTTACAACTGTGTTGTTGAGCGGTTTGAGAGATCTGGTAGCAAATACCGCATAGATAAGACCGAAATGCATGGCGCACACAGTCATGAATATCATTGCAACAATGTTGATCACATCGGAATTGAAATATCCAATCGACAGATTCTTTGTACTGAAGCCACCTGTCGCTGCAATGCTGAATCCATGATTCACAGCATCAAAGAACGGCATTCCTGCTGCCCAAAGAGAAAGAGTCGCAGTCAATGTCAGTCCTACGTAAACAGTTACAATGACTCTGATTACCTTGGATGAACGGTATTTATATCCTTCCTTGGAGAGTGACGACATCTCCATATTGGTAAGTTTCAATCGGTACGGACTGGCATCAGGCATTACAAGCAGCAGGAAGACCACAACTCCGAGACCGCCGATATAATGGGTCGACGAACGCCAGAAAAGAAGACTGTCCGGAAGGGCCTCTATGTCATTGAGAATTGTGGCGCCTGTAGTCGTGTAACCCGAAACACTTTCAAACCAGGCATTCATAAGAGTGAATTCTCCTCCCCAGAGAACATAAGGAAGCATGCCGAAGACAAATGAGAGGACCCATGCCACCACGATGGTGATAAATCCGTCCTTCATGGTCAGAGGGGCTGCCTTCTTCACGAAGATAAAAGGGAAAGAACCTACGAGGAGAGTGATGATGAAGCTGATCAGAAGAGGTGTAAATGCCGAATCCAATCCATTCACCACGGATATGATGATGGATATGAACATGAAAAAGGCGCTCACAAGAAGTGCCTTTCCGACATTTGTTGATATTGACCTAACGTTCATCCTTAAGCAACTTGATTCTTTTCTTCAGCTCTACGTTCTCTTCCATAAGTTCGGTGATACCCGAATTGATGTTCGCAAGCTGGTCATCTCCTTCGAAACTTCCGGAATATCTGTGACCTGTAAGTCTATACTGGTCTATGCCGTCCGACATCCTGCAGATAGGATTGACATAGTTAGACATTGCAAAATAGAAAAGGAGGAAGATGAGCATGATACCGGCTCCGACAGAAACGACGCCTGGCATGATGCTTCGGTAGAAACCCTCGTCGAAGTTTTCCGAATTCTCCTTCAATTCACCATGGATAACCTCACTGAGAGCTCCCAAATCATGAATCAGATCGTTGTATTCAGGCTGAAGGCTTCCGAAGAACCATTCACCGGTATTGACGGTGTCTGCAAGAAAGACCTCATCGAACATGAGTGAAGTCTTTACGAACGCATCAAAGGAAGTTACCACAGAGTCCAGCATAGGAAGACCCTGCTGGGATGTGAAGGTACTTCTGAGAGAATCAGCCTGAGCGCTGAACGAATCGATATCAAACTCCGGCATCTTTGATATATCATTCTGTACAACCACAGCAAGCATCTGATGATTATACTCCTGGGTCAAATCTGAAAGCTTCTGCGAAAGATTGATGCTGTGTATGTTTGACGCGATGAGCTCGGACACATAGTCGCTCATTCTTCGATATTCAAGAATTGTGATAAGTCCTGACACGAGAAGTATCACCGCCAATGAACCAAGGCTGAAAAAGACCCTCTTTCTCAGCGACGGTTTCTTATCTCTGTTTCTACGTTTCATGGTATCATGTTTAGGACACAGTCCGCAAAGTTAAATAATTTTATTATTTAATCATCATCAGAGCGAGAATAGCGGTGAAGGGTACTGTCGTGGCAGACATCGCAACGACACTGTGCCCGGAGCCACACCTATCTCATAGAGAGCCTTGACAGAGCAACGGTATGCGAGGTCATGGGTATTGTTGTTCTCGCTCAGATGGCAGAGGAATATGTTGCGGAGACCCGGATGCCAGAATCGTTTGATGGCACTTGCACACTCGTCGTTTGAAAGATGTCCGCAGCCCTGGACGATACGCATCTTCAGTTCGTAGGTGTATGGTCCCTGCATAAGCATATCCATGTCGTAATTGGACTCGACAACCACCGTATGAGCCTGACGGGCGAACTCGACCGCCTCATCAGTCATACGACCTATATCTGTCATTATCACGAACTTATAACCATCAAACTCGATAGCATATCCTACGGTCTGGGTCGCGTCATGGGGCACTACGAAATATCTTACCCTGAAGTCTCCGACCTGGTTCCACTCCCCTTCCTCAAGTACCTTGCGGCACGGTCCGATAGTCGGTGCAGTGAATGTATGACGTGCAAGAGCATTATGAATTGTCTCTGTAGTATATACCGGCTTTGCAAGTCTCTTGCAGAACGAACCGAGATGGCGAATGTGGTCAAGGTGGTCATGTGTCACAAGGACAGCAGAAAACGAGTCCATGGACATATCATATTCCTGAAGGACCTTCTTAAGACGACGAAGGCTTACGCCGGCATCGATGACGATTCCGCCTTTCTCATTTCCAAGGTAATAGCAGTTGCCGCAGCTTCCGCTGGAAAGACTCATGAACTTTACCATCAGCAGCTGCCCTCCACTTTTAATGACTCATCCTGAAGAACTTCTGCAAGAAGTGCAGAAAGGTCTGTGCCAGGTTTATAATAGATTGCAGGAAGTCCTGCTGCAATCGAAGCGTCCACATTCACCTGAGAATCATCAATGAAAAGAAGTTCTTCTGCAGGACGTCCGATTTCGGAGATGACTCTCTTATAGAAGTCTGCAGAAGGCTTGAGCGCCTTCATTTCAAACGACATGAAACATCTGATGAAAGTCGATGCAAGAGGGACACCTGCCTCTGTAAACATAGCTGATGAATATGGAAGGCAGATCGCATTATTGTTGCTGAGCATATAAAGGTCGTAACGCTCCGACATCTTCTTCAGGAGTTCAGCCTTGTACGGAGCTATCCCCACCAGAATCTTCGCCATCGCCTCATCCACATCCTGAGCTGTAGTTCCCGGACGGGATTCCTCAAGAACAATCCTGCGAAACTCGTCTGCAGAAAGAACACCTTCCTCAAGATCTCCCCAGATGCCCTTCTGATGGCATGGATCGATGATCTCATCAATTTTTGAATAATCCAGCTCACGTCTGAACGTATCCTTGCATCCCTCGATATCAAGGTCCACAAGGACGCCGCCCATATCGAATATGATAGCTTTATTCATCTTCTTCACAATATTTATTGATCACACTATAGGCGTCCTGGATGCCCAGCTCGCCCGCACGAGAAAGGTCAATACAGCCTTTCTCCTTGTCTTTCAAATATATAAGCACAAGGCCACGATTAAAATAAGCGTCTCCCATATATGGATAAAGCTCGATGGCCTTTGTGTAGTTTTCAATAGAATTGATATGCTCGGATGACAGGCAGTAGAGGTTTCCGAGGTTGTAATAGATGTACGGTATGTCAGGAACAATCTCCTGTGCTGCCTTCATGTCATCTATCGCCTCGCTGTAGTCATACTGACGGGTCACCTGATCCCTTACCCTGGCACGTGTCGTACCTGTATCATCCATAGAAAGCACCTGTACGTTGTTTTCTATCGATGAAATGAAATCAATCATCTCCGCACGAAGCACTCCCCTGTTCACATGATAGAAGCCTTCATAAAGCTGATCGACTCCCTCTTCCTCGGATGCCTCTTCTATTGCCTGAGTGTAATAGTTGAGAGACGAGTTGAAAAGCTTGGATGAATTCTCATAAAGAGCCCTCATGAAAAGGTCGTCTGCTGAAGGATCAGGAGATGACCAGGCTGCCTTCTCCACATCCATAAGAGCCTCTTCACTCAAGGCCACTTCGTGATTAAGGACAGATATGCCGACAGGCATCATTGCTTCGAACCTGTCTATCAAGGCATTCTCATACCTGCGTGAAAGAGCATAGTTGGCATTTGTCTTCTCTCCGGTCAGGACGAACTTGTAAAGCGGACGGAGCCTGATGTCGATATCCCTGTGCTGAAGAAGCTCGTCATCGAAATCCTTCTGAGCGAATTCCGCATCGAAAGTAAGCAGAGAACTGTATTTCTTTGTCGTATCTGCGAATGAACCGGCATCCGTGATATTCTTCTCCCGGTACTCGCGCACTTTCTGCTGAGCTATATCGTAGTCCTTCTTCGAATCCTTCTGATTACCCAGCAGGTTCTTGACATATGCCCTGTTCATATACGCCTTTGCGAAGTCAGGATAAAGTTCGATTGCCTTATCGTAATCCTCCAAGGCATTGCGGTACATGCCGAGTTCTATGAATACAGATGCCCTGTTGAAATATGCGAGCACGTTTTCAGGATTGATGTTCAGGACTCTGTCCAAGTCTGCGAGAGCATCCTCATACGCACCCAGCTGAGCGCTGATCAAGGCTCTGTTGTACAAGGTCAGGGCATTGCCGGGTTCGTCACGAAGCACCCTGTTCAGGTCAGCCATCGCCTCATTGTACATCATCTGCTCATAGTACATCACCGCTCTGTTGAAATACGCAAGGGTGTTGGTCGAATCAAGCTCGATTGCCTTGTCCATGTCAGCGATAGCGTTCTCATAATCACCCTGCGTAGCATATAGACGGCCTCTGCGGACATAACCTTCCGGGTCGAAACGGTCAAGCTTGATAGCCTTGTTATAGTCTTCGTATGCTTTGAGCGTATCACCGAGGAAAAGATGCGTAGCTCCTCTGTTGAGAAAAGCTGACGGGTCCTTCGGCTCCTTTCTGATATACTTGTCAAAGTCCTTGACAGCCTTGTCGAACTGCTGCGCGAGGAAGTAGGTCACTCCACGGCTGAAATACAGACCCATATTGCCTGGACGGAGGTCAATGGCATGCTGCAGGTCATCCAAAGCAGCCTCGTAGTCACCGAAACGGCTGCTGGTGATGCCCCTGTAATGATATCCGTTGGTGAATACAGGATTTATCCTTACGGATCTGTCGAAGTCGTTCTTCGCGCCGCGGATGTCACCGAGATTGTATTTCGCAATACCTCTGAAGAAATAGTTCCAGTAGTCGGCTGTATCGAGACGGGCAAGGATGTTGAAATTCTCTATGGCAGTGGAATACCTGCCCTCTGACAGGGCCTGACGGCCTCTCATATAGAAGACATCCTTGTCGTACTGTGCATAAAGTCCCTGCACTCCCGCTCCCAGAAGCAGAACCACAGCTAAAATCAGTTTCAAGGCTTTATGCATATTTATTTCCTGTTATGAGTAATTTTGTCTATTTTTGGCCTCCGTTTTTCGAAGCCAAACGACAAAGATACACATTTATTGCGCCCATGCAGATAAAAAGAAGAAAAAAATCTATGAAATCAGTCATGATCAGCATCATGGCTTTCTTTGTATGCATGGTGTCGTATGCTCAGGAGGGCAGCATAGCGCAACATTCTGCAGCAAAGAACCTTATATGGGAAAAGAAGCTCGAAAGACACGTCACATTCCTCTCCGACACCATATGTCAGGGACGCGGCACAGGCTCGAGAGCCAGCAAGGAGGCTGCATTCTGGATCGAGAGGGAGTTCAGAAAGACAGGACTGCTCAAGATCGACAGTACATACACGAAGCATTTCTTTGCCGGTCACGGACATATAGGTCACAACATCATAGGCATGCTTCCGGGTTCTCTCAAGACCCCGCGTGACAGATATGTCATCGTAGGTGCTCATTATGACCATCTCGGAATGCTGGACGGAAGAATCTATCCAGGAGCTGACGCCAACGCATCCGGTGTGACTGCAATGCTCAGCCTGGCGCAGATGTTCTCCAGCATGAGGACGCTCGGAAAAGGCTATGAGAGCAACATCATATTCGTTGCATTTGATGCAAAGGAGCTGAGCATGGCCGGCTCCCAGGCACTATGGCGTATGATAAAGGACGGAGAACTGCATGACCCGGTTACCGGAGCGGTCATCACTCCCGAAAAGATTTCTCTCATGGTCAATATCGACCAGGTAGGAAGCACCCTCGCTCCCCTGCACAAGCACAGACCGGACTACCTGATCATGCTCGGAACACATTCGCTCAAGCGCCCTGACCAGGATCTGCTCGAATACTGCAACAGGAACTACGGACTGTACATGGACATAGCTCTGGATTATTATGGCAGCAAGAACTTCACAGAGGTGTTCTACACGCTTTCAGACCAGAAGGTGTTCGTCCAGAACAAGATTCCTGCAGTACTCTTCACATCGGGAATCACGATGAACACGAACAAAATGTGGGACACAGTCGAGAACCTTGATATGGAAGTGCTTAAAAAGAGGATTTATCTCATCTATCACTGGCTTGACCATATGTTATAATTCCGATATTATGCTTATATTTGCGTGATAAACATTGACAAATGAAAGCATTCTGGAAAGTCCTAAAGCGATTTGCCGCACCATATAAGAAATACCTAGTAGGATCGGTTGCGCTCAACCTTCTGTCCGCCGTATTCAACATATTCTCATTCTCCCTTCTCATACCTATCCTGAACATCCTGTTCGAGATGGATACGAACGTCTATGAGTTCATGCCATGGAACGGTCTTCCAAGCAAGGAGCAGCTCATGAACAACCTCTATTACGGAGTGGGCAGACTGATAGACATCTGGGGCGGATCCACCACGCTTCTCATCCTCGGCTGCGTCTTCGGCCTCATGACCCTGCTTAAGACTTCATGCTATTTTGCATCTTCGGCAGTCATGGTACCTCTCAGGACAGGCATCGTCCGCGACATCAGGACAATGGTCTACAACAAGCTTCTAAGTCTCCCTATGGGATTCTTCTCGAAGCAGAAGAAGGGTGACATCATCGCAAGAATGAGCGGCGACGTGAATGAGGTCGAATATTCTATCGTCAGCTCTCTGGACATGCTGATCAAGAATCCTATCCTCATCATCTGTTATTTTGCCGCACTCATATATTTCAGCTGGGAGCTCACCCTGTTCACAGTCACAGTAGTCCCTCTCATGGCATGGGGCATGAGCGCGATAGGCAAGAAGCTCAAGAGAAAGTCGCTTGAGGCTCAGGAGAAATGGAGCGAGACAATGGCGCAGCTTGACGAGACACTCGGCGGACTTCGCGTCATCAAGGCCTTCATTGCAGAGGACAAGATGAAGGAAAGATTCACGACTACAGCCAACCAGTACCGCAGGGCTTCTGCGAAAGTCGCTGTACGCCAGGCATCTGCGCATCCTGTAAGTGAATTCCTCGGATCAGTTATGATCATGATCGTCCTCTGGTTCGGAGGCACGCTCATCCTTCGTGAGAACGCGCCGATCGACGCACCGACATTCATCTACTACATGGTAATCCTCTACAGCGTTCTCGGTCCTCTCAAGGAGTTCTCAAAGGCAAGCTACAACATCCCTAAGGGTCTTGCGTCAATCGAGCGTATCGACGTGATTATGAACGCAGTGAACGACATCAAGGAAATTCCTGACGCCAAGTCACCGGAGGGATTCGAGGACAGCATCAGATTCAATAACGTATGCTTCAGTTATGAGGAGGGCAAGGAAGTCCTTCATGACATCGACCTTACCATACCTAAGGGCAAGACGGTGGCTCTGGTCGGTCAGTCCGGATCAGGTAAATCGACTCTTGCAGACCTTATCCCACGTTACTACGACGCGTGCAGCGGCTCGATCACACTTGACGGAACTGATATCCGCGACCTCAAGATAAAGGGACTCAGAAGCCTTATCGGAAACGTAAACCAGGAGGCTATCCTCTTTAATGACACTATTTTCAACAATATAGCCTTCGGGGTGGAGGATGCCACAATGGAGCAGGTGGTGGCTGCTGCAAAGATCGCCAACGCCCACGACTTCATCATGGAGAAGGAGGAAGGTTATCAGACAAACATCGGAGACAGAGGCGGCAAGCTTTCAGGCGGACAGCGACAGAGAATAAGCATCGCACGCGCCATACTCAAGAATCCTGCAATCCTCATTCTCGACGAGGCCACTTCAGCTCTTGATACGGAATCAGAGAAGCTCGTACAGGAGGCACTTGACAGACTTACCTCATCAAGGACAACCATAGTGATAGCCCACAGACTTTCTACCATCAGAAATGCCGACGAGATCTGCGTGCTTCACGAAGGAAGGATTGTAGAGAGGGGTCGTCATGACGAGCTGATCGCTCTCAACGGATATTACAGGAAACTTCATGACATGCAGACGTTATAAGACGATGAGGACACGCATCAAGACCATAATGACAGTGCTCTTCTGCATCTACATCGCCGCACTGGCCTTTCTATGCTTCATGAAGACTGACAGCGTACCTGACGTCCAGTTCACGCTCTTCGGCATACCGACAGACAAGCTGGTTCACTTCTGCATGTTCGCGCCATATCCGGTCCTTGCATTCCAGACATTCCATCCTTACAATGCCTCAGCATGGAGGGAGCTCATTATCATGGCGGTGCTCGCAATCCTTGGCCTTGGACTGGCATATGGCACAGAACAGATCCAGAGTCTGACAGACTACAGGTCATATGAGATTGCCGACTTTTACGCAGACTCGATAGGAATAGCTGCAGGTACAGCAGTCGTCCTTGTTCAAATCGCATTCAGAAAAAGATGAAAAGACTTATTATAACATACATATTCCTCATAATTTCCGCAGCTGCATGGGGACAGAGCAAGATCGTGGAGGACTTCAAGCCGGTATGCGCCGCACTCGATACCCTTCTTCGCGAAAGGACAGAGGTCGGTCATGTGGAACCGCTCGCTCTCAAAGCCGTCATGAAGCGCGGAAGCACACTGGATTTCTATTTCACCCGTACTCTCGGAGACTATCCATGGTACAAGGGTGATCCTCAATGGTTCAAGAACACACTCAAGGACCTTTTTCCAGAAGGTTATGAAAAGCAGAAGTTAGGACAGATCTATTGCGACAGGGTGTCTCTGGACAAGTTCGTGACCCCACGTATCGGGAATGACGGATCTCCATCCGAGTCGCGACATAGGGTGAAGGAACCATCAGACAAGAGGGGTATGGTATATGAGCTTGGTAGCGACAGATATGACAAAGGATTGAGCGGCAGACATATAGTCCTCTGGCATAGCCACGGAAGATATTTCGAGCAGGGGCTCGACAGATGGGAATGGCAGAGAGCGACCCTCTTCCAGACAGTAGAAGACATGTACACCCAGAGCTACGTCCTCCCCTACCTTGCACCTATGCTTGAAAATGCAGGAGCATACATTCTCATGCCTCGTGAAAGGGACATTCAGAAAAATGAGGTAGTGGTCGACAATGACAGCAGCTGGATCACAGAGGGACCTGTAGACCTTGGAGGCGGTCTCCGCGGACGTGGCGATCATATGGAAGGAGGAAACTGGAAGGATGCAGGTACAGGTTTCGCAGATCTTCAGCAGACATATACAGGAGTGGAGAATCCGTTCACAATGGGAACAGCCAGGATGGCAGAGACCGTTGCGACATTCGCAAAATCCGGCATTGCTTCCACTGAATGGATACCAGAGATTCCTTCACGAGGAGAATATGCGGTATATGTCTCGTACAAGAGTCTTCCAAACAGCTCATCTGCAGCATGTTATACAGTGAACCACCTTGGCGGAAGCACCCGCTTCATCGTGAACCAGAAGATGGGAGGTGGCACATGGATATATCTCGGCACATTCGAATTTGGTGAAGGCACTGAAGGCTCGGTCACACTTGACAACAGGACACCCGAAGGATATAAGTTCACTGCAGGCAATGTCGTGACAGCAGATGCCGTACGCTTCGGAGGAGGAATGGGCAACATAGCACGCAAGGTATGGACAGCACCTGAAGATTCAGTATCAGTAGTTTCTGAGGCATCAGTCTCAGGATATGCACGCTCTGCGGAAGGTGCGCGTTACTGGCTCCAGTGGGCAGGAGCTGATTCCACAATCTTCAGCCAGAATGAAGACAAGGACGACTACAAGGATGACTATATGTCACGTGGAGACTGGGTCGAATGGATAAGCCGCGGTTCCCGCATGAATCCTTCCACAAAGGGAGGTCTGAAGATTCCTGTAGACCTCACCCTCGGATTCCACTCGGACGCAGGTGTGACTCCTGGCGACTCCATTGTCGGAACGCTGGCCATCTACACCTCACTTTCCGAGAACAAGAGAGTCCTTCCGAACGGGGAAAGCAGAACAACATCACGTGATTTCGCTGACATGGTCCAGAGCCAGATAGTCAACGATATACAGGTCCAGTTCGATTCCCTCTGGAGCAGACGTTCCGTATGGGACAGAAGCTATCGCGAATCCCGCACTCCTTCATCTCCTTCCATGCTCCTTGAACTGCTCTCGCATCAGAATTTCGCAGACATGAAATACGGTCTCGATCCTTCATTCCGTTTCGCTGCATCACGTGCTGTATACAAAGGAATGCTGAAATATCTGAGCAGCAGATACGGAACGCCTTACATGGTGCAGCCTCTTCCTGTAGAGTCTGTCGGTGTTGCCTTCAGCCCTGATGGAACCAAGGCAATAATCAGCTGGAAGCCTGCAACAGACCCTCTTGAACCTACTGCAGACCCGTCAGGATATTTGCTTCACACGAGAGTGAACGACGGTGGTTTTGACCGAGGCATGAAGATTAAGGATATCAAGCGTAATGGAGACAGACTATCAACAGAAGTACTGATACATCCGGGACATGTCTACAGCTTCAGAATCTCGGCATATAATGACGGCGGCCGCAGCTTTGAATCAGAAACCGTCAGCATCGGCCGTCCTGCAGAAGGAGGTCTTGACAGGAAAGTACTGGTCGTAAACAACTTCGACAGAGTCAGCGCTCCTGCCTTCGTTGACACACCTGCCTATGCAGGCTTCAACAACAGGATCGACAGCGGAGTGCCTTACATAGAGGACATTGCATATATCGGAGACATGTACCAGTTCAACCGCGGACTTGAATGGCTGGATGATGACAATCCCGGATTCGGAGCATCAGACATGGATCGCGCCGGCGAAATCATAGCAGGCAATACATTCGACTACGCATCAGTACATGGCAAGTCTATGCTCAAGGCAGGATATCCTTTCTACTCATGCAGCAACGAGACCTTCGTCCAGGATTCGACCTTCCGCTCCGGTGCATGGACAGTTGACCTAATCTGCGGAAAGCAGGTCACAACAACAGTCGGAAGCGGAATGCAGCAGAAATATACAGTATTCTCTTCTGGAATGCAGGATGCATTGAAGGCATTCACCTCCGGCGGAGGAAACGTATTAGTCAGCGGAGCCTATATCGGCACAGACATCTGGGACAGCGTCTATCCTGTGCAGGTCGACAGTGTTTTCAAAGAAAAATCCATTAAATTTGCGAGCGGAGTGCTCGGTTATAAATGGATGAGCAACACATCGACGCGTCGTGCAGAAGTCAGAGGCGTGAGCAATGCTCTGGCATCATTCGGTAAATACAGTTTCCATAATGAGCCTAATGAGGATGTTTACAGCGTCGAGAGCCCGGACGGAATCGTTCCGTCATCAAAAAATGGAAAGACTGTCCTGAGATATGCAGACACAGGAATTTCTGCGGGAGTATGCTTCGAAGGCGACGGCTACAGGACTGTATGTCTGGGCTTCCCTGTCGAGACTCTACGTGATGAACAGAATATAGATGATATAATAACCATAACCTTAGAATTTTTTGAGAAATGACAGCACGCGAAGCCGAGATCATCGAATTGATTCATAAAGAAGTTAAGCCGGCACTTGGCTGTACTGAACCGATAGCCGTAGCCCTTGCTGTGGCAAAGGCAATGGAGATCATTGAAGAAAAATGCTCTGTGGATCCCTCATGGAGAATGGATTCAGACTACAGGATTGAGATCAATGTCAGCGGAAACATCCTCAAGAACGGAATGGGTGTAGGCATACCTGGCACGGGCATGGTAGGCCTCCATATCGCTTCTGCATTGGGAGCCGTGTGCGGAAAGTCATCATATGGCCTTGAGGTTCTCAATGACCTTGACGACAAGTCGATTGCTCATGCAAAGGATATGGTCGAAGCCAAGACAGTCACTGTCGGCATCGCTGAAACAGACCATAAGCTCTATGTGAAAGCAGCTGTCATCACATGCGACGGTCATAAGGCATATGCTGTGATCGAGGACAATCACGACAGCATTGTGGAGACAGGTTTCGATGGATGCGCTCTTTCAGACAGAAGCAATTCTGAAGGAACTGCAACATCCGAAGGAAAGACAACCCTCGACTACGGGCTCACAGTACGTGAAATCTTTGATTTCGCATCTACAATATCCTATGAGGACATCAAGTTCATTCTTGAATCACGTACACTGAACATGGCACTTGCTCAGGAAGGTCTCAATGGCAATTATGGTCTGCGAGTAGGCTATGCAATCAGTCTCGACTGCAACAAAGAGGTATTCGGCAGCGACTTCCTCAGCTACGCCATGTCACTTACTGCAGCTGCATCTGATGCGCGAATGGCTGGCTGTACTCTTCCTGCAATGAGCAATTCCGGCAGCGGCAACCAGGGAATCACAGTGACTATGCCTGTGATCGCTTATTCAGTATTCTATGGCACAGATGACGAAAGACTTGCCCGCGCCTTGGTTCTCAGTCATCTGATAGCAATCCATATCAAAGGATATCTCGGAAAACTTTCTGCTCTCTGCGGTTGCGTGATTGCTTCTACAGGTTCGGCCTGCGGACTGGTATATCTCCGTGGCGGAGACTATGTCCAGGTCTGCTCAGCCATCAAGAACATGATCGGAAACATAACAGGAATGGTATGCGACGGTGCAAAGGTAGGTTGTGCGATGAAGGTTGCGTCAGGAGTGTCCAGCGCACTTCAGTCAGCTGTACTTGCTCGTGAAAACCTCTGTATCTCTGAGCATGACGGTATCATCGAAAAGGACATCGAGAAGACTATTCAGAATCTTGGCCGTATCGGCTCTGTCGGTATGCAGAACACCGACAATATGATTCTGGACATCATGGTCTGCAAATAGGCCCGTTACAACTATATACAGCGGTCGCTGTATATATAAATGCTATACTTTCCAGACTTTCAGGTATTGCTGGAGGGCCCACATTTCGTCGCGGTATTTTGCTGCGGCGAGGAAGTCGAGGTCTGCTGCGGCTTTCTGCATGTTGCGCTTTGCCTGCTCCACAGCCTTCTCTACCTGCTCTCGTGACATCGAGCGGATGACCGGATCCTGAAGGACTGCCGCAAGGTCTGCCTGAAGATATCCGTCGACATACGCCGAGTTGGACTCTCTCTTGGAATCGTGTCCGAGTCCTACGCTCACGCTGCCTCGTCCGAGGTCTGTAGGGTCAGGGATATATGTAGGATCGTCGTATGAGTTCGGTGCACTGACTCTTCCGTTGACCGTATTGGCGAGTCGCGGATTGCGCTGCTTGACCTCCGCCTCTTCCAGAAGTACATTCTTCTTGACCGAAACCTGCGTCGGCGTGATTCCATGCAACTTATTGTATTCCATCTGCTTTGTACGACGACGGTCCGTCTCATATATGGTCTGCTGCATCGAATCGGTGATGGTGTCTGCATACATGATGACCAGTCCGTTGACGTTTCTTGCTGCTCGTCCAGCAGTCTGAGTCAAGGCTCTGCCGCTGCGGAGGAATCCCTCCTTATCTGCATCGAGGATAGCCACCAATGACACTGTCGGGATGTCAAGTCCCTCTCTCAGGAGATTGACACCTACGAGAACATCGAAGAGTCCGTTCTTGAAGTCTTCGATGATTTCCACGCGCTCCATCGTATCTACGTCGGAGTGGATATAACGGCAGCGGACTCCCATCTTTGTGAAATATTTTTCGAGCTCCTCAGCCATCCTCTTTGTAAGAGTGGTGACAAGGACTCTCTCGTCAAGTTCTTCCCTCCTTCTGATCTCCTCGAGAAGGTCATCCACCTGATTCTTTGTAGGGCGGACTTCGATAGGAGGATCAAGCAGACCGGTCGGACGTACAACCTGTTCAACCACAAGGCCTTCCGACTTCTGAAGTTCATAGTCTGCAGGTGTTGCACTAACGAACACCTTCTGTCCTGTGATAGCTTCGAACTCCTCGAACTTGAGCGGACGGTTATCCGCAGCTGCCGGAAGTCTGAATCCGTAGTCGACAAGTACGGACTTTCTTGAGTGGTCGCCACCATACATGGCCCTGATCTGAGGAAGGGTCACGTGGCTTTCATCAATGAATGTTATGAAGTCCTTAGGGAAATAGTCTATCAGACAGAACGGGCGCATTCCTTCAGTACGTCCATCGAAATACCTCGAATAGTTCTCGATTCCAGGGCAATAGCCCATTTCCTTGATGAACTCAAGATCATATTCAACTCGCTGCTTGAGTCTCTTCGCCTCGAGGTGCTTGCCTATCTCATTGAAGTATTCACACTGAGCCACCATATCGTCCTGGATCATGCTGATGGCCTTGTTGGTACGTTCCTTTGAAGTGACGAAATTGCCGGCAGGGTAGATGGATATCTCATCGATCTCCTCAATGAAAGCTCCTGTGAGCGGATCTATGATAGATATCACCTCAACTTCGTCGCCGAAGAATTCGATCCTGACTGCATTGTCACCATAACCGACGAAGACGTCGACAGAGTCACCTCTTACCCTGAATGTACCTCGCTTGAATTCCACTTCGGTGCGGCTGTAAAGAGCATCCACAAGCTGGTAGAGAAGGCGCGTCATGCTTCTCTGCTCTCCCCTCTTGACATGGACGGTCTGGGTGTGGAAGTCTTCCGGATTTCCTATACCGTAAAGACATGATACACTGGAAATCACAATTACATCTCTTCTTCCCGAAAGAAGTGACGATGCTGCACTGAGTCTGAGCTTTTCGATCTCGTCATTGATGCTCAGGTCCTTCTCGATATATGTGTCGGTGACGGGAAGATAAGCCTCCGGCTGATAGTAGTCGTAATATGATACGAAGTACTCGACGGCGTTATTCGGAAAGAACGATTTGAACTCGCCATAGAGCTGTGCGGCAAGGGTCTTGTTGTGGCTGAGGATCAGGGCCGGACGTTGGAGCTTCTCTATGACGTTCGCCATTGTAAACGTCTTGCCTGATCCTGTCACACCAAGAAGGGTGACAGAATCAACTCCGCCATTGAGGGCTTCGCATATGCCTTGAATCGCCGACGGCTGGTCGCCTGACGGCTTATATTCCGAATCTATCTTGAATTTACCCATTTCTATCTGTCATCAGATTCATTCCCGTCCGACCGGGATTCTTTGCAAATATAATGAATGTAATTCATTCCCCTTTCAGAAAAATTATTATCTTTGCGTGGATTTGACAACACGTTTTATAAAACAATAGTACTATTATGGTTTATTCACACGAAGTGCAGCAGATGTGCTGCGTAAAGAAGGGCCCTAACCACGGTCCAGCTCCAATTCCTGAGGAAGGAAAGTGGGTAAAATCAAAGCAGATTACTGACATCTCAGGCCTTACACACGGTATCGGCTGGTGCGCTCCTCAGCAGGGTGCATGTAAGCTTACTCTTAACGTGAAGGAAGGTATCATCCAGGAGGCTCTCGTTGAGACTATCGGATGTTCAGGTATGACTCACTCAGCAGCTATGGCTTCTGAGATCCTCCCTGGCAAGACTCTCCTTGAGGCTCTTAACACTGACCTCGTTTGCGACGCTATCAACACTGCAATGCGCGAACTCTTCCTCCAGATCGTTTACGGACGTACTCAGTCAGCTTTCTCTGAGGGTGGTCTCATGATCGGTGCTGGTCTCGAAGACCTCGGAAAGGGTCTCCGTTCACAGGTTGGAACTCTTTATGGTACACTCGCTAAGGGTCCTCGTTACCTCGAGATGGCTGAGGGTTACATCAAGACTCTTGCTCTCGACAAGAACGACGAGATCTGCGGTTACCAGTTCGTACACCTCGGACGCTTCATGGACCTCATCAAGAAGGGCGTTGACGCTAATGAGGCTCTCAAGCAGGTAACAGGAACATACGGCCGCTTCACTGAGGAGGCTGGTGCAGTTAAGTATATTGACCCACGTCACGAATAATAAGGAGGAAAGACAAAATGATTAGAGAAGTAAAATTCGAAAGCCAGGATCGTCGTATTAACCAGATCCTCGCAGTTCTCAACGAGAACGGTATCGCTTCTATCGAGGAGGCAAACGCAATCTGCGATCAGTATGGTCTTGATCCTTATATGACATGTGAGGAGACTCAGCCAATCTGCTTCGAGAACGCAAAGTGGGCATACGTTGTTGGTTGCGCTATCGCAATCAAGAAGGGCTGCAAGAACGCTGCTGAGGCAGCTGAGGCTATCGGTCTCGGTCTTCAGGCATTCTGTATCCCTGGTTCAGTAGCTGACGACCGTAAGGTTGGTATCGGCCACGGTAACCTCGCAGCTATGCTTCTCCGTGAGGAGACAAAGTGCTTCGCATTCCTCGCAGGTCACGAGTCATTCGCTGCAGCAGAGGGTGCTATCAAGATCGCAGCTAAGGCTGACAAGGTACGTAAGGAGCCGCTTCGCGTGATCCTCAACGGTCTTGGTAAGGACGCAGCTCAGATCATCGCACGTATCAACGGTTTCACATATGTACAGACTGAGTTCGACTACTTCACTGGCGAGCTTAAGGAGGTACGCCGCATCGCTTACAGCGACGGTCCACGCGCTAAGGTTAACTGCTACGGTGCTGACGACGTTCGCGAGGGTGTAGCTATCATGTGGCACGAGGGTGTTGACGTATCAATCACTGGTAACTCAACAAACCCTACACGTTTCCAGCACCCGACAGCTGGTACATACAAGAAGGAGCGCGTACTCGCTGGTAAGCCTTACTTCTCAGTAGCATCAGGTGGTGGTACAGGTCGTACACTTCACCCAGACAACATGGCTGCCGGTCCTGCTTCATACGGTATGACTGACACTATGGGTCGTATGCACTCAGACGCACAGTTCGCAGGTTCTTCATCAGTTCCAGCACACGTTGAGATGATGGGATTCCTCGGCATCGGTAACAACC
>JAFZGK010000058.1 GCA_017555445.1 Bacteroidales bacterium
ATATTAGAAGTGCGAAATCAAACATAAACTCAACCTTCTTGACATGGCAAAGGTAGTATATAAATCTTACAATCAGAACGATTCTCTTCTTTTTCCTCACTGCATCGGTGACTTTATTCCTGAAAATGATCCAGTACGCGTACTTGATGCGATAGTAGAGCATCTCGACATCAGCGCAATCGAAGCTACATATAAAGGTGGTGGCGCAAGTAGCTTTGCTCCAAGAATGTTGCTCAAGGTTGTACTATACGCATATCTTCAGAACATATACTCAGGTCGAAAGATGGAGAAGCTCCTCAAACGAGATGTCAACTTCATGTGGCTCAGCGGCATGCAGCGTCCGGACTACAATACCATCAACCTCTTTCGTAAAAATCGTCTCGCAGGCTATATTGACAATATCTTTACCCAGGTAGTTCAGATGCTAGTGGATGCAAACTTCATCAGCCTGGAGATACAATATATTGATGGTACCAAGATAGAGGCTAATGCCAACAAGTATACATTCGTTTGGAAGAAAGCGACAAAGACCAATCAAGGTAAATTGGATCTGAAAGTCAAGGACATACTGCGTGAAGCAGAAAAGCAACTTGACATGGAGTTGACAGACGAAAGTACTGACATCATGACTGCAGCAGAAATGTCTGAGCGTACCGATGAAATCTTGAAGAAGATGGACGAAACTGGCATCAGCGACAAGAAGTTGCGCAAGGCGGTATCTAGAGTCAAGGAAGAATCTGTTCCAAAGATGAAGGAATATGAGGAGAAGCTTGAAATTGCAGGTGAACGCGGCAGCTATAGTAAAACAGATCCAGATGCCACGTTCATGAGGATGAAGGAAGATGCAATGAATAATGGACAGACAAAACCTGGGTATAATGTTCAGATTGCTACTGAAAATCAGTTCATTACAAACTATGATCTGTACTGGAGGCCGACGGATCAGGGTACGCTTATACCGTTCCTGAACTCCTTTAAGGACAGATATGGTCGTCAAAGTTCTACAGTATGCGCAGACTCTGGTTACGGCAGTGAAATGAACTACGAGTATATGCTGGCAAATCAGATAGATCCTTATGTAAAATACAATATGTTCCACGCTGAGGATAAGCGCAAGAGGAAAAATAATCCGTTCCTAATGGAAAACATGTTCTATAATAAGGAGTTGGACTTCTACGTCTGTCCTAGAGGTCAGCATCTAGACTTCGTGAAGACTATCAAGGAGAAATCTGACCTAGGATATGAATCTACCAAGAGCGTATATCGTGCAAAAGACTGCTCTCATTGCCCTCTAAGGGGTATGTGTTATAAAGGCAAGGCTGACAGAAGGACCATTGAAGTCAATCACAGGAATAATGAACTTCGTGCGATGGCCAAAGAACTACTGACAAGCGAGGAGGGACTGAAACACAGAAGCAAAAGACCGATTGAACCAGAAGCAGTCTTTGGACAAATCAAGTATGACAACAGCTTCAAAAGGTTCCATTACAGAGGAAGGCGACTTGTAAAAGCAGAGTTTGCCACTATAGCTGTAGCCCATAATATCAGAAAGATGATCTCTAACGGATATGTAATGCCGTTATGGGAGCGGAGATAGGGTAAGTTTGGCCGGCGTGTCCACCCTCGGACACGTTAGAGGGAGGGGCCCGCCGCGATAGCGGTGGGAGGGATGGAGTCGGAACTTGTTCCGACGGAACCGGGCCAAACTTACCCTATCTCCGCTCCTACTCGTAACTATATACGAAAAGAGGATGACTAACACTTATTAGTCATCCCCTCTTGTATAGAATTGCACCACCGATTTTACCAACTGGCATTGTATAAGGTTGTATATTACTAAGAGTAACGTCCTGCATGAGTCATCAAGCCCCCAATACAGTTATCTGTGATGGGGGCTTATTTTGAGTACAAATTAACTCCGAAAGCTTGAGGAAAGAGGTCGTCCTAAAGAGATTGTATTCTTCTTTAGCATAAGTTACTTTCTCCTACTATACATGCTGACTCGTTTATCCTTGATAACACCCTTCCAGTTGAGTCCGAATGCGAAGTCATAAGTGTGTCCGTCTGCATCCACATAACAGTTTATATCGAAAGGCAGGTCTTCGCACTGCTCTTCCACTGTGCGCATGTCGGCAGGAAGCTGGCATGGAAGGAGGGCGCTCGGCTCGTAGCTACCGCTTACTACATCGAGCAGTGCATTGTTCGACACTCCGAACGAAAGGAGAAGAGCATCTGCATATGGCTCGATTTCAGCTGGAACGAAAGGGCGGTCTGTTGCGACTATTACGACAACAGGTTTCTCACCCATCAGGGCCTTGGTCTCCTGTACCATAATCATGTCGCTCTCGTTGAAACTGATCTCCGTGCGTCCGCGGTAGCCTCTGTTTACTGTCTTTTCTGTAGGGTCGCCTCCTGCGATGCTGCTCTCACGTGCGTGTTCTGCTGTATATGGTCCCCACTGGAGGCTGATAGGCATATAGTATCCTTCCTCTTCACCTTCAGCGGGATGCATGTAGCCCCAATGTCCGAACGGACTCTTGATGGAAACCAGAGCGAAATCCGCTTCATACGGGCTGTCAACAACTTGAAAATATTTTTCAAGAAGTTCTTTTGAGAACGGATATTCGTCATATGCCGGAACAGGAACTTGCCAATGCGTGAGGGCAGGACCCATCCGCCTGAGAGGCTGATATACCTTGAGCTTCTTCGCAGCAGGGAGTACTGAACCGTGGTTCTTGAGCATTACGATTGCTTTGAGCTGCGCCTCATAACCGGCTGCGACAAAGTTCTTGTTTCCTACAATCTGCTCCGCCTTTTCAGGACACACATACGGATTCTCGAACAGTCCCACATTGAAGATATTAGTCAGAAGTCTGCGTGCCGAAAGCTCGAATCTCGCTCGTGCATCTTCCTCTCCGTATTTTGCTACCCATAGGTTATAAGCTTCCACGTTAGGTGCCACATCATATACACCGCCAAGCTGATCCACACCTACCTCGAAGCACCTCAAGCGTCTCTCCGCAACAGTAAGGGTCTCGACACCCCATGGCTTACCAGCATGCTTGAATACCTTTTCATAGTCCTTTACGATTCCCCAGTCCGTGCAGACGACTCCCTCGTATCCGTATTTCTCTCTGAGAAGATCACGGATAATGTAACTGCTGAAGCCGTTGGCCACATTCTCACCAGAAGGATCCTGATCATATGATATTGTATAATATGGCATTACAGCAGATGCAGCTTTAGTTTTTCCTTTAAGTTTGAATGCACCATCGATAAACGGAATAAGTGCTGTCTCGAATCCTCCTCCCGGATAGACCGCATATTTGCCGATGCCGAAATGAGCATCGCGTCCGCCCTCACCAGAGCCCCCGCCCGGCCAATGCTTCACCATGCAGTTGACAGACTGATTACCCCAGCCATTCTTCGAGCCCTCTGTACTCTGGAAGGCATCACAGTAG
>JAFZGK010000059.1 GCA_017555445.1 Bacteroidales bacterium
TGATGCAACGAGGTTGGTCTGCTTTGTAGAAGTGATGTCTTCGCTCTTCACAGTCGAGATCGCTGATGTGAGGGAAGCCTTCTTCTGCTGACCGTAACCTACAACGACAGTCTCTTCGAGCTGCTCGCTGTCAACTTCGAGAGTTACATTGATCTGTGCTCTTGTTCCTACAGTAACCTCAACGGTACGGTAACCGATGAATGATACCACGAGAACGTCTGTATCCTTTGCAGTGAGCTTGGCGATACCGTCGATATCGGTCATCTCACCTGTTGTTGTGCCTTTAATGAGGACGCTGGCTCCTGGAACGGGACCTACGTCATCTTTGACAGTAACTGTGACACTCGACTGCGCGAATGCGGAAGTCACGTAAAGAATTGCCAATAGGCAGACAGTTAATAATTTTTTCATTAGTGTGTTATTTATTAGTGTTAATATTCTATTAACCTATATTGATGATTAGAGAGCGATAACTGGAATCTCGCCAGTATAACGAAGATTGTAAGCACCAGACTGAAGTGTAATGCTTCCTTCCTCTACAGTTACAGTACCCTCCTTAAGCTCAACCATTGTTGCTTTACCATCAACTACATCAAGCAAGTAAGTTCCCCAATAGAAGTTGTACTCAGGCATACCACCTGTTACCTGCCAGCAGTTTGCCTCCATTGTGCTGTCCGATGCATTGTAAACTCCTGTAGGAATATAAACACCTGCATCACCCTTTTCAGCATGGATAGTAAGCATGAGGATCTTACCTGTACCAGAATATGAGTTGTTCTGACCTACAGTCACGCCCTCAGTAGCGAACTGAAGAACCATCTGCTTGTACTGCTCGTACTGCTGCTGAGAAGCGAGAAGCTGAGTCAACATATCACCCTTGAAAGTATCTTCTTCACCAGCTGCACCTGAACCGTCGCAGTCCTTGCAACCGTCGCAGTCGCAACCGCAAGCGCCACCTTCACCGCCTTCGTCTTCCTTAATCTCGCCGAATACGTACTTAGCAGCTACCTTTACACCAGCGTCAGTCTTACCCTTTACTATAATAGTAGTCTGACCTCTGTCCTCAGTGATCTTGATGTTAGCAGCGTCAGTAGCCATATTGTACTGTTTGCCGTTAGCCTTGTCATAGAGAATTGTACCACCAATCAAAGTAGGACCATACTGAGAGAAATCCCAACCGTTACCAGCCTCACCGACTTCGTCAGGATAGCTTGTTACCTTGTATTCTCCTGCAAGTGACTGTGAACCAGCCTTAGTAACGAGGTCAAACCATGCGATCACGTCGCCAGCTGCATTCTTAAGCTCTACGAACCAAAGAGTTACGCCTTCAAGTGCACCACCTGCCTGTGTGCCGTTGTTTGCAGTATCGTCAGTCATAGTCATAGTAACGCCTTCTGTCTCGATGATGACAGCATCACCTGTGAGCTCCCATGGATCTGCAGGAACTGCAGGAGCGAGGAGTGCAGGGATTTCACCTACGTACTGAGCATAAATCTCATTGTTGTCAACTGTGATAGTGTAAACACCGTCAGTGATAGCAACTGTGATGTTACCTGTTGTGATCTTCTCGAGTGCATCAACTGGAGTTGCAGTTGCGTCAACAGTATGCCAAGCAGCACCATATACGTTGACACCCTTGTCTCCACCCCACTGAGTGTAGTCGTAAGGAACATCATAACCGATCACATACTCGCCCTTCTTAGGCTTGGTAGGATCGACAGAAGGTGTGTAAGTACCTGCAGCAAGATACTCATCCTCGCTGTAGAAGTCTACAGAAAGATACTTACCCTTACCACCTGTTACCTGAGGACCCCACTGACCTGCAGTGAACTCTACACCTGCCTCAGCAAGCTTTACAGTGATAGTCTTGTTCTGGTTGACCTGAGTGTGCATTACAGTGTTGAGCTTTGTAGCTACGAGAACCTCGCCCCAAGAAACAGGACCACCTGCCCAAGTGAGTGAATAGTTAGAGCCATTGTCAAGCTTCACGATAGCCTCGAGTGAATAGCTGCCACTCTCTTCAGCAACAGTGATTGTACCTGCTGTTACAAGGTGAGTTTCACCACCTACTGTGAGCTTAGTGCCTTCTGCGCCTGTAATGAAGTTACCTGCCGTAGCATAAGCAGAAGAAGCCTCAGTGTATTTTCCTGCTGCAAGAGCAGTTGAAGCAGAAGCTAACTTCGCCTCAAAAACATCACCTGAAGCACTCTTAAGCTCTAAAGAGAAAACGTAGTTCGGGCTGAGACGCACTGCGCCAGCGTCAACCACATCCGTAAGGACTACTTCTCCTGCCAAAGGAGGAAGTTCTCCTACGCCGAGAATCTCTTCAGTACATGAAGCCATTGAGAACATGGCTGCAAATGCACAAAGAATTGTCGCAAATTTTAGTTTCATGTGTTAAAAAATTAATTGGGTTAGTATTTGGACTTTTAAAAATCGCCTTGCCTTCAATTCTGCAGAAAGGGGGTTTGAATCCTTCCCTCTCCCGACTAACTGTTAATTTTCAACACATTGATATTATATAACCTAATAGAGGACCAAAATTCTTCATTTTGGTCCTCTATCAACAAAGGCATCTGCCTTATTCTTCAATTTTTGGAATGAATTTCTGCAGATAGTAGCTGTCAAACTTCTGCATATATTGGGATTTTATCGAGTCGGCCACATCTATGTAAGGCTTCATGGACTTGTAATCGCTATGTCCCGTCCATTTCATCACAACATTTATCGGTACACCAAGTGCCAGAGCATTACATATAAAGGATTTTCTTCCGATGTGAGTACCTACCCTGGTCCATTTCTCGGATGTATGCTCTATTCTTTGACCTCCTGCATAGGTCACATCCGTGATCAGCTCAGTAAAACCTGCTGCTCTGAACAAGTCCTTCATATGCAGATTCATCTTTGAATTGCTGATTACAGGAAGTATTCTGCCATCTTCATATTCGCAGTCCCTATATTTATTGAGAATTGTAGAAGTCACATCATTGAGCTCGATCCTCAGGTGTTCCGAATCTTTCTTGGATATAAGGTCAATACAGTTATTTACAATATTGGTCCATCTCAGATCCATTACATCTGAGTATCTCAGGCCGGAAAAGCAGCAGAAGAAACATACATCTCTTACCCTTTCCCATGCAGGACGACTCTCAGGAATCTTGAATTCCTTAAGCTTCTGCATATCATCCAAAGTAAGGAAAACTACGGTCCTGGATGGATTCTTCACCTTCGGATTGAAGGAGCTATAGTCCCTGACAGAAGTATACCCCCTGTTGTTAGCCCATTTGAGAAACCACTTCAGATAGCCGACCTGCTTATGGATGGTCGAGTCTTTCATTTTCCATTCCCTGCCATTCTTCAGAGTCTTCCTCATGGAACGCAGACTCACCATGAATGCAGTCAGTCCTGCATCATCAAAATCCTCAAATACAGGCTTTTCCTTATAGTATTTAATATGATGCCTGAGAGCTTCAAACTTCTCTACAGTCGCAGTAGTCCAAGCTCGCTTCTGAGAACTTTCAGATATGAATTCCTGATAGATCTTCCAGAAATCAGTCTTGCTGCGATGAGGTCTCAACGCCTTGAGAGGCTCATTCACACCAGCCATCTTCTCATTGAATCTGCTTGTAATGAGGTTCAGATCAGGAATCTGGTCAAGGATTTCAAATTCTGTAAATGTGTCATACATGGCCGCCAACATCTTATTGAGATGACTGTTGATCATAGCAGCCGATTGTCCGCACTTGCTGAAGGAATTCCTTTTTACTCTCTGAATGACCGGATCCCACTTATCACTGTCGATATTATATCCGGTGTAGAAGTCCTTGTAGTTCCAGTTGAAACTTACTCTCATCCTTATCGGCAGGTTCTTCTCTACCCGCTCCCCCTTGAAGTCTTTCCTAGGCTTAAGGGCAAAATAAATACTTCGCCTTATAATCATAGTATATAGTTTAAAGTTCAGGTAGGTGTGGGGAGATTCGGACCAGATTACGGACCACAATAAAGATACAAAAAAACGGTCAATGACAATGTCAATGACCGTTAAAACATTAAATTTTATCTGTTTTCTACTTGAAAAGCCTTGGTGCAAGGTCATAAAGGTTCTGACGCCATGCAGTCCAGCTGTGACCTCCAGGCACTTCGTTATACTCATACTTGATGCCTGCGTCATCGAAGAGCTTGAGAGTCTCCTTGCAGTTGTTGTATGCGATGTCAGAAGGACCTCCCTGTGTGAACACGAGAACCTTGAAATTCTTGTTATAACGTGCTGCCTCCTTCTTGAGACGTACGCGCTCGAACTCATATACCTCCTTGTTGCCAGGAGCGAAGCTTGAGCTGAGAACCCATACATAGCTGAACATCTCCGGATGATTGAGGGTAACCTCGAGAGTCTCCATACCACCCATTGAAAGACCTGCCATAGCGCGGTTTGCCTGATCTGTCTTCACGCGATAGTTGCTCTCTATGAAAGGAATGATGCTTGTCACCATATCCTCAGCGAATACAGGAACCTCACCCTGCATGTTTCCGTCAGGCATCTCGATTGTACCGTTAGGCATTACAACCACCATCGGAACCATCTTACCCTCAGCAAGAAGGTTGTCAAGGATAGTACCTGCAGCACCTACTGTAGGCCATGACTTGTCGTTGTCACCACCACCGTGAACAAGGTAGAGAACAGGAAGCTCGTCAGTTGACTTCTCATATCCTGCAGGAGTCCATACATGAAGACGACGCATCTCCTTGAGAGTCTCTGACCAGTAATATCTCTCTGCAACAGCACCATGAGGGACATTCTTCATCATGAAGAATTCATCGCCCTGTGGAGCGACAGTCATAAGGGCTGTAGTCTCGCCTGCGAGAGGACCCTTAGGGTCATATGTCTTCACGCCATCAACAACGAAGCTGTAACGATAAGTACCAGGAGCGACACCTTCGAGGATTGTCTCCCATACACCGTTCTCAGCCTTTACAAATGGTGCACGTGCCCAGATGTCACCGCTGAGGCTTACAGATTTTGCTTCTGGAGCATAGATTCTTACAGCAACCTTTCCGTCAGGGAGCACCTGAACTGAACGGAGTGTGTCGTTAGGAGTTGGCTTGAAATTCCACTGCGCATTGGCAGCGAGCGGTGCGAGCAATGCCACTACCGCCATCAAAAACATTCTTTTCATAAATTTATGTAGTTAGTATATATGCAAAACATGCGTCACAAAATTAGCTATAATGTGACACATGTAATAGACCTATGGTTTAATATTCTTTCCGAAATGTTCAAATAGCGGATGCAAAACGCTGAAATTCGCTTTCTGAAGGTGAGAAGATGATGTTTTCGTACAGTCGGAACTCCGGTGAGGCTATCTGAGAATAGATAAGGTCATCGTCGACGTTGTCATACCATTTTCCAGACATTGAGTCTGCTGCCTGAGCGATTGCCGCTGACGGATTAGCAAGATAATCCTCGATAAAGGTCTTCATAAAATACTGCTTTTCGACGCTGCAAAATCAAACAGCGGGCCAAAACAGCTGAAAAAGAAAAATATTTACAGAAGTGTTGCGTAGCGGCGCGTTATGACACCATTTCTATCCGTCATTATCATGAACGGAAGGGTCGAAAGATCAAAGGAATCAAAGAGATTTCCTGCAAGAGCCGGATCTTCTCTCATTATCTTATCCATATTGACCATCAGCACTTTGACACCTCTCAGATCCTTCTGTACAGCTGCACGGCTCATGAGTTCCGAAGCAGCCTCTTTCTCAGCCTTGCAGTTACTGCATCCCTCGGTATAAAAAAGGATGATATTATTTTCACCTCTGATCTTCGAAAGGCTGACCTTGACATGCTTTACTTTCTTCCATGTCATCAGTTCTCCAGGGACTTTTATATTCCTGATGGATGTGCCCGGACGTGATTTCGAAAGCAGGTCTTCCATTATCTGTGCGAAACCTACGACCTTGAGAGAATCATCATGTGAAGTCCACACATCCGGTTTCCCCTTGATATTATTCTTTATAAGATAATCCAATCCTTCCTTGAAGCCCTCACCCGGATTGATGGCAAGGTAATACAGAAGGTCTCCAGTGAGCTGTCTGAACATCACGATATCTCCTTTAGGAAGAGTGCCTGAAGCTATATAGTCGACAAGACCTTTCACATCATCAAAGTCAGTCAGTGCAGCCTCAGGGAATATTCCCTCAAAAAGCTTTGCAGATTCATCACTGCCATATTCAAGCTGAACCTCATCAAAGACGCCATGAAGCATCTGAGAAAGGGCCTGAGAATCGAGTCCTCTGCCTAAGATAGTATCATCAGGGGCAAGAAGGAACATACGCGGAGTCTGAAGAATGCCGTACTTGCGCTGATAGTCAGAGTCCAGAGCCGGATCCCAAAGATGAACAACCTCTGCCCTACCCTCTTCCAAAGTCAAGCGGTCAGATATATATTCTTTCCACTCATCACGGTCATCACCGACATAAATAGCATATAATGTGACTGGAAAGTCCTCAGTCTCAAGGATATTCATCAGCATTATGGTCTCAAGTCTGCAGTTTGCGCAATCTGTGTCGTAGAAATACAAAATTTTGACTCCTTCGTTTTCAAGCGGCGCTACCTTCTCTCCCTCAACATTCTCCATCTGAAGTTCCGGAGCCTTCATACCGACCAGTGAAAGACGGTTGAATTCAGCAAAGACCTTGGCTGCAAAAAGCTCCGAGCTGTCTGAAAAACTGACCTTGCCAGGAACGAACCAGTTGTCAGTCAAATGAACAGCAACAGCTTCCGCTCCCATTATCTTGGAGTTGATGTAATGGTCATATATGGTCTGAGCTATGAAATCCATGACTTCCTGGCTGTTTGCCGTCCCGATCAGAAAATCGCACTCAGCCTTCTGAACCTCGATGCTTTCATATTTCAAAGCCTCGAAATACTCTTCGAGCTTCTCTGTCAGCTCGACCTTCTTCAATGAGTCGAGTCCCTGAGCACAAGACTCCCCTGCCACCGAGATCATCAGCAGCAAGCAGAATATAAAGCTTATTATGGACTTTCGTATCATCAGAGTTCTACACCTTCTGGTACGAATAGAGAAGTGTCGCCACCGTGCTTGAGAAGGTCGCGAACCGCTGTAGAAGAAATATGGGCATACTCCTGGGCAGTAGGAATGATGATGGTCTCGATGTCCGGAGCGAGCTTGCGGTTAGCATCGGCGATAGAACGCTCTGTCTCGAAATCGATCATGTTCCTTACTCCGCGCACGATGTGTCTGATGCCGAGTTCGCGACATTTGTCAATTGTAAGGTTGTCATACTGGATGACAGATACCCCTGAGAGGCCAGCTGTAGCCTGACGTATGATATCTATACGTTTTTCATTCGGGAAGAATCCCCTCTTGTCAATATTTACTCCCACGGCCACTACTACCTCGTCAAACATTGTCAAAGCCCTCTTGAGAATGTTCAGATGGCCTGCGGTGAACGGATCGAAGGATCCAGGGAACATTGCTACTCTTTTCATAATTGCCAATCTATTGTTGATTTTCCGTCAGCTGCAAGCAGATTGTTGGCCTGCGAAAAATGACGGCATCCGAAAAATGCGCCACGCGCCAGTGGAGACGGATGCGCCGCCTCAAGCACATGATGTCGGGAGTGATCGATCAAATCACGCTTTGTACGGGCGAAATTACCCCAAAGCATAAACACCACACCCTCGCAATTATCTGATATATATTTAATTACAGCATCAGTAAACTCCTGCCATCCTATCCTGCTATGAGAAGCCGCTTCACCTGAACGTACTGTAAGTACTGCATTGAGAAGCAGCACGCCCTGACGGGCCCATTTCTCAAGATTAGGATAGCCGCTCATACGGATGCCAAGGTCAGTTTCTATTTCCTTGAATATATTCTTCAAGGAAGGTGGCGCAGGCACTCCCTCAGGAACCGAGAACGACAAGCCATGAGCCTGTCCCGGACCATGATAAGGATCCTGACCGAGGATGACGACCTTCACGTTCTGCACAGGGGTCAGTTCGAATGCCTTGAATATCTGACTTCCAGGAGGAAATATCTTCTTCCCGGAAGATTTCTCCTCACGAAGAAAGCGCACCAGTTCAGCGAAATACGGTTTCCCGAATTCGCCGGCCAGCGCGCCTTTCCAACTTTCCTCTATGCGTACATCCATATCAGAAAATGAAATTGATTACCTCATCTATATTGTTGACATAGACAAAGGTAAGACCTTTTATGTAAATCTCCTTGATATCCTCCACATCTTTTCGATTTTCTTCAGAAATCACGATTGTGTGGATGCCGGATCTCTTGGCTGCAAGAATCTTCTCCT
The DNA here is from genome assembly GCA_017555445.1 of Bacteroidales bacterium. Next base: position 8,335 of record JAFZGK010000059.1, read on the forward strand.
TGATTCCACCGACCGGGAGCACGCGACCGCGGAGGGTCATCTCACCCGTCATGGCGATTCCACTCTTGACAGCCTGCCTGCGATAAGCAGAAACCATCGAGCTTACCATGGTGATACCAGCAGAAGGACCGTCCTTAGGAGTCGCTCCTTCAGGAACGTGTACATGGACATCTCTCTCCATGAACTCCTCATATGTGAGTCCGGCCATCTCCGGATGAGCCTTTATGTACTGATATGCGATCTGAGCGGACTCCTTCATCACATCGCCGAGATTTCCGGTCATCGAAAGAGTTCCCTTGCCCTTGCTCACAGAAGTCTCGATGAAAAGTATCTCACCGCCCATAGAAGTCCATGCAAGACCTGTCACCACACCAGGGCCCTCATTGCCCTTCTGGATGTCATGCGAATTTGTCGGAAGACCGAGATATTCCTTCAGATGTGAAGGCTTGATGGTCTTAGGATATTTCTCTTCAAGTCCGATCTTCTTGGCAGTCACTCGTGCAACCTTGGCAATGCGCTTTTCAAGGCTGCGGACTCCTGACTCACGGGTATATTCATCGATGATCTTTACAAGAGCTTCCTTATCGAACTTGAGCTGTGATTTGTCAAGACCATGCTCCTCAAGCTGCTTAGGTACGAGGTAGCCCTTTGCGATCTCAAGTTTCTCTTCAGCAAGGTAACCGCTCACATTGATCATTTCCATTCGGTCCTTGAGAGCCGGCTGGATACCGTCGATATTGTTGGCAGTCGTAATGAAGAGGACATTCGAAAGATCGTAATCGATGTCCAGATAATTATCATGGAATGCTGTATTCTGCTCCGGATCGAGGGCCTCGAGAAGAGCTGACGAAGGGTCACCCTTGAAGTCGCTGCTGATCTTGTCGATCTCGTCCAATACGATTACAGGATTGGATGTACCTGCCCTGTTGATACCGTTGAGGATACGTCCTGGAAGTGCTCCTACGTATGTCTTTCTATGACCACGTATCTCCGACTCATCATGTACTCCACCGAGAGCGATACGTACATATTTACGTCCGAGAGCTCTTGCAACTGACTTTCCGAGACTTGTCTTTCCTACGCCCGGAGGGCCGTAAAGGCAAAGAATCGGCGACTTCATGTCTCCCTTGAGCTTGAGCACTGCAAGATACTCTATGATTCTTTCCTTCACCTTGTCAAGTCCGTAGTGGTCCTCATCCAATACCTTCTGTGCATTCTTGAGATTGAGATTGTCAGCTGACATCTCTCCCCAAGGAAGGTCAAGCATGAACTGGATGTAATTGTACTGGATGCTGTAGTCAGGCGAAGTAGGATTATATCTCTCAAGCTTGGCCATCTCCTTCTCGAAGATTTCCTGCACGGAAGGTGCCCATGACTTCTCCTCCGCACGAGCTCTGAGCTGCGCAAACTCCTCCACGTCATCCATTCCGAGCTCTTCCTGGATGGTCTTGAGCTGGTTATTGAGGAAGTATTCCCTCTGCTGCTGATCGATCTCCGTCTTTACCTTCTGATTGATCTCCTGCTTGATCTTCTGGAGCTCTACCTGTGTATCGAGGACAGAAAGGAGCTTCATCGCTCTTGTCTTGAGTTCCTTGTACTGCAGGAGCTCCACCTTGTCCATGAAGTTGTCAACCTCGATTGTCGTAGCAATGAAGTTCACCAGGAACTCGAAGCTGTCGATGCCCTTGAGAGCACTGAGAGCTTCGCGTGGAACAAGCGAAGACGAGCGGATGATAGAGGTAGCCTTCTCTTTAAGAGACTCTGCAATCATCCTTGTCTGTGTGTCGTTTTCAGGAACAATATCTGCGTGGTAAATGACTCTTCCTAGCATATATGGCTCATATTCCACTACAGACTCTATCTCGAAGCGTCTGAAGCCCTGGAGAATGGCGGTAATCGTACCGTCAGGCATCTCAAGTGTCTTTACGATCTTGGCTACAGTACCATATCTGTAAAGATCATGTTCACGAGGGTCCTCCACAGAAAGGTCATTCTGCGGCACTGCTCCGATAAATCCGTTATTGTTTTCAGCATCTTCAATGAGACGGATCGATTTTTCACGTCCGATCGTTATAGGATAGACCGTACCGGGGAAGAGTACGGCATTTCTGAGCGCGAGCAAAGGGAGGGCATCAGGAAGCGACGACTCATCGATCTTCATCATCATTTCCCCCTGCACTACCGGGATAATGCTCACCTCTGCACCTGAAGGTGCCATCATTTCGTTAAATATATCTTTCATGTCTGTCATATCAAAAATACTGACATTTTGTCAGTCTGAACGGCATTTTCGCTGCCGCTATATATATGGTCAATCTCTATGCCAACGACATTTTACATGTTGAGACTGACAGAACTGCAAATTTAACAATTATATTCCTTAAAACTTTTGTGATTTAAAAAATTCACATTAACTTTGCAGGATATATCGACAAAAAGTTTTTGAGTTAATTAAAAATAAATAAGTTATGACAAAGGCAGAGATCGTAAATGAGGTTGCAAAGTCAACCGGTATCGAGAAGGCAACAGTTCAGATTGTTGTAGAGTCATTCATGGAGTGCGTTAAGGGCTCACTCGCGAAGGGCAACCCTGTATATCTCCGTGGATTCGGTAGCTTCATCATCAAGCACAGAGCTGAGAAGGCTGCTAGAAACATCACTAAGAATACTACTATGACTATTCCGGCACACAACATCCCAGCATTCAAGCCGGCTAAGGTATTCATGAACGAAGTGAAATAATTTTATTATCAATCTATAAATTTATCAATTATGCCAAACGGAAAGAAGCATAAGAGACATAAGATGGCGACGCACAAGCGTAAGAAGCGTCTTCGCAAGAACAGACACAAGAAGAGAAAGTAATTTCTTGCAGTGTCTGCCATTTTAGCAGTCTGCTAAAAAGAGGCCGACCAAGAGGGTCGGCCTCTTTAGTTTTAAATTGAGGTTCCAAGAACCTGACAAACAAAAAGTTCTACTGAAATTCCTGATGGAGTCTGTAAAAGATCTGATCGTTGACGTAAACTCAACGGAAGTCTCGATAGCACTGATGGAAAACCACAGGCTGATCGAGCTCAACAAGGAGTCCAGCCAGGGTCACAGCTTTTCCGTAGGAGATGTATATCTCGGAAAGGTGAAGAAGATTCTTCCGGCCCTGAACGCTGCTTTTGTTGACATCGGAGACGAAAAGGAGGCATTTGTCCACTACCTTGACCTCGGACTTTACTTCAATGCTTTTGACGAATTCGTCAAGAGAGTGAATCCGAACACTGACAACAAGGGTATCTACAAGCATATCAAGCCAGGACCTATCCTCGAGAAGGAAGGCAGGATCGAAAATGTGCTGACCCCGGGACAGATGATCATCGTCCAGATCGTGAAGGAACCGATCTCGACAAAAGGATCACGACTGACTGCGGAAATTTCATTGGCAGGACGAAACATCGTACTGCTCCCCTTCGCCGAGAAGGTGAGCGTATCGCAGAAAATTTCCTCGAAAGAGGAAAAAAGAAGATTGGAGACACTTGTAAGGAGCATCCTCCCGAAGAATTACGGAGCGATCATCCGTACCGCCGCTGAAGGAAAGAACGCGGCTGTGCTTGATGCAGAAGTAATGTCGCTTATCGAGAAATGGGAGAACTCCTGGCAGAAACTGGCTCAGTCAAAAGGTGTGCAGCTGCTGTTCACAGAATACAGCAAGACCACTACGATCCTCAGAGACCTTCTGAACGACTCATTCACAAACATCTATGTGAACGACGAGAACATCTACGAGGAGACAAGGAAGTACATCTCGCTGATCTCACCGGAGCAGGAGAAGATCGTCAAGTTATACAAGGACAAGACGCCTATCTTTGACCACTTCGAAGTTACGAGACAGATCAAGAGTTCCTTCGGAAAGGTGGTTCCTATAAAGCAGGGAGCATATCTGGTGATAGAGCACACAGAAGCATTGCATGTGATCGACGTCAACAGCGGCACCCGTACCAAGAACAAGGAACAGGAGCAGAACACATTCGACGTCAACTGCTATGCAGCCGAAGAGATCGCAAGACAGCTCAGGCTTCGAGACATGGGAGGTATAGTGATCGTGGACTTCATCGACATGGAGTCGAATGAGAACAGAAACGCCCTCTACAAGAAGATGGTTGAGCTGATGGAGACCGACAGAGCTAAGCACAATGTATTGCCGCTCACCAAGTTCGGACTCATGCAGATCACAAGACAGAGAGTCCGTCCAGCAACAGAGATCAACACCCAGGAGGTATGTCCTGTATGCAACGGAACCGGAAAGATAGCTTCAAGTGTCGTGATTGATGATGCGATTGAAAGAAGATTGTCCCATTATGTGACAGAGAAAGGCATTACAAACCTTACATTGAAGGTCAACCCTATCCTGGGTGCCTACCTCACAAGAGGAATCTTCACATCGATCATCAGCAGATGGAAGAAGAAGTACAGATGCAAGATTGAAGTGGTGGAAAGCACCGATTTCACAGTTCTGCAGAATGAATTCTACAATGAAAAAGGTGACAAGCTTGACTAGCTTGTCACCTTTTTTCTTTATGTATATCAAGCGTTAGAGCGTACGCTTGATTTCTTCGATTGTGTATGCCTCGACAACGTCACCGACCTTGATGTCGTTGTAGCCCTGGATGTTGAGACCGCAGTCCTGACCCATTGTAACCTCCTTGGCGTCATCCTTGAATCTCTTGAGAGATCCGAGCTCGCCGGTGTAGATCACGATACCGTCGCGGATCACGCGCACCTTGGCATTTCTATGAAGCTTACCCTCACGTACGATACATCCTGCGATTGTACCCACCTTGGAGATCTTGAATGTCTCCTGAACCTCTGCAGTTGCAGTGACAACCTCCTTCTGCTCAGGCTCGAGCATACCCTCGATACCGCTCTTGAGCTCGTTGATACAGTCGTAGATGACAGAGTAGAGACGGATTTCGATCTCCTCCTTCTCAGCGAGCTTACGCGCTGATGTCATAGGACGTACCTGGAAACCGATGATGATCGCATCAGATGCAGCTGCAAGGAGAATATCTGACTCTGAGATTGCGCCCACAGCCTTGTGGATAACGTTCACGCGAACCTCCTCTGTAGAGAGCTTGATGATAGAGTCTGAGAGAGCCTCGACTGAACCGTCCACGTCTCCCTTGACAATGACATTGAGTTCCTTGAAGTTTCCGATGGCGATACGACGTCCGATCTCCTCGAGAGTCATATGCTTCTGAGTCTTGATACCCTGGATACGGATGAGCTGCTCACGCTTGTTAGCGATGTCCTTAGCCTCCTTCTCGTCAGCCATCACCACGAATGTCTCACCTGCAGTAGGAGCACCGTTAAGACCGAGAACTGAAACCGGAGTCGATGGACCTGCCTCGCTCACCTTCTGTCCACGCTCGTTGAACATAGCCTTTACTCTACCTGTATAGCATCCTGAGAGCATAACGTCACCCACGCGGAGTGTACCGCCCTGAACGAGGATAGTAGCAAGGTAACCGCGACCCTTGTCGAGAGACGACTCGATCACTGCACCTGAAGCCTTCTTGTTAGGGTTGGCCTTGAGTTCGAGCATCTCTGATTCGAGGAGCACCTTCTCAAGAAGAAGATCTACATTGATACCCTTCTTTGCAGAGATCTCCTGGCACTGGAACTTACCGCCCCAGTCCTCAACGAGGATATTCATCTGTGAGAGCTGCTCACGGATCTTCTCAGGGTTTGCACCCGGCTTATCGATCTTATTGATTGCAAACACCATTGGAACGCCTGCTGCTTGTGCATGGTTGATAGCCTCGACTGTCTGAGGCATGATGCAGTCATCAGCTGCTACGATAATGATGGCAACGTCTGTCATCTTGGCACCACGGGCACGCATCGCTGTGAAGGCCTCGTGACCAGGAGTATCAAGGAATGTGATTCTCTGACCATCAGGAAGCTTCACGTTGTATGCACCGATGTGCTGGGTGATACCACCGGCCTCACCAGCGATCACATTAGCGCTACGGATATGGTCGAGAAGGGATGTCTTACCGTGGTCAACGTGACCCATCACGGTGATCACTGGCGGACGTGATACGAGATCCTCCTCAGAATCCTCAACCTCACCCTGCGCGATCGCATCAGAAAGGTTTGCAGTGACGAACTCAACCTCATAACCGAACTCCTCCGCTACGAGAACGAGGGTCTCTGCGTCGAGACGCTGGTTGATTGACACCATCATACCGAGGCTCATGCAGGCACCGATGACCTTGGTCACAGGTGTATTGTTCATAAGGGTAGCGAGGTCGTTTACAGTAACGAACTCGGTCACCTTAAGAACCTTCTGCTCGAGCTCCTGCATCTCCATCTCCTCCTGCATTCTCTGTGACGCAAGTTCTCTCTTCTCCTTTCTATGCTTAGCACCGAAGTTACCCTTCTTGCTTTCATTCATGCGGGCGTAAGTCTCCTTGATCTGCTTCTGGATCTCCTTCTGCATCTCTTCCTGCTCCGCCTCCGTCATTGCAGGCTTGAACTTGTCACCGCCACGGTCGCGACGGCTCTTCTTGTTGTTCTTGCCCTGACCCTGTTGCTGAGCCTGCTGAGCATTTCCACCCTTATTGTTGTTCTTGTCCTTCTTGCCGGCATTGTTGGTTGCCTCCACCTTGGTCACATCGACCTTCTGGCTGCCACCTTCCTTACCGATTCTCTCTCTCTTCTTCTTTTTCTTCTTCTTGTCGAACTGAGAAAGGTCGATCTTGTCGACAACCTTAGGGCCTGCGAGCTTCTCCACCTCAACCTTCATTTCACGTGGTTCAGCTTTCACTTCAACCTTCACCTCAGCCTTTACTTCAGGCTGCACCGGTACGGCCGCCGGGGTAGGGGCGGGTGCCGGAGCTGGCTCAGGCTTCTTTTCCTCCACAGGCGCCGGAGCAGGCTTCTCCTCCTTTACAGGTGCCTTCTTCTCGAACTGAGAAAGGTCGATCTTAGCGATTACCTTTGGTCCTGCAGTCTCCTTCTCGACAACAGGCTCCGCTACCGGCTCAGGTTTCTTTTCTTCTACAGGTGCTGGCTGAGATGCCTCAGGGAGCTCTGTATTGAGTACATTGCTCTTGATGACAACCTCTTTCTCCATAACCTCTTCCTCCTCAGGCGCAGCCTTCTTCTTGGAACCCATCTCAATGATTTCCTTGAGCTTGATTGTCACCTTCTCGGAGTCTTTCTTAAGTTTAAGGTCTTCACCGAACTTCGCCTCGATCAACGGGATGAACTCATCCGACACCTTCGCATTCGGATTCATCTCCACATTGGCTCCCTTCTCATTGAGAAAATCAACGAGACGCGCAAGTCCGATACTGAATTGCTTTGTAAGTTTACTTAATCTGATTTCTGCCATATAAATTTACCCCTGTATTAGATTCTTATTCTTCGTCATCTTCAAATTCCGCACGGAGGATATCCATGATCTCCGCTACAGTCTCGTCTTCGAGATCAGCTCTCTTCGCGATATCAGCTGCTGAAAGTGCAAGAACGCTCTTCGCAGTGTCGCATCCGATTGCCTGAAGCTTCTCGATGATCCAGTTCTCGATGACGTCATCGAACTCGCTGAGGAGAACGTCTTCCTCTTCCTCAACCTCATCCTTTGGAAGCTCTCTCCAAACCTCGATCTCCTTTCCTACGAGCATACCTGCAAGACGGATGTTGCAGCCGCCCTTACCGATACCCTTCTTGACCTCGTCAGGAAGCATGTATACCTTGATCTTGTCTTCCTCACCGCCAAGAACGATAGAAGAGATCTTTGCAGGATTGAGTGCTCTCTGGATGAGAAGCTGAGTATTGCTTGTCCACTGGAGGACGTCGATGTTCTCGTTGCGGAGCTCACGAACGATTCCGATGATACGTGAACCCTTAACACCGATACATGCTCCGATAGGGTCGATTCTCTCGTCATATGACTCAACTGCAACCTTGGCACGCTCGCCCGGTACACGCACAACCTTCTTGATTGTGATGAGGCCGTCGTAGATCTCAGGAACCTCCTGCTCGAAGAGCTTCTCGAGGAACTCAGGAGTGATACGTGAAAGAACGATGTATGGAGTTGTGTTGTTCTTCATCTCCACGCTCTTGATGATAGCGCGTACTGTATCGTTCTTCTTGAAGTGCTCGCCAGGAATCTGCTCTGACTTAGGGAGACGGAGCTCGTTGCCGTCCTCGTCAAGGATAAGCACCTCCTTAGCCCATGTCTGATATACCTCACCAGTGAAGATCTCACCGATCTTGCCTACATATTTGTTGTAAAGATTAGCCTTCTCGATATCCATGATACGGCCCTGAAGGTTCTGACGGATGTTAAGGATACCACGACGTCCGAAATCCTTGAGTTCGATCTTCTTTGCGAATGTCTCACCCACCTCATAGTCGTCATCCTCGAGGTCCTCGAGAGCGATCTGAGTGTTAGGATCCTCTACCTCCTCAACCACTTCCCTGTTCCAGTAGATCTCGCAGTCACCCTTGTCGATGTTGATGATGATGTCGAAGTTGTCTGCTGATCCGTAAGTCTTGGTGATCTGAGTTCTGAACACATCCTCAAGCACACCCATCATTGTGGGGCGGTCGATGTTCTTCTGGTTCTTGAACTCTGCAAAAGCGTCTTTCAGTTCGATCTTTTCCATTTTCTGTTATTTGTTTTTAATTAAATTCAATGAATGTGCGTACAGCATTTACCTGATCCATTGTGAAACGGTCAAGGTGCTCCACAAGTTCCTTCTTCTTCTTTCCCTCTACCGCTTCCTTCTGGCTATACTTCAATGTGATGCTCTCCTCATCTGCAGCCTCAAGAAGAGCAACCATCTTCTTTCCGCCCTTGAGCTGCACCTCAACCTTGGTTCCGACAGCCTTGAGATACTGCTTGAGCACCTTGAACGGCTGGTCGAGACCTGCTGAACTTACTGTAAGAGAGTAATCCTCTGTCTCTCTGTCAAACTTTGTCTCGAAGTAACGGCTGAGAGAAACACAGTCGTCAAGTTCGATTTTTCCGTTTTCCGACTCTATTGTCAGAACAATATCATTATCTTTGCTGACTGAAACATCAACAAGGAAGCATCCGCGTGCATCGATTTCGCCGCAGATTGCATCTTTTATTTCTGAAACGTTCATCTTCTTTGCTGTATGTGCATAAAATAAGGGGGCTCCTGCCCCCTGAATCATTCTCACGTTGCAAATGTAGGAATAATTTCAGAATAAACAAAATATTAGAACAGAAGAACAACCTGAATATCATGGAATTCAAAGCAAAAGAGATCGCAGAAATTCTTGGCGGCACAGTCGATGGCAATCCCGAAGCGACCGTCACAACATTTGCCCGCATCGAAAGCGGAAAGCCAGGATCAATCTGCTTCTTTGCCAACCCGAAATACGAACAGTATGTCTACACCTGCAAGGCGGACATCATCATAGTGAACAACACATTCGAGCCTAAGGAGCCCGTATCAGCGACCCTCCTGAGAGTGGAGGATTCATATGCAGCAGTCGCAGCTCTTCTTGACTACGTCACAGCAAAAAAGAGGTCATTCAAGAGATACCGCGGATGCAGAAGCAGCATCAAGTGGAGCTCCAAGATCGGACGTAAGGTCTATGTAGGCGACTTCGCATACGTAGGACGCAAAGCCGTAATCGGCGACTACACAAAGATATACGAACATGTATACATCGGAGACGACGTAAAGATCGGCTCCAACTGCATCATCTATCCGGGTGTGAAGATCTACCCTGGAATGGAAATCGGAAACAACGTGATCATCCACGCCAACGCAGTGATCGGAGCAGACGGATTCGGCTTCGCACCGCTTGAAGACGGCACATGGAAGAAGATAGAACATACCGGCAACGTAATCATCGAGGATTATGTCGAGATCGGAGCGAATACCTGCATCGACAAGTCACAGATGGGTTCTACCATCATCAAGTCTGGAACCAAGATTGATGATCTTTGTATGATCGCACACAATGTGGAAGTAGGAAAGAACACAGTGATGGCGGCACAGACCGGTGTCGCAGGTTCCTCAAAGATCGGCGAACATTGCATCATAGCCGGTCAGGTAGGTATCGTAGGACATATCACAATCGCCGATAACACCACTATCGGAGCACAGGCCGGAGTGCTCGGAAAGGTAAGGGAAAGCGGTCAGGTACTGATGGGATCACCAGCATTCCCGTTGAAGGATTTCATGCGCAGTTATGCTGTTTTCAAGAGAGCTGGAAAGTAACACGCATAAAGCAAGTCTGTTTTGAGGTCAAATGGAAAAATTTGATTAACTTTGCATGTTATTTGTAGGCCTGTCTCAGATAGTCCGACACAATCTTGAATATCAGAAATGCAGTTGCAACAGACTTTAAAGAAAACATATACATTCGAAGGCAAGGGTCTTCACACCGGAAAGCACGCAAGGATGACCTTGAATCCTGCTCCGGCTGACACTGGAATCAGATTCAGAAGAACAGACATAGGCGAAGACGCTTATGTCGATGCTTTGGCCGACAACGTGAGCAGCACGGCAAGAAGCACAACAATCTCGTGCGGAAAAGCCTCAGTAACCACAATCGAACACGTGCTTTCAGCACTCACAGGTATGGGCGTGGACAATGCCATCATCGACATCGACAATGTGGAGGTACCGATCCTCGACGGCAGCGCAAAGCCATACATCGACGAAATCTGGCCAGACGGTTTCATCGAGCAGGATGCTCCTAGGAAATTCATCGAGATCAAGGAGACCATCGAAATCTCCAACGAAGCAAAGGGCTCTCTTGTAAGAATCGAGCCTGCTGACGAATTCTCATACGACCTCAAGATCGACTTCAGTTCCAGAGTCCTTGGCATTCAGACAGCACATTGGGACCCGACCGTCAACTATGTCGAAGAGATCGGAACATGCAGGACATTCGTATTCTTCCACGAGCTTGAATTCCTTTTCAGCAACGGCCTCGTGAAGGGCGGCGACGTTGACAATGCAATCGTCATCGTAGAGCACCCTGTGACAAAGGATCAGGTGCAGAGAATGTCAGATCTCTTCAAGGTTCCCGCCCTCAAGGTCCGCGAAGACGGCTATCTGAGCAATCTCAAGCTGCGCTTCCCTAACGAATGTGCACGTCACAAGATGCTTGACCTTATCGGCGACCTCAGACTTTCCGGAGGATTCCTCAAGGCAAAGGTGACAGCGGTAAGACCAGGCCACAGAACTAACACAGAGGCAGCTATAATCATAAGAGAAGTGCTGTCCGCATCACAGGAATAAACTATAACACACAGATAATAACATGGCAAATATCCATCCTCTCGCAACAGTACACCCGAACGCAAAGCTCGGTGAGAACGTAGAAGTAGGACCATACGCTTATATCGAAGAATATGTAGAGATCGGAGACGGCTGCAAGATTCTTCCTCATTCGACCATCTTCAATTATGTCAAGATGGGAAAGAACTGCACAGTATTCCCTGGAGCAGTCATCGGAGCCATCCCTCAGGACCTCAAATTCGACGGAGAGATCACTTATGTAGAGATCGGAGACAACGTGAACATCCGTGAATGTGCAACAATCAACCGCGGCACCAAAGCCAGCGGAAGAGGCGTGACAAAGATCGGAAGTGACGTGCTCATCATGTCATACGCACACGTTGCACACGACTGTACAGTCGGCAACCACTGTATCCTCGTAAGTTACGTAGGCATCGCAGGAGAGACAGACGTCGATGATTGGGCTACAATCGGAGGAGGAACAGTCGCTCACCAGTTCTCAAGAATCGGAAAACATGCCTTCATCGGTGGCGGATGCAAGATCAACAAGGACGTACCTCCTTATATCCTCTGCGGTCGCGACCCACTCACATATGCAGGCGTGAACATCGTAGGACTCCGCAGAAGAGGATTCTCATCTGACCAGATCCGCAACATCAAGGATATGTATGACATGATCTACAACGACGGAATGAACGTGTCAGACGCCCTTGCAAAGATCGAATCAGGCTTCCCTCAGTCAGAGGAAAGAGACACAATCATCGCCTTCATCCGTAACTCAAAGAGAGGTATCATCAGAGGCATGAACGGTGATGCCAAAGGCAGCATAGAATAACGTGCCGAAGCTATTTACAACAGCATATCTGCCACCCGTTTCCTACCTTGCAGCCATTGCGGAGGAGATGGACGGCTTGAGCAATAGAACGGACGGAGACAGCTCGCTTGAGCTGACTCCGTCCGTAATCTATATAGAGGCATGCGAGAACTATCAGAAACAGTCCTATCGGAACAGATGCAGATTCTATGCAGCTGATGGTGTACAGGACTTGAACATCCCTATAGTCCACGAAGGTGGAACTCACAAACTGCCCATATCCGATATCCGAATAGACTGGAGCAAAGCATGGCTTCAGCAGCATGAAAGGGCCATTATTTCGGCCTACAGGACATCCGCTTATTTCGAGTACTATATGGACGAGTTCTTCGCCATTTACGCCGAAAAACCCGAAAAACTGATAGACCTGAACACTTCCCTGCTGCGTTTCATGCTTGACAAGACAGGAATAGCTGCTGAAATAAGGTTCACTGAAGACTTCAACCGCGAAGCCATCATCACGGCAGACGACCAGCAGACAGCATGTACAGACCTTCGCGATTGCATCCACCCGAAGCGTCCGAACACAATCCTCAAGGAGCTCCGACTGGAAAAGCCGTACTTCCAGGTCTTCGCCCAGAAACACGGCTTCCAATCCGACCTCTCCGCCATCGACCTTCTGTTTAATGAAGGACCGGACAGTATCGTCTATCTTAAGAAAATCTAAAAAAGGGTTGCAATTTCTGCAACCCTTTCTTTCTGCTACTTGAAGTAGTTAGGTACCTCGAAGCTCATCGGCTCGTAGTAATTGCCCTGAGCATCCTTGAATACTACAAACACATCATCTGGAACTACGTTCTCGTCATTCGGACCAGAAGCATAGTGATTCTCCATGTAAAGAGCTTCTCCAGTGTTCTCATAGATGAGCGGCTTGGCATCCTTGTAGTATGGATAGTAAGCCTCATAATAATCCTGAGCTGCCTTATCAATCACAGACTGGATCTTGAGTCTCTTCTGCTCTTTGAAATATTCCTTATAATAGTCTACAGTAAGACGCTTTGTAATATGCTGGAGAGCGTATGCATAGTTCGAGCACTCACCAGACTCCCACTCTGTACAATTGTCAGCACCATGAGATCCGGTTGCAAAATATGTTGCAAAACCGTTTGTAGGATATCCATGAACGTAGAAATCATATACATTCAGAAGCTGGCCCTCATGGAGATTTCCATCGTCGTCAATCCAATCCGGCTCCACAGCATATCCGCCATCCGGACCATAAGTAACCTTACCAGCATCATACTTTCTGCTGCACTGCGCTTCGATGTCGATAATCTTATCCTCGAGAGTCTGAGTTTCAGGGTTTGCCTCAAAATACTCTTCTGTCATACAAAGAATGTAAGCCGTAAGATTTGTAGGAACCTTGATGTCAAATGCATAGAACGCTGACATATTTGAATTTGCAGCAGTTCTGAACTTATTCTCATGCCATGTGATCACAACCTGTTCCTTTGCCTGTTTCCATGTATCAGAATCTGATGTCACTATTGTTCCCAAGTCTACTGCAAGCGTAGTGAACTGAGCATGTCCAGCCTGAGAATAATTACCCTGAGCATCCTTTGCCATAACTACAACCTGATAAGTAGTATTTCCTTTGAGGTCTGTCATGTTAAGCACACCATTCTCAAGAGTAAAGAGACGCATGGCACGCTCTACCGCAGAATCATCTGGATACAATGCAATGTGCTCCTGCGCAGAAGCGGCTTTCTCATTGGCATTGCTTCCGCTCATATCAATCCAGAACTCCTCTGTCTGCTTACCTGCCCAGAAAACATATCCTGCAGCATCTCCTCCTGCCACGGATACATTTACAGTAGCCGTATTCTGTCCTACCTGACCTACTTCAAGAGTCACCTCAAGGTCATTATAAGTCAAGGCTTCTGTCTGATATTCAGTGACCTGAACAGGACCATACTTACCAGATGCATCTGTAGCCATCGAGAAGAGGATTCTCTTTGAACCTGGCTGAACATTCTCTACAAAAGCAGTTGCAGAACTTCCTTCTACTACAGTACCATATTTAAGGAGATAAGATGCACGTGATGCATCATCTGCGTGACGCTTTGCAGCACTCTCTGTAAGGAAGACGTAGTAGATTCTTGACGCACCTAGCGCTGAGAGCGGAACAGAAACACTCACCTTGGTAGTCTGTGCCTGAGCACTCGCATCAACCTTGATAGATCCTCCAGGAGCTACATCTGTAAGTGTAAACTGAGTACTCAACACATCTGCAGCCTCATAGTTAACCTTACCTTCAACAACAGGTATCACCCATGAGATATAGGTAGCCAGAGATTTGATTTCAACATCTTCCGAAGCATCAGCTGTAGGGAATGCGAATGCTGAACCTTTGTAGCTTAATGGTGAAGTGACAGGATCCATCATGTCGTTATTGATTCTGAAAAGGATCTCTGTCATAGCAGTTTCAGTAAGTTCTGTTGTGCCGCCATAGTATGAATCCGCACCAGCAATAGAGAAGTCAAGCTTTGCATCATTGAACACAATGTCAGAAACCTCAAGCTTTACAACTGTAGCACCGAATGACTGTGAATAAATCATACCTTCCTTCACATAGTAGCCTGCCTTCTCCTCATTCATTTCATAGAATGCCGGAATAACCCAGAACATATAAGCCTCACCAGCAGCGAGCTCTCCACCGAGAATGTCAGAGAGGAGCATGTTGATATCTTTTTCAGAAACTCCCTTATCGTTTGCATTAAGAAGAGCCGACGCCCCTGCAAAGATGGTTTCCTCATCATACTCCGAGTATTTTGTAAGACCGAACACGATCTTGTCCACACCATTATACTTCTCTACGACAGCATGAGTTGAAGTAAGCTTGATGGTCTTGAATGGAACAGTGGTAAGCTCAAGCTTTGCAACCATCGCATCACCGCCTTCAAGTACTGCAACGACCTTGAGATCTCCGGAAGCTACAGCAGCTCCAGAAGCGATAATCTCCTTTGACGGAGCAGTAATATCAAGATACATATCTCCGCTGGTCTCATCCTTGGTCTCCTTGACTCTCCATCCGTCTGGAATCTGCATCACATAATCAACCACGCCATCAAGGCCTGCTGTGATCTGATAAGTGCTGTTGAAGTCCACAAAGAGATCCTTGATCATAGTACCACCTGCCATGCTGTTTCCAAGCATGAATGTAAAGCCCTTGTATCCGTCCACAGTGAGAGTGAATGTCTCATCACCGATCTTGAATGACACCGAGTAGACGTTACCAGACTCATCAGCATTCACTTCATAATCCGTAATCACAGAGACATCATCACCCTTGACATATCCTGTAATATACTCTTTTCCGTCAATCACAAGATAATATGCTCCATCCTTTTCAACGATAGAAGGCACTGCAGCTGCTACCGGGATCTTCTTTCCTGCACCGTCCACAAGGGGATTGAGAGCACCATCCTTATCATACATTGCCCAATACTTCACTTTATTCTCTATCACATAAGACAACAACGGCTTGTTTGAAGCATTCTTATGTAAAACGGTGAACTCTGTACCATTTGAAAGTTTGATTGTGTATGAGCCGTTTTCATTCTGGCTGCACTTTGCAATCGTGATGTTACCACCTTTAAGAAGGGCGGTCATTGCTTCGATCTGGCCATTGAGACCTTTCTCAAGGGAGTCAAGACGTCCCTCGATTTCCTCAATCTTGTTCCAGATCTCATCTCCGTCAATACATGACGAAAACATCGGCGCCACAAAAGCAAGACAGAGACATGCCCTGAACAAAGTCGCCGAAACGTTTTTGAAAATCTTCATAAGAATAAATATTTTTGATTAAGTTAATTGCTTGATAAGTAACCTACAAATATAAGTAATTTTTTCTTACATAGAATGAATAGAAAAGAAAAGCGGCAGCCCTTTCGGACTGCCGCCTGAAATATCGAAAAACTAAGGATTAGTTAGTCTTCTTAGGAACATCTACACGGTTAGATGTGCAGATCTTCGATACATTACCCTCAGCATCGAAAACAACTACATGAACATAGTATTTGTTTACTGACCAAGAGCTCTGGTTAACCTTAAGACCAGTGAGATCAACAGTAGTTGCATCAACTTCTACTTCAACCTCTTTCCATTCACCTGCAAGTACATCAACAAGACTCTTGTCCTCATACATTGAGGCTGTATTGCATGCATATGCGATCTTGGTTGCTGCACCTGTAAGAGTTACAGTAGCGTCAACAGTTACACTATTTGCATCGAACTCAGCCTCGATAGTTGCAGAAAGAGCCTCAGAGATTGGAAGCTTCTTAGTAGCAACTTCCTTGCGGACAACCTGGCAAGTAGCATCCTCTGATACGAGTACGAGAACAACCTCGAAAACATCACCAGGATTATCATAATAACCGATCATATGCTCGATCTCAGCTACACCCTCATATTCATCGTAGAATACGTCTGGAATATTGTACTCAGACACTGCCGCAAGAACATCTGCATCAGTTGCAGGAATATCTTCACTATCCTTAGGGTATACCTCGTAGAACATATATGCAGCATCCTCTGCCTCTACAGTAAGAGTGAATGTATCATAACCAGCCTCTACTGTGATGTCGTTTACCACTGTACCACCTGTAGCAAGAGCCTTGGTTGACACTTCCTTAACAATCACGTCAGCGAAAGTATAGTCTTCCTTACCCTCAACGATAGGAATGATTCCGATGTAAGGCTTTGAACCAGGAGTGATGTTATTCAACATACCATACTCGATGTATTCCTCTGAGAGACCGAATGTAGAAGCAATACCCTCAAACTCTGAACCTTCATACTCGAGGCATGGAAGCTCTGTACCGAACACACCGCTGATAAGGTCACCGATTCCGAGGTAGCCCATCTCGAACATTTCCTTAACGCTTGGCCAAGTGTACTGGTTTGCGTAGAAACCATAGAATCCTGTTACTGAAGGGTCAAGAAGCTCAACTGTGAAAGCAACATCAGAAAGAGCTGGAGTGAACTCGAAGTTCATCGCGTTCATCTTGTGATAAACCTTCACGAAGTCGTTTACAGAGTTAGTAGCTACATAGCCATAGTCACTCTGCTTCCACTCAGGAACGATTGCCCAAACAACATACTGTGCACTATAGTCTGAACCACCTGTAAGGTCATCCATTGTACCCTCGAACTCAGTTGCTTTAGGAGCAGTGTCTGGATTCTCCTCATCAAGGTTAGAGAAACCACCCATATAAGTGATATAAAGAAGGTTCTCAAGGATGTACTCAGGATTGAACTCAGATGCGAGTGATGCACCATAGATAACCTCTGGAGTCTCACCATCAACCTCGTTGAATACCATAGCAACCTCATTTGTCTTAGGATCAACTGTAATCTCAACTACAGCAGGACCAAGAACAACAGGAAGAACTGCATTACGAACTACGCCGTCCTCAGTAAGGAGCCATACCTCAACATTACCCTCAGTTGCGCCTTCTCCGGCAGGAGCAGTAACAGTAAGCTCAAGCTCAGCAAAGTTAAGCTCAGCATTCCAACCCTTAGGAGTTGAAGCGATGAATGCAGACTTGATGCCCTTGACCTGGAGAGCTACAGTCTTAGTCTGGCCAGCAGTGAAGTAAGTCTTACCAGCGAGAACAAGAGCCTCAGCTGTTGAAACCTTAGGAAGGTTGTAGTAAACACCACCTACGCAGATTGTAACATAGTTTTCCTCCTCATAGAAGTCTGTTACAAGATAATAGTTGTCATCAGCAACATAAGCGCCTGTACCCTCGAATTTCTCACCACCGTCAACAGAGTAAAGGAGCTCCTTAGTCTCATAATCAACCTCGAATACAAGGTCAACATGTCCTACAGGAACACCGAGAGACTCAGTTGTACCGTCAGCAAGAACAACATGCCACTCACCGTCAACTACAGTAACGAGGTCAGTGTTGTTTGCATTAGCGTCAGCTGCTGCAACTTCAAGAGTAGAACCGTCAGCAAAAGTAAGAACATAGTTACCAGCCTCGTTCTTCACTACCTTCTGAACAGCTACCTTAGCCATTGCATCAGCGAGAGCCTTCTTAGCCTCCTCAGCAAGAGTAGAGATCTCCACGCCAAGTTCCTCACCGAGCTTCTCAAGAGCTGCTGTGAGTTCTTCCTCACCAGCCTCAAGAGCTGCTACTACCTCTGCGATTGCCTCTGCAAGCTCTGCATCCTTAGCCTCGAGCTTTGTAGAGAGAGTCTTGTCAGCAGCTGCGAGAGCCTCGTCAGCCTTAGCAAGAGCACCGAGAGTTGTGTTGATTGTTGCCACCTGACTGTTGAGAGCTGTCTCAAGAGAGTCAAGGCGTGCCTCGATCGAGTCGAGCTGACCGTGTACGCTGTCAAACTCATCCCAGATCTTTCCACAAGAAGACACTGTGAGAGCTGCGATAGCTGCTGCACAGAAAAGTTTAAATGTCTTTCTCATAATGAAAAATTTTAGTTAATAAATAATTGTGTGTGTTAGTTATTTGTAATTGTGTTATTTTTTTATGCGATTGAGATTTCTCGGCTCGTTCGAAATGAGACCGTCATTAGAACGACACGTTGAGAGTGAGGTTAGCTCCCGTGTAGGCTGGGATCTCACGACAGACACCACCTGAGCAGATGAAGCCGGCCTTGTAGCGACCGTATCCTGCTGAAAGACGGATATTGCTCATCGACCAGCTCACACCACCGTTATAATAATGGAGCTTTGTTCCTCCATGATTCCACATGTCACTTGCGAATACACTCCAGTGAGGGGCGAAGTTGACCTCAAGAAGGCCTGCCATCCAGTCGCCCTGATCATCCTTTGTTGTAAGGTACTGAAGCTCGAGACGGCTTGAAAGCTTTGGAGTCCATTTGTAAAGGAGGTCAGCCACAACGATGTGTGAAAGTCCTATATATGCTCCA
>JAFZGK010000008.1 GCA_017555445.1 Bacteroidales bacterium
TAGAATAGTTGAAAATAAATTTTGCAAATACGACAAAAGTCCCTATATTTGCAGTCCCAATACGGAAATGGTGCTTTGGCCGAGCGGTTAGGCACAGGTCTGCAAAACCTGCTACAGCGGTTCGATTCCGCTAGGCACCTCACTAAACCCCTTTAGAATGCGTTCTAGAGGGGTTTTCTTGTTTTTTGTTCCTAAAATGTGCCCCAAATGTGACTCACTTGGGGCTACTTTTGTTCTCAACGCGTCTCAAAAAGGAGGTGCCTGCGGGAAACGAACCAAGATTATCCGAATAGGATAAATTGGCTGAATGTTTGTGCGAGTCGGCTATCAAGAACTTTCCTGGTCGCAGGATCCGAACAGATATGTCAGATGGAGATCGTGATTGGGAGGAAGATTTCTATATCCTTCGTAAGTCCTGGTGTCCGGCTGTGCTGACTGAGAATTTCTTTATGGATAATTATTCTGACCTAGAATATCTGCAGAGTCAAGCTGGTAAGCAGGCTGTGGTGGATACTCATGTGGAAGGGATTGTGGAGTGGTTGGAGATGAATAATATATACCTTTGCAGTGGGAATCGCTGTATTGGCTATTTCAAGACGATTCGTAGGCTGAAAACCGAGGATTCGTCGCCAGAAGGAGAGGCTTAATGCCTCTCTAACTTTTTTTATAGATATATATCATCTTTATGCCAGAGTGTCTATTGGGACTGGCGGTTTTAGCCACGTGACAAAAATTGGCACTTTTATGAAGCGTCGCTCCTAAATAAGCATATATATGGGCACTTTAATTGAGCGACGATACATGAAATGACATGTTTTTGTATCGTCGCTATATTGGAGAGCTTGTTGTTATGAGTAATTCGTGTCTTTAGCTGTTTCATTTACCCAATATACACGATTCTTTTGTATCTTCGTCGAAATTATTCTGGATATGAAGAAATTGTTGATACTGCTTTTAGGTTTGATGTCATGCTTGGAGGGCTGGGCTGGAAACATCAAGTATGGTCCATGGGTTACTGAGTCGAGGGAAGACAGAGTTACTATATGCTGGATGAGCGAAGATCCGGGCATGGCATATGTGGAACTCTCAGATGGTACGAAGGTCTGGGAGACATTCGCCGGACGTCGTATATTCAAGCGACTGCATAAGGTGCGCATAGATGGACTGGAGCCGGGAACAGAACTCCGCTACCGTGTCTGCGGACAGGTGCTGGTGGATGACAGCAATGCGCGTAATCCACGCTTCGGAGATGTCTATGAAGGTACATGGCAGTGTGTCCGTACATTCGATCCGAAGGCAGAGACCTGCCGTTTCTCCGTATTCAATGACATCCACCTGCAGGTCGAGGAATATAGTGCCCTTGCTGCACAGGTCGACTCGGCTGATACAGATTTTCTTTTTCTCAACGGTGATATCGTCAGTGCAGGCAACTACGTAGCTGACACGCTGATCCGTTACGAACTGGAGCCGCTCGGAACACTTCCTGCCGGATTGCCGGTACTCTTCGCTCGTGGTAATCATGAGGGCCGTGGAAATAATCCGGGACTGGTTGCCGATATCTTCCCGAACTCCGATCCTGCTCCTTTCTACTATACTTTCCGTCATGGTCCTGCTGCTTTTATTGTCTTTGATGGCGGTGAAACAGGATATAACCGTTCTATCCTCTATAGCGGAAGTCCGGTTTATGAGGATTATCTCGCCGAGCAGATCGAGTGGGCCAAAGATGCAATGCAGGATCCTGTTTTCAGCAATGCTCCTGTAAAGATCTGCATCTTGCACGTGCCGATGATCGACCATGAGGATAAGGAAGATTTTCACCTTCAGCGCTGGCTTAATGAACACATTGTCCCGTTGTTGAATGATGCAGGAATCAACCTGATGATCGGTGCTGATCTCCATGAGTTCATGTACTGTGAACCTGGTACAATGAACAATTCATTCCCGATACTGGTCAACGACGATGTCCGTCGCCTTGACTGCAGCTATGATTCCGGCAAGCTGACCTTGACAATGTTCAATGCAGATGGCGAGACAGAGTTTTCGAAGGTGCTGGATGTAAAATAGAATCTTCTAGAATCCATTACAATTTTCCTGTTCCTGATTCATTCTACTGGTACAGTTTCTGAAATGGTCCGGTTGCCCATAGGGGCAGAACGGACATTAACATTTAGAGACTGAAGTTATGAATACAGGAAATTCATTGTTGTGCTTCATGGCCGGTGCACTTGCAGGTGCGGTTGCGGCTGTGCTGCTTGCTCCGGATTCAGGACAGAATACCCGCGCAAAGATCAGAAAAAGTGTGTCGGACGTTGCAGATAAGACACGTGACAGAATCGAGGAGGGGTTGGATGTGATTGAAAAGGCTCTGGAGGAGAAGTGATGGAGGACAATCACAATTTATTGAGCAGTCTGTCTTCAGCGTTAGGGGAGTACCTTAATCTGAAGGCAGATGATTTTCGAAAGAAGACCATTTCCGGTCTTGCCATAGGGTTCAGCAGAGCCCTTTCAGTCATTGTTCTCGCAATGCTTCTTATGATGATCCTCTTTGTCATTTCCTTTGCACTTATTGTCGTCATAGGGAATGCGATGGGAAGCTGGAGCGGTGCTGCATTCATAATAGGAGGAGTCTATATCATCGCCTTTGCAGTCCTGTACTTCATGCGAAAGAAATTGTTCGTCGGAATGTTCACGAACCTTCTCCAAGGAGTAATGGCGGACAACTCCCAGAACAATGAGTGGAAGCCTATAATCATGTCGATAATCTCATATCTGCGCACTGTTTTTCTGTAGATGATGACCTGCTTGCAGAATCTGACCACAGATTTTGCCACAATAATGCTGATTACACCACTATATCTCAGATAATACGACATTCTTGCATATTATTTTGATTACTCTTGCATAAGGGATATATTTGTGTGCTCTTAGTGAGACAGTACATATAAAACCATAAACCTAATTTTAATTAAGATGAAGAAATATTTTGTCGGAATGATCATCATGCTTGCGTCATTCACAACTTACGCTCAGGATGTTGTCGGTAAATGGAAACTCGAAGACGGTACAGCAATCGTAGAGGTGTACAAGCAGGGTGATGTATTCAACGGTAAGATCGTATGGCTCCAGAATCCTACTGAGGCAGACGGTACTCCAGCAAAGGATGAAAATAATCCTGATGCAAAGCTCAGATCACGTCAGCTTATCGGACTCAACATGCTCAGCGGTTTGAAGAAAGATGGCGGAGAGTACTCGGGAGGCAGTATCTATGATCCGGGTAACGGAAAGACTTACAACTGCTCTATGAAGGTAGAAGGTGACGTGCTCAAGGTACGTGGCTCTCTCGACAAGAGAGGACTTCTCGGCAGAACAATGGACTGGTTCCGCGTAAAGGAGTAATCAAGGTCGCATAACGATTTAAAGCATGAAGGCTTGAAAGTCTTCATGCTTTTTTTTACTCCCGGAATGATTGTTTGGTGCGATAAGTGATATCCGCAAGAGAGGTTAGTCAGTGTGTTTATGAAAAATATTGTATGTATATGTGCTGTTCTGGTAACCTTTACTGCAAATCAGATATATGCCCAGAGTGAAGGATATCCGGTCAGCGGCCGTGTAATTGATAAGCTTACACGCGAAGGAGTGCCTTATGCTGCAGTCATTATTGTAGGGGTAGAAGGGTCAGGAATCCTGACAGATTCGACAGGAGTATTTACTCTCCAGGATGTGAAGCCTGGAATTTCACAGTTCTCAGCCATTCAGTTGGGCTACAGGACGGTTGTCACTCCTGAATACCGTATCACTCCATATACTCCGTTCATAGAGATCGAGATGGAACAGGATCCCACAGAACTTGCAGCTGCTTCAGTCATGCCTTCACCATTTCTCAGAAGTGTTGAAAGTCCTGTCAGTGTAAGGATAATCAGCCTTGGTGATATAGAGAAAATACCGGGATCCAATAAGGATATTGCACGAATAGTCCGGTCATATCCTGGAGTTTCCTATTCTCCTATAGGATATAGGAACGACCTGATTGTCAGAGGTGGCGGGCCGTCTGAAAATGCGTTCTTCATCGATGGGATTGAGATTCCGAATATCAATCATTTCGCAACACAAGGCGCGTCAGGAGGCCCTGTGAGCATACTCAATTCGGATCTTATACGTGAAATAAACTTTTACACAGGAGCCTTCCCTACAAACAGGGGTGGGGCCTTGAGCTCTGTAATGGATATTGCTTTGCGTGACGGAAATAAAGATAAGCAGGCTTTCAAAGCTGTCGTCGGTGCGTCGGAAGTAGGTGTAAGTGCGAGTGGCCACTTCGGTGAAAATACAACATATATAGCTTCAGTCCGTCAGTCATATCTGCAACTCCTTTTCAGACTGCTCGGCCTGCCTATGCTTCCCAACTATATTGACGGCCAGTTCAAGATAAAGACCCGTATAGATGACAATAACGAGGTGACAATCCTTGCCTTGGCCGGTTTTGACAATCTTAAATTGAATGAGGAACCTGACGATAAAGGAGATGAGTACCTTTTAAGCTATCTTCCTCTTCTGAAACAGGAAACTTTCACAGCAGGTGCGGCATACAGGCATTTCAATGGCAGAAATACGCAGGTTTATTCTGTAGGATATAATTACCTTAACAACAGAAGCCATAAATATCTGAATAATGATGAATCGTCTGAAGATAATCTTATACAGAAAGGCAGCGGTCTTGAAGGTAAGGCGCAGATCCGTTTTGAAAATAAATCATACTATGGGGCCTGGACTGTCAGAGAAGGTGCAGATCTGGCTTTTAGGCATTATGACAGTCATGTCATGAGAAAGACCACAGATGGAGGGTCTTTGATAAATGACACTGGCATAGCCTTTCTTGATTATGGAATTCATGCCTCGTCTGAATATAAATCCCCTCAGGGCAGACTGAACACGGCATTCGGTCTTCGAATTGACGGTTCATCATTCTCGAAGAATACATCTCAGTTCTGGAAGCAGCTTTCACCAAGGGCTTCAGTCTCATATATGCCATGGAAGTCATGGTCCTTCAATGCGAGTGCCGGATTTTATCATCAGCTTCCTCCTCTTACAGCACTGAGTTTCCGAAATTCGGAAGGTGTCCTCGTAAATGATCAGCTTGAGTATATGAGAGTCGTTTCTGCGGCGGTGGGAGCTGATTGGAAACTCAGGGACAGAGTCTTTGTCGGTTTGGAAAGTTTTTACAAGCAGTTTCTTGATATCCCGGTTTCACAGGCAACAGGTGTTCCATTGACCTGCATCGGAGCTGATTATGGTTCTATCGGTGAAGAAGAGTTGCGGTCTGCTGCAACAGGACGGTCATATGGAGTGGAACTCCTGGTAAAGTGGCTGATTCCGGATAAGCTCAGCCTTGTAGGTTCTGTCACTTTATATAAGAGTGAATATAGATCTTCTGATGATGCGGAGTTCATACCTTCTGCATGGGATAATAGATTCGTCGTGAATCTGAGTGCAGTATATGAACTTCCCAAGTATTGGAGTATCGGAGCCAAGGTCAGTGCTATCGGAGGCGCGCCATATACGCCATATGATGAGGTGTTGTCTTCCTATAAAGATGTGTGGGATGCGGCAGGACGTCCTGTCTATGATTATACGAAATATAATGAGATGAGGCTGGATCCTTATTATCAGATAGACTTGAGGGTTGATAAGAACTTCTATTTCCAGAAGTGGGCTTTAGGATTCTATATTGACCTTCAGAATGTGACATTCAGCAAGATTGATCAGCCTGATGTCTGGCTGAGTACAGGGGTGGTGACCAATCCAGATAAGATTGCAGAAGAGCAGCGCTATGAACTTGAAATGCTTGAGCTTACAAGTGGTACTATAATCCCGGCTATAGGAATGACATTAGAATTTTAAGAAAATAGGTCTGACTTACCTTATTTCTGATTACATTTGTAGTAGTTATGCCGAAGCACGGCGCAGATAAGAATAGTTATACAGATGGATTATCAGAAGATAATGGAAGAGATCTATCAGGAGATCCTTCCTTTTGCCCAGAAAGGTAAGCAGGCCGATTATATACCTGCATTGGCTAAAGTAAATCCCGACCAGTACGGAATGTGTATTCAGACGGTATATGGAGAGACGTTCATACATATGCAGGCTGATACAAGGTTTTCCATTCAGAGTATAACGAAGGTCTTTGCTTTGGCAATGTGCCTTTCGCTTAAAGGTGAGGACTTGTGGAAAAGAGTAGGCAAGGAACCATCAGGCACCGCATTCAATTCGCTTGTCCAGCTCGAAGTGGAGAAGGGAATTCCAAGAAATCCTTTCATCAATGCCGGAGCGATAGTCCTTGCTGATATCCTTCTTGAAGAACTTGAAGATCCTGAAGCTGAGTTCATAGGATTCATACGTGCTCTTTCCGGTGAAGATACTGTAGATTATAATCTTGAAGTGGCCACTTCAGAAAGAGAAACAGGATATCTCAACGCTGCGATAGCGAATATGCTCAAATATCATGGAACAATCAACGGCGATATCGAGACAGTGCTGAACTTCTATTTCAAGATGTGTTCGGTCGAGATGAGCTGTACTGAACTTGCAAAAGCTTTCACGGCATTTACCAATGCACGTAAATTCAATCATGCAGGTTACAAGCTCACCTCGTCACAGATCAAACGCCTGAACGCTGTCATGCAGACCTGCGGATTCTATGATGAGGCAGGAGAATTCTCATATCTTGTGGGATTGCCGGGAAAAAGTGGTGTCGGCGGAGGAATCGTGGCTGTCTATCCGATGAGATATTCGGTTGCAGTATGGAGTCCGAGACTTAATTCAAAAGGAAATTCTGTAATGGGTATGAAAGCCCTTGAACTGCTTACTACCCGAACAGAAGAGTCGATCTTCTAGGGTGGTATAAATAAAAAAATGAGACTTCGCCGCTCTCGCGGGGATGCCTCATACTAACCACATAATTAATAACACTAAAACTAATAACCAATGAGTTGTGAGAGTTTCAGATGAGCTCTCTGATCAACTCGGGTGCAAAGGTACTGCTTTTTTAAAAATTTGCAATACCTATGCCAAAGAAAAGCGACGAATTGTCTAAATAGTTGAATAAATGGTATTTAGGTGGTTATTTTGATCATAATGAAATAAGCCTTTTTTACCAAAATTTAACATCTGTACGCATAAAATGATTACGATTCCTAACATTCTAAAATGAAAAATTTACGAATCGTAATATTTATTTTCTGCCGACGAATTATTTCGATGAATTTTAATTTTTTGAGGATCTATATCATCCTTTCCGGCGAGTAGTCCTCTATCGGGTTTCCTTCAGAGAACCATCTGCCCATCACATTGACATAGTGAGCATTATGCATATCGGTTCCATAGTGTGACACAAGACCCTTTTCTGCAAGATAAGTCGCGTACTGCTGTGCCTCAGGACCATATAGTCCTGCTAACGATCCGTAATTGCTCTGTATCTGTACGCCTGCTTCAATATAGCTCATCAGCTCTGATTCTGATAGGTAGAAATATCTTTCCGGATGTGGGAGAAGGGGAGTGAGCCCCAATGAAATCACTTTTCTGAACTCTTCAATAGGTCGGATAGAGCCCATATCCTCAGGGTTGTGGATTGGAAGCTCCATAAGAACGAATCGGTCTTCAATCGGCATGAGCCAGTTCTTCTCCAGAACTTCCGGCCATGTTTCAGGAACAAGACGATATTCTGCTGACATCTTCAGATCGACATCAACTCCACGCACATACAATACTTCATGCAGCTGTTCGAAGGCAGGGCGGATTGTTTCCGGTGTGTTTCTGTATTTGTTTGTTATATGTGGCGTACAGTAGATGCGCTCGAATCCCCAGCCTTTCATCGATGTGGCGAGAAAGATAGAGTCTTCAAGATTGACGGCACCATCGTCAATGCCTGGCAGTATGTGGCTGTGAAAATCTAGTTTCATGCTATGAAGCTCTGGAGTTCCTGATAGACCAGATGAACAGGGAGACCCATTATGGTGAAGAACGAGCCTTTGATCTGTCCTATGCCCATGTATCCTATCCATTCCTGGATACCGTATGCACCGGCCTTGTCGAATGGCTTGTAGTTATCTATATAGTACCAGATCTCACTGTCAGTAAGTTCCTTGAAACATACGACTGCAGTATCGCTTGAAGTGCGGCATTGATGCTTGTCTCTGACGGTTATAGCTGTAATGACCTTGTGCTCACGGCCGGAAAGGAATCTGAGCATTTCATATGCATCTTCGCGTGAATCCGGCTTGCCCATGACCCTGTCTTCGCACATTACAAGTGTATCTGAAGTGATGAGAATCTCATCATCATCAAGATTGCGGTGGAATCCATAGGATTTTCCCTCGGAAAGGACTTCGGGAATCCTGTCGTGAGGTGTGGACGGGTCATAGACCTCCTCGAAATTATTCCTTGTATCTACTTCGAATGTAATGTCCAGGCCCGCAAGAAGTTCCTTTCTGCGGGGTGAATTACTCGCTAATATTATCTTTTTTCCCTTGAGATCCATAGTGTCATTTCATAAGTTCAGCGACTGCTGACATGTCGCATTTTGCTGTCGAATATCCCTGAGCAAATGATCCGCCCTCCGAAAGTATCTCAAAATCCTGCTCGCGGGCCATTTCGTTGAGCTTATTCACGCTTGAGCCTGCCCATGTATAGGAACCGAAAGCATAGAATCTACGGCCTTTTACAAGTCGTGAAGCGACTCCTCTCATGAATGTTTCGACAGGTGGGAATATGCCGTTGTTATAAGTAGGTGAACCTACAGCCAACGTGTCATATTTGAATACGTCACGGATTGCTCCAGAAACGCCCAGACCCGGCTCTACATTGCCTGCAACATCGTGGATTCCATATGGAATACCTCTTGCTTCCAGCTCTTTTGCAAGTTCTTTCGCAGCTGCAGCAGTATTGCCATACATTGAGCCATATACGATGCATACACCATGCTCTACCTCATATCTGCTGAGCTTGTCGTAAAGAGAAACAACTTCAGGAATCTGCTTCTCCCACACTGGACCGTGAGTACTGCATATCCTCTTTATCTCAAGTCCTGAAAGTTTCTTGATAGCAGTCTGGACCGGTGTTCCGTATTTTCCTACAATATTTGAGTAATATCTTATCATCTCGTCACGGAACTGACTGAATGTATCGCAGTTTCCTTCAAAATCCTGCATAGAAGCCTCTGAATCAGTGATTCCATTTACGACTCCTCCGAATGTGCCGAATGCATCACCTGAGAAAAGAGTCTTTTCTTCTACAAGATATGTAACCATAGTTTCCGGCCAGTGCACCATCGGAGCCATGAAGAACTTGAGAGTGCAGCCGCCTAATGAGAGTTCATCACCTTCTTTTATGACTAGAATCTCCCCGTCATAACCATTCTGATATCCTTTGATCATTGGAACTGCCTTCTGGTTTGTCACTATGACCATTTCAGGATAATGATTCTTCATGAAAGAGATCAATGACGAATGGTCGGGCTCCATATGATTGATCACAAGATAGTCGACCGGTCTTTCGCCGATTGCCTGACGGATATTGGCAAGGTATTCATCTTCATTGCCTGCTTCCACTGTGTCGATAAGCGCAATCTTCTCGTCTTCAATGATATACGAGTTGTAGCTTACCCCATATGGGAGTGGCCACAGTCCTTCAAAAAGTATCTTTTCGGTGTCGTTGACACCTACATAATGTATTCTGTTACTTATCATGGTCATCTATTTTTCATATATTCCGCTAATGTAGCAAAAAATACGCAATTATTTACTTGTTATTTGATGTTGAATTGTTATCTTTGACGTCCATTTTGATAATAGATTATAACTTTAAATTAGAATATCATGAAAACATTTTCAGGAGAAACAAGAACAGAGAGTGATTTGATAGGTTCTATGGAAGTGCCTGCAGAGTCACTTTATGGCGTACAGACCCTGAGAGGCCTTGAAAACTTTCCTATCAGCTGTTTCCATCTGAACGATTACCCATTGTTTGTCAACGGATTGGCTATAACAAAACTTGCTGCAGCTGAGGCTAACTACCAGCTTGGTCTTCTTTCTGATGCACAGTACAAAGCCATCACCCAGGCATGCCGTGAGATTCTTGAGGGCAAGCATCATGAGTTCTTTCCTGTAGATATGATCCAGGGAGGAGCAGGTACCACAACAAACATGAATGCCAATGAGGTAATTGCAAATCGTGCTCTTCAGATAATGGGACTGCCTCTTGGAAAATATAAGCATTGCTCGCCAAATGATCATGTGAACTGCTCTCAGTCTACAAATGACGCATATCCTACAGCTATCCATATCGGACTTTATGCTACTCACCTCGAGTTCATGAAGCATTATGAGCTGCTCATCAAGTCGTTTGAGGCCAAGGCAGAGGAATTCAAGGATATTCTCAAGATGGGTCGTACTCAGCTCGAGGATGCGGTTCCTATGACTCTCGGACAGACATTCGGGGCTTTTGCATCAATCCTCAAGGATGAGATCCGCAATATCAATTTTGCAGCAGAAGAGTTCCTCACAGTCAATATGGGTGCTACTGCAATCGGAACTGGAATCTGCTCTGAGCCAGGATATTCAGAGAAATGTATCGCCGCATTGAGAGAGATCACAGGCTGGGACATCAAGGTTGCAGAGAACCTTGTTGCAGCTACTTCAGATACATCATGCATGGTGGGTTATTCATCTGCTCTGCGTCGTATTGCTACAAAGATGAACAAGATCTGCAACGACCTTCGCCTCCTTTCTTCAGGTCCACGATGTGGTTTCCATGAGTTCGATCTTCCTGCACGTCAGCCAGGCTCGTCAATCATGCCGGGTAAGGTAAATCCTGTCATCCCTGAAGTGATGAATCAGATTTGCTACAAGGTTATAGGTAACGACCTTTGCGTTGCAATGTCATCAGAAGCTGCCCAGATGGAGCTTAATGCAATGGAGCCTGTAATGGCGCAGTGCTGCTTCGAGTCTGCTGCAATCATGATGAACGGCTTCGACACTTTGAGAGTCAATTGCGTTGACGGTATCATCGCTAATGTGGAGCAGTGTGACAAATATATCCATTCAAGCTTCGGCGTTGTCACAGCCCTCAATCCTGTTATCGGATATAAGTACTCCACACGAATCGCAAAAGAGGCAATGGCAACAGGCAAGAGCATCTATGACCTTGTTCTTGAGCATGACATTCTTTCAAAAGAAGACCTTGACACAATCCTTCTTCCTGAGAATATGATTAAGCCTGTGAAACTTGATATAAAGGTTAAGGAATAATTGCTATCTTTACCGAATAATCATCAGGACATGGTAAAGATATTCTGCAAAAACAACAATACAAGCAAGACATTTCCAGAAGGGCTTTCACTTATGGAAATGCTTGCTTCTTTTGATTTCGAACAGCCCTATCCGATTCTTGCAGCAAAGGTCAACAATGTGTGCCAGGGATTGAAATACAGAGCATTCAACAGCCGTCAGGTAGAATACCTAGACTATACATCTTATGCAGGCCGCAGTGTATACTGCAATTCATTGTGCTTCCTGCTCTGCAAGTCCGTCAAGGACCTTTTTCCTGAAGCTAAGGTGATTCTGCGACGTCCTATCTCAAAGGGATATTACTGTTCTATAGACAAGAATGACGGAACTCAGCTTTCGGAAGAAGACCTGATCAGAATCAAGGAAAGGATGCATGCTCTTGTCGAGGAAGATATACCTTTCAAACGTCATGAGGTGCTTACCGAAGAGGCTATCGAGATGTTCAAGCAGCTAGGTTATTGTGACAAAGTCAAGCTTCTTCAGACATCTGGAGATGTATATGTCAACTATTATACACTGGAAGACACTCCGGACTACTATTATGAAGCGCTTCTTCCAAGCACAGGGTATCTGAAGGTATGGGCTCTCACCATGTATCGTGAAGGTCTCTTTCTTAGGGTTCCGGACCGTCATAAGCCTGAAGAACTTGCGCCGTTCGTAGAACAGCCAAAGACATTCGAGGTGTTCTCCGAGAACCTCAAGTGGAACAGGATCATGAAACTTGACAATGTAGGTGATGTCAATCTGGCTTGTCAGAGAGGTGAGGCTTCAGATCTTATAAATATTGCAGAGGCGCTCCAGGAGAAGAAGATTGTCCAGATCGCTGAGGAGATCGAGCGAAGAGTCAATCTTGATGATCCGGTGAAACTTGTGCTTATTACAGGCCCGAGCAGCAGTGGAAAATCCACTTTCTGCAAGAGATTGAGCATTCAGCTCAAAGCCTGCGGAATCAAGCCGATTTCATTCTCGACGGATGACTATTTCGTAAACAGACTTGACACTCCGAGACTTCCTGACGGATCTTTTGATTTTGACAACTTTGACACTGTAGATCATGACTATCTGCAGAAGGATGTCATAAAGCTTCTTAATGGTGAGACTGTGGATGTTCCGGAGTATAACTTTGTTACTGGTCTGAGAGAATATAATGGAAAGAGCCTCAGGCTGGAACCTGGTTCAGTGTTGATCATCGAGGGTATTCATGCTCTCAATCCTCGCCTGACAGATCAAGTGCCTGATTCGTCAAAGTACAGGATATTCATCAATACCATCACAAGCATCTCATTGGATGATCATAACTGTATTCCTACAAGCGATAACAGACTCATCCGCAGAATTGTCCGAGATTTCAATAAAGGAGCATTCACTGCGCGCGAATCCATAATGCATTGGCCTAATGTACGCCGTTCGGAAGTTCAGTGGATCTATCCATACCAGGAACATGCGGATGTTCTTTTCAATTCAGCTTATCTTGTCGAATTTGCAGTGATACGTTCACATGCTGAAAAGATTCTCATGACTGTTCCTAAGAATTGCCCTGAGTACAGCGAGGTTCACAGATTGAAGAAATTCCTAAGCTACTTCACTCCGGTTTCAGATAAGGATGTGCCTGCAACATCACTCCTTCGAAGTTTTATCGGAGGAAGCAGTTTCTGATAAAGCAAAGAGCCCTGGTCATATCATGAACAGGGCTCTTTGCTTTATCAGTGATGTCTGCTAGAATTCGATGTAATAAGGGTCAGGGAAGTGCATGCCGTACATGGTAAGACCATTTTCCTTGGCAAGGTCGATCAGGAATTCTCTTGATACTACTGCATCCTCCTGATTCATATCGAAGCGTGCGCATACTTCAGGATTTTCAAGCTGAAGTGCTACGCCATGCATGATGTCACCGGCGATAAGCTTGTCTCCCACTACATATGCTGTGTGACCAGGTGTGTGTCCAGGAACAGGGATGGACTTGACTCCGTTCGGAAGGGCGTCTGTCAAGCCGAATGTCCTGACTCTCTCCCCATAATATGAAAGAACTTCTGTTATTCGTTCGTTCTGCATACCTGGACTCATCCATGCGTCATATTCCAGACGAGGTATCATAAGAATGGCCTTGTTGAAGGCTGCTACTTCTGTTCCATCTTCATTCTTAGTTACAAGACCTCCAAAATGGTCGCCATGAAGGTGGGTGATATAGATATAATCGATGTCATCCGGTGCAACTTCGAGACTGTTGAGAGTCGGCATGAGCTGTGAGTCTGGTGCGCCGTTTGCTGCGTCAAACAAGATCTGTACACCATCGGTCTCAACAAGGAAGGCAGAAACTGATGCAGGTACACCCTCCTCAAGTCCGAGACTTGCCACGAGCTCGTCAGATGCTGTGAAAAGCGATCTTGCCATTACTCGAGGTTGAACATTGTCCTGAATAGGATAGATTTTCACTTCCTGTGGCTTACCTGCGCATGATGCAAGAAGTAAGACTGAAGATGCAGCAATCATAAGCTGCTTTAATGATCTGTCTTTCATGATTTAAATGATTTTCAGGTTTATATGAATCTCTTGTTGTCTTCGTTATATTCAAAGCCGGCCGCTGCAAGTTTACTCTCCAGTTCCTTCCTGTCTATTTCCATGTCTTCACAAAGTGCATCAAGGTCGGGATAGAAGTCTCTCAGTTTCATGTTTATGACGCTCATGAGCATCACAGGGTCCTGTGGCAATCCGTTCATGGCATTATATCAAAGCATAAAGTACATAAAGCCAGTGAGTTATGAATGCAGCTACAAGTCCTCCTATGGTATGTGCGAGGATTGCCTTTGATGTAAGATTGCGGAATCCCATCGTATCAAGCATTGCAGTATGAGTACTGAGGTAACCGCTCCAGCACATTCCGATAGCTGTGAACACTGCAATCGCGTTGCCGTCAATCCATCCCGCTTGCATGAAATTAGGAATCAGACCCAGTGCCGCTCCAACTGCTCCAAGTGCAGTGATAGGGAATGCTACAAGGTGCGGATCCTTGAAGCCGAAAAGCCACTCGAAGAGGAAGTTGATCTTTCCGGCAAGAACCGGAAGAAGCTCAGTACCTTCGTATGCTGCACCTGTATATGCTCCCGAAGCCGACGGACCGAATGTAAGCATCATTACGAGGGTAGAGATGATAAGGACTCCGGGGATAATGGCGAGACCTACATCAACGCCTGTACGGCCACCGTCAAGCAGGGAGTCTAGTATTCTCTGGAAAAGCGGCTTCTTGTTATCTTCATTTTCACTTTCATCAGCTTCGATCTCTACACATACCTCTTCATTCTTATACTGTGGATATGCTTTGATGACAAAATGCTGCATGAGCCTTGTCGATACGATACATCCGCAGACTGCTCCTAAAAATCCGATGAAAGGCTCTACGTAGAATCCCTGACCGACCATGAATACAATCACGAGCAGGCCCATGCCGAAGGCTGTGCCGAAATTTGTAAGTGAAATAAGCTGATATTTCTTGAAATAGCTTCTGAACTTTTCTTCCTGTGCAAGTGAAATGATGGCAGGATTATCCGAGAGGAATGTAAGAACTGCTCCAAGAGACGCTACACCAGGAAGGTTGAAGAGTGGTTTCATCAATGGGCGAAGGAGCTTTTCAAGAAGGTTTACAACTCCGAATTCCACGAAAATTCTTCCTATCGCACCTGTTATGACACAGATTGCCATAAGATAGAAGACGGTGTTGAGAAGAAGATCATGCGCCGTATTCATGATAGTGTTCAGCATGTTCGGAGTGCCCATCTTTGTAGCCAGATAGGCAAAGAAACCGAATACCACTATAAGACACAGGATACCACTCGGAATCTTGTTGTAAATTTTGCGAAAGGAGAATTTCATTATTATTTACGTTTGATATTAAGCAGATTCATTTTCCATGTAAGTCCGCCGTCAACGATGGTCTGAGCTGGCTGCAATGCATTTGTCACAGGGCTGTCTCCGTCGGTGTAGCAATAGTTGAGATGGAGTCTGAGATTCTTGTTGTTTTTCAGCGGGAAGTATTCTATACCTGCACCTGCGCGTACGATATCTGTTCCGGGAGCTACGCAAAGGTCTCCAGTTACAGAAGTGTTTCTTTCATGGATTGCACGTACAAAGATTTTCAACGCATCTGTCGGTGTCCATGATACATCACCCATGACGGTGTAATCTGCGAACGCCAGTGTTTCAAGACTTGTAGCTCTGTTTGTCAAGTCAAGCTGTACTGCAAAGTCTCCGAATCTGAACTCTCCACCAAGAGCGATGTAATTGATGAATCTGCCGGGCATATATTCCATCATGTTGACTGAACAGATAGAACTGAACCAGTCATATGACCCGTTCCACATCAGGTTGTATGCCAGCAGAGCCTTGTCAGTTGTGTTCATGCTGCCTCGTCTGAACGGGCTTTCGCTGATCTGGAATGTCATTTTGTCTGTGCCGGAAGCAAATGAATAAGCTCCGCTGATACCGAACTGGAAACATGGAAGATTGTGCCAGTATTCCGAACACATGAACAGGTTTATAGGAGACGTGTCATATTCATAACCTCCGATTGCCACTACCTGCTTGCCGGCAGCTACTTCCCATGGACCTTTGGTATATGTGACCTGGATCCAGTCTGTTGCATCAAATAGAGACAGATTGTTCGTAGGCTTATTGATGCGTTGACGCAATGAATATGAGATGTGATCAGTAATCTGTCCATCAGCTCTCAACATGATATATTTGCCCTTGAATCCACTGCCGGGACCATAATTTTCTGAACTTCTGAACTCCTGCATATAATCTACTCTGGCCTCAAGATCCGCTCTCAGAACAGCATCCTGTGCTTTGAGTGCCAGTGTCGAAATTGTAAGGAGGGTAAGAATGAATAGTCTTTTCATGATTTTGTGTTTATCTGATTACTGCAGTCGGAGTCCAGTTCTGGAAGAAGCGTACAACCTTGTCTCTGCTATATCCGTTACCTTCCTCGAGATAACTGGAATCCTGTGTGTGAAGCACTTTGCCGGTCTCATCCAATACGACGAATACCGGGAAGCCGAACCTTTCCGGGTTACCAAGCTTCTTGAGCATTGCGAGAGCCTTTTCATCAGCTCTTTCGCGTGGATTATAATTGGAGTGTATGAATACGAAGTTCTCATCGATGAACTTTGTCAGTTCAGCGTCCTTTTCTACGAAATCAGCGAACATAAGACACCAGCGGCACCAGTTTCCTCCCACCTGGGAGATGACGAACTTGCCTTCCTTCTTTGCCTGCTTCAAGGCATTGTCTAACTGTTCAACCTGATCTGCTTCTTCATTGTATATCTTCTTGAGATTGCTTTGTGCCGATGCTGAAAGCGTAAGCATTGCAGCAAACATTGCGATGATGATGTGTCTTTTCATAAAAGCTTCAATTAAATCATACAAAAGTATGAAATTATATTTATAAAGGAACAATTTAGACGCATAAATGGTCTGTGTAGACATACATTGGAAGAAATTTCATAATTTTGTTTCAAACCACACTAAAACATGTACCATGAAACACAGGTCATTATTTTTCATTCTTGCCATTATCCTCGGCACATTCACATTATCTGCACAGCATCCTCTGCCTTCCCACAGCTATCTTGAAATATTCGATATCGAGACAGGGGAGCACAGTGTCATCAAGGAGTTTCCATTCGTAATAGAAGCTCCGAACTGGACTCCGGACGGGAAATGGCTGGTAGTGAACAAAGGAGGAAAGCTCTATAAGATTGCTCCCGATGGATCTACTGACCTTATTGAAATCAATACCGGAGATATCACACAATGCAATAACGACCATGTGATTTCTGCTGACGGCAGCTTCATCGGTATCAGCAGCAATGATCCTTCGAATAAGAGATCTTATAATTCATATGTCTATATAGTTCCGTTCAAAGGCGGTGAACCGCAGCGAATCACACCTCTTGGGCCAAGCTATCTTCACGGAATCTCGCCTGACGGCAAGCAGGTTGCCTATTGTGCATTCCGCGGAGAAAAGATGGAACAGGATATCTATGTGATGCCAGTAAAGGGTGGTAAGGAGGTGCGTCTGACAGATGCCCCCGGTCTTGATGACGGTCCCGAGTACAGCCCGGATGGAAAGACCATCTGGTTCAACAGCGTGAGAAGTGGAAGAATGCAGGTATGGAAGATGGATACCAAAGGCCGCAATCAGACCCAGATGACTTATGACCCAGACATGAATTCATGGTTCCCACATATTTCACCGGACAATGAGAAGGTTGTCTATATAGCTTATCATGACTATGAAATAGATCCGGGTTCACATATTGCCGACCTCAATGTGCAGCTGAGGATGATTCCTGCCGAAGGTGGTGAGCCTGAAGTGCTTGTAGAGTTCTTCGGTGGCCAGGGAAGTTTGAACGTGAACTCATGGAGCCCGGACAGCCGCAAGTTCGCATATGTGAGCTATCGTCTGACCGAGGAACTTGAAGCTCCTGTCAAGGAAATGGCTGTCCAGCTTTATTCTGTACGTTCTTTGATCGGTACACCGGAACTCTTTGCAAAGAATCATGATTATGTGCTTTCAAGACTTGCACAGATGGGTTATACATCTGCTGAAGCGGCAACATATGAAAACGGAATGTTTTCAGGCCTTTCACCTGCACAGTTCAGGAAGGAAGTTGAAGATGCCGGTCTGAAGCTCATATCTTCACATGCGACTCGTCCTCTGACCAGAGACGAACTTGCATCCGGTGATTATACAAAAGCACTTGAATGGTGGGATGAATGCATCAAGGCACATAAGGAAGCAGGCATCCCTCGTCTGGTGATGTCATGGGCTCCGGGACTGAATTCTGTCGCTGAATTCAAGGTGATGGCAGCTTACCTGGATGCCATCGGAGAAAAATGTAACAATGAAGGCATACGTTTCGGTTATCACAACCACAATCAGGAATTCATGGTCGTCGAAGGAACTACCATGATGGATCAGATCATGGAGAATACGAAGCCTGAGAATGTGTTCTTCGAGATGGATGTATATTGGGCTGTAGTTGGAGGTGTAAGTCCGGTTGAATATATGAAGAAATATCCCGGACGTTTTGAAGTGATGCACATCAAGGACAAGAATGAACTCGGCCAGAGCGGAATGGTAGGTTTCGATGCCATCTTCCGTAACTTTGCCAAGGCTGGCGTGGAAGCCTTCGTGGTGGAACTTGAGCAGGCCAGCACACCGAACATCCTTAAAGGACTTCGTGAGAGCGCCCTATATATCAGGAATGCTGAATTCGTAAAGGAAAGTTATGCTAGATAGCAGAGGTCTCCCTGCTGTATATTTCCTCAAACAGTTTCCTTAACAGAGACATATCCTTTATCATGGACTGGAATTCCTTAAGCCTTTGGGCATTAGGGGATTCCGGTATCCATAATTGGAGGTATCCTCCCTCTGCATACTTCTCGTTCAGATGTTCCAAAGTCCTTTCCCAGTGGCCCTCGCGGTCAAGGTCCGGATAATGATTGAGGCCGAACTGTACGGTCCTGCGCAGGATTGTCATTCCATCGATCTGACGGTCAGCTTCAGCTACGATCTTTCCGTAGATGCTGCGTGGCTCGTGCTTGTTTGAGGCTCTGTGGTCTTCTACTGCCTGAGCCATAGTCTCGATCTGTTCGGGAGTGAACCACTCCGAAAGCCTGCTGTCACAACGGACTATCTTTCCTGACTCCAGATGATGTGTCTTTCTGTCGACAGCCAGTCCTGTGTCATGGTATGCGGCAATTGCATATACCATATCCATGTCCACGTCATAATGACGTGCAAGTTCAAGGCTCTGATTTATCACATAATCTGCATGATCTCTCTGGTGTGCCTTGTCAAATGCATCGTATCTTGTGAGTATTTCGCTTTCGATATATCGCTTCATGGTTCTGCCTGTTCATTGTTGTCTGCAATGATAGCAAAATTATCTCAAACCCCAATAAAAATTCATCCGACCATTGCTGGCCGGATGAATGTTCTACTGTTTCTTTTCCCAGTGGAATGGAGCGAATTCAGCCTGCGGATCTCGCCATGACGGCTTTCTCATCTTATAGATAATCAGAGGAATGACTACCATGACGATACAGCCTATTATCAGGACAGAGTACCATACAGTGTTGCTGCCTGTCTGAATCTGTCCCGGAGGGATGAAGCTGAGGATGAATGCAAGCAGCGAACCTGCAAATCCCACAGATGCAATTATCCACATGAGGGCATTGCCCTTGCCAAGTCTGAACGGACGCGGAGTGTCCTTCATCTTGTATCGCAGAACAATAGCCGCTGCAAACATGAGCATGTACATGATCAGATAGAGCAGAATGGTAAGCTGTGACAATATCTGATAGAATGACTGCACCGATGGCATCACGACGAACAGAAGTGACAGCAGGGTGACGATACCTCCCTGTACGAGAAGTATGTTTCGCTGTACACCGTTGCCGTTGGTCTTCTGAAAGAATGGAGGAAGATATCCTGCCTTTCCTACAGTGAAGATACCTTTGGAAGGACCGGCAACCCATGTGAGTACGCTTGCAAGTACTCCGAACATGAGCGCTACTGCTATTACCGGACCTGCCCACGATATGTGCAGATACTTGAAGTAATTGTCAAATCCGATAAGAAGTGACTGTGTGAGATTGATGTCCTTGGCCGGGATGATCATGCCGAGGGCGAATGTTCCAAGAATGAAGATGCATACGGTGGCCAGGGAGCCGATTATGATGGCTTTCGGATAGTTGCGGGACGGATTGTCCACATCCATCACATGCACACCCATCATCTCCATTCCTGCATAGAAGAGGAAGATACTGCTGGCCAGGACTATATTGTCGATCTTGGTGAGGTCCGGGAAGAAGCCCTGAGACATGTCCATATAATTGTGTCCGCCTGTGGCCATATAGATGATACCCAGAACTATAAGAAGTCCTGCAGGTATGATCGTTCCTATAAGACCGCCCCATTTGCTGATCTTTCCAACCCAGCTCAGGCCTTTCATTGCGATGAATGTGGCTACCCAATAGATTGCCAGTACAGTGACGAGGGTGAATACCTTGTTCGACGCTAGTACTGCATCAGATGCATTGTCCATTCCGATGAATGCAATGGATACAGCTCCGAATGTCAGCACAGTAGGGTACCATATGGTCGATTCGATCCACTGCAGCCATATGGCCAGAAAGCCGGTCTTCGGGCCGAATGCCTCGCCGACCCACCTGAACACTCCTCCCTGCTTGTCTGAAAACATGGCGGCCAGCTCTGCTGCAACCATTGAAGTAGGTATGAGAAATACAATGGCTGCAAACAGATAATAGAAGGCAGATGAAAGACCATATACGGCCTCAGCCGGCAGACCGCGAAGACTTACGACTGCTGTAATGTTCATGATAGCGAGTGTCGCCACACTCAGCTTGAATGCTTTTCCTGCGTTTCCGTTCTGTGTCTTCATGGCTTATGATTTTAATGAGTGTAGACGTGTCCTTTCTGCTTTTCTTCCTTTTCGTATGCTATGCGTGAAGGTGTAGGATACTCGAGCTTTTCGAGTTCTGCGACAGCGTCTCCGATGTCCTGGATAAGCATGTCTGCCATATCCCTTGACATACCCTGACGTACGACAATCCTCATAACTACCATATCCTCAATGTTCTTAGGCATGGTGTAGGCCGGTACCATCCAGCCGCTCTGCATGAGCTTGTCCTGGAGGTCGAAGAGAGTCCATTTTGCTGTCTTGTCATATTCCGGATCCATCGTCCAGATGAACAGAGGATTTACAAGAGCTCTTGAATAGTTCCTGAAGCAGTCCATCCTGCCGATAGCCGCATGGCAGTATCTTGCAATCGCCATTGAATTCGAATGGATTTCACGATAACCCTCCACGCCGAGATGGATGAAGTTGTAATATTGAGCAAGGATCTGTGCTGCAGGGCGGGAGAAGTTGAGTCCTACCTGTGTGATGTTCGCTCCCAGGTAGTTGACACTGAATGCCATATCCTTAGGGAGATATTCCTTGTCACGCCATATCACCCATCCGAGTCCCGGATATACAAGGCCGTATTTGTGACCTGATGTTGAAATAGAATAAACCCATTTGAGTCTGAAGTCCCATTTCTTGTCCGGGTTAAGGAACGGAAGAATGAAACCACCTGATGCTGCATCAATATGGATAGGAATGTCGTATCCGGTCCTTGCGTTATACTCGTCCAGTGCCTTGTCGAGAGCTTCTACATCGTCATTCATACCTGTCCATGTCACTCCCATTATAGGCACGATGCAGATGGTGTTTTCATCAGAAATTCTGATTGCCTCATCAATATCGAGAGTAAGATGTTCCTTTGTGATCGGAACTGTGCGCATCTCGATCTGCCATAGCTGGCAGAACTTCTCCCATACGACCTGATATGCTGTGCTCATCACAAGGTTAGGCTTGTCGTATGGCTTGCCTTGAGCTTTCCTGCGCTCGCGCCATCGCAGCCACGCAGCAACACCTCCAAGCATGCAGGCCTCGGATGAGCCGATTCCTACTGCACCAGTCTTCCATTCGCTCTTTTCGGGTGTATTCCACATATTGGCCACCATATTGATGCATCGTCCGCACATTACAGCCACACGAGGATATTCAGTTTCATCTATATAGTTGATTCCCACAGCCTCATTCATGAGCCTGGTGCCGTATTCGTCCATGTAGGTGGTCACGAAAGTCGCCAGATTAAGTCGTGGCTGAGTCTGCGGAAATGTTTCGTCCTTGACAATCTGATATGCTGTTGCTGCGGGTGTCTTGTGTGCAGGGATGAATTCGGCTGGGGCCGGCTCCCTCATCTCATGTGAACCGAAGATGATGTCTGCACCATCTTCCGGATTCTTGTAATTCTTGTCCATAGTCTTTAATTATTATAAATTAACGCATCGCAGCGACTCACAAACTATGCCAATTGGCAGAACAATAAAGCGGCTTTTAGCTTGTCGTTATGCTAAAATTCCGTAAATTGCAGGAAATATTTCTTGGTATGAAACTAAAAGGAATCATCATCACTGCTATTCTAGCATTTACAGCAACAGCTTTGTCTGCACAGGCTCCATCAGGAGCACCGGCTCAGCCGAGGATCGCCATGCCGACCTATATTCCGGTAATGAATGAGACAGTAGAGAAGACTACATTCGAGTATTCAGTAAAAGGGGAGGAGCATCTTCTTCTGGATAAATATGTTGACTACACTGTCGATTATGAAGGTCCGAGACCTGTCATGATATATGCTTACGGCGGAGCATTTGCCGGCGGAAGCCGTTCAATGAATCTTCAGGTCGCTTATTACAAGCATTTTGTGGAGCGTGGATTCGTTGTAGTGGCTATAGATTATCGCCTTGGTGCCAAGAACGGAGCAGGAGACAATATGTCAAAGCACGTCGAGCAGGATGCCCCCGAAGGTTTTGCCACACGTTTTGACTGGGCTGTCCGCATAGCATGCGAAGACATGATAGATGCAACTGCTTATATGCTCTCAAAGGCTGATGAATGGGGGATTGATACATCGAAAATCATTCTTTCAGGCGGTAGTGCCGGTGCGATTACATGTCTAAATGCAGCATATGAGGTGGCAGGAGAAAGAGAGTTCTCTGTCCGTCTCCCGAAGGACTTCAATTATGCCGGTGTCATCTCACATGCCGGATGTATCTATACACCGGATGAAGAGCTTGTATGGAAGAGGACACCATGCCCTGTTCTTTTCTTCCACGGAACATCCGATCCTGTGGTGCCGTTCAATACCCGAGATCAGGGAGGATGTCATTGCTACGGTTCTAATTATATTCATAATCAGTGGGTCGAGCTTGATTATTCGCACTGGCTCTATGAAGAGACGGGCTCAGACCATATAATTGCAATGACTCCGATGGGAAAGAATGATTATGAGATAGATAACTTCATCGACAAGTTCATCATGCAGGGCAAGCATATCATCATGCATACTGTCTTTACGCAGACTCCGGCCCAGAGCGATGCAACTGTCGGTTACAGAATCTTTGACAACGACTAGCCATGAAAAGAATCTTATCTTTACTGTTTCTGACAGTCATATTCAGTCTTACTGCATTTGCTCAGATTCCTGAGCTTGCAAGACCTGCAACACCTCAGAATGTCCTGGACTTTGCATTCCGTCCGGATATGTCCTTGGTTGACAGAATTGCTTTTTCCGGTTATGAAGATGCGAATAAGCATGTCGTCAATCCGGATGTCATCTTCATAGGTGATTCGATCACCCAGTTCTGGTATGTCATAAATCCGGACTTCTTCGACAATAATGGTTTCATATGTCGAGGCATCGGAGGGCAGACCTCAATCGCTATGCTGAGCCGTTTCTATCAGGATGTGGTAAGGAACAATCCGAAGGTCGTGGTCATCATGATAGGTACAAATGATGTCGCGCAGAATGACGGTGCCATCAAGGATGAAAACTATCTTGACAATATTTCTGCAGTCTGTGACATTGCACGTCATAACGGTATAAAGGTGATTCTTTGTTCGATTCCTCCGTGCGACGGATTCTCTTGGAACAAGAATGTGGATCCGGTCACAGATATTGCCAGACTTAATGCAAAGCTTGAGGCCTATGCTCTTGAAGAGTGGATCCGATATGTAGATTATTTTCCTGTATTGAGTAATGGAAAGGGTGGTCTCAAGGATGACTATACAGTGGACAGATGTCATCCGACAGGAGCTGCTTACAGCGCCATGGAACGTGTCATTGTCAAGGAAATCAACAAAGCCTTGGGTAATGATGTAAATTATTATGTAACCGAGTGATATTCGTCTATATGAAGAAGATATTCCTGACTGTGGCTTTTATCGCAGCCGCATTGCTTTCATATGCACAGGCTCCCGAGCCGATAAAGCCGGATACTTTGAAGTTATGGCCTGCCGGAGCTCCCAACGCGTTTGAAATTCCTGGCCCCGAGTCCGGCTTCATCACATTCCGAGCAAAGGAGTATGAAGAAGCCTTCCTTGAAGTCTATCCTGCGAGGAATCCCAACGGACTATGTGTGATCATGTGCCCGGGTGGAGCATATATCCTCGAATCCCAGGAACATGAAGGAAGACATCTCAAGGACTGGTTCAATACAAGAGGCATAACATACTGTATGCTTCAGTACCGTCTTCCTTGCGGACATCACGAGGTGCCGCTTTCTGATGTGCAGCAGGCAATGAGGATCATGCGCTCGCAGGCGGATCATTATGGACTAAAGAAGATCTGTATCGCAGGAAATTCTGCAGGAGGACATCTTGCAGCCTGTGCCGCGACAATGTACGACAGTCCTGAGACCCGCCCTGATTTCCAGTTCCTGATGTATCCGGTGATTACCATGGAAGCTGATTTTACAAATATGATGTCGCGAGATGCCCTTCTTGGAAAGAATCCATCACAGGAACTTGTTGACAGATACAGCTGTGAGAAGAATGTGACCAAGGATACTCCGCCTGCATTCATCTTTCTCTGTTCTGACGACCCGGCAGTGCCTCCGGCAAACAGTTTGAGATATTATG
The DNA here is from genome assembly GCA_017555445.1 of Bacteroidales bacterium. The sequence continues at coordinate 24,890 of JAFZGK010000008.1, forward strand.
AGGCCCTTATAGCTAATGGTGTTTCTGCAGCTATGCATATTTATCCTTTCGGTGCACACGGATTCGGATGGGATGATACTATGAGGTTCAAGGCGAACTGGGTATATGAGCTTGAGACGTGGATTAATACGATTGTTTTGCCGAATTTGTGAAAATAATTTGATTTATTCAAAATTAGCCTTATATTTGCATTAGAATAATTCTAAATAAGAATAATTTTTAAAAGAAAAAGATATGGCTACAAAGTTTTATAAATGCCCGTTTTGCGGCAATGTTATCCAGAAGGTGGTAGATTCAACAGTTCCAGTAGTATGCTGCGGACAGCCTATGCAGGAGCTTATCCCGGGCACAGTGGATGCAAGTGTGGAAAAGCATCTCCCTGTCGTGACAAAGCTTGATGACAACACTATCAAGGTAGAGGTAGGCAGCGTTGCGCATCCTATGCTTGCTGAACATCACATTGCATTCATATATGTGGAGACCGAGCACGGCGGTATCCGTGTGGATCTGAAGGATAAGCCTGAAGCTGTGATTTCACTTGGTGACGAGAAAGCAGTTGCAGTCTATGAATATTGCAATCTTCACGGACTCTGGAAAACAGAACTTTAGTGATACTATTATAAACGATGATGCCCGGTTTCAAGCCGGGCATCAATCATTTATGGTAGATAAATTAGTTAATAAATCGGGCAATTTTCTCTACCTTTGTTTTCATATGGAGAAATTTCAACCTTACAGTCTGGATTATGATACTCCCGCACAGGGAGAACTGCTTGGTGATGTGAAAGCCGGATTTCCGTCACCTGCTGAAGATATTCGTGAGAAGCTGGATCTTATCAAGCTTCTTGTACGCCATAAAGCTTCAACCTTCTTTTTCCGTGTCAGCGGTGTATCCATGGTGGACGCTGATATGGATGAAGGAGATATAATCATCGTGGACCGGGCAGTGGAACCGTACAATGACTGCAAGGCGGTCTGTTTCATTGATGGCGAATACACTGTGAAACGTATCGAGATAGGTGAGGGCAAGGTCCGCCTGATGCCTGCAAATGAAAACAATACGAAGTATCAGCCGATAGAGATTACTGTCGAGAACAATTTCATGGTCTGGGGTGTGGTCACCTACGTAATCAAGAAGATGTAATCATGTTCGCCCTTGCTGACTGCAACAATTTCTTTGCTTCCTGCGAGAGGGTTTTCCGTCCCGATCTGCAGGGAAAGCCTGTCATTGTCCTTTCCAACAATGACGGCTGTGCTGTTGCGCGAAGCAATGAGGCAAAGGCTCTCGGTATCAAGATGGGAGATCCCTTCTTCAAGATCAGGCATATAGTCGACAAGAATGATGTTGCTGTCTTTTCCGGCAATATGGCCCTCTATGGTGACATGTCTCAGAGGGTCAGATGGGTCCTTGAAGACTTTGCACCAGCTATTGAAGTGTATTCAATCGATGAGGCATTCCTTGATCTGCGAGGGCTTTCCGGGATTGATTTTGATGCCTATGCCAAGAAGATTTCAGCTGACTGTTGGAGGCTGACATCCATACCGGTCTCAGTTGGAATCGCGCCGACAAAGACCTTGGCGAAGATAGCCTCAAAACTATGCAAACAGTACCCGAAGCTTCGAGGAGGATGCTATATGCACCGTCCCCAGGATATTGAAAAAGTACTGCGCAAATTTCCGATTGACGACGTGTGGGGAATAGGCAGAAGAACCGCAGCAAAACTTTCAGGCATGGGTGTCAGGACAGCGTGGGATTATACTCAGCTGCCGGAACATGCTGTGAGGAAGATGTTTGCTCTGCCCGGGCTCAAGACCTGGAAGGAGCTCAGAGGAATCCCTTGCATAGAGTTTGAGGATGGGTTTGAGGCAAAACAGTCTATATGTGTGTCGAGGAGTTTTGCCAAGGAAATTACTTATGTTGACGATCTGGGCGAGCAGATTGCGAACTTCGCTTCATCCATGGCTGAGAAACTGCGTCAGCAGAGATCAGTGACTTCTGAAATGATGGTTTTTGCTTATACCAACCGTTTCAAGGACAATGAACCGCAGACTTACGGCAATTCCCTGGTTCATTTCGAACAGCCGACAAATGAGCAGCGCACTATAGTGTCAAAGGCTGTTGCGGCTGCCCATGAACTTTACAGAAAAGGATATGGTTACAAGAAAGCCGGAGTGGTGGCTACTCATATCATTCAGGAATGCGATGTGGTCCACTCTCTGTTTGAAGAATCGGAGGTGCTTGAGCGTGAGCATAAGATTACATCTGCCTTGGATGCCATAAATGGAACCTTCGGCAAAGGAACTGTAAAACTGGCTGCGCAGGGCAGTGGCCGCATAAGATCTGCAAGCGAGAAGCAGTCTCCTCACTATACCACATTATGGACTGATATTCCGAAAGTATCAGTGAAATGATATTTAGGCTTTATTCAGGAACCGAGACATCATCAACAAGATATTTCTTGTCTCCAATCTCAAAATAGACCTGCTGGCCTTTACCTGTAAGATAAAATTTGAATTTTGTCCTTGTCTTGCTGTTCATGAAGTTGCCGGAACGTATTTTTCCTATACTTGTTCCGCCAGTGCGGATTAAATTGTGTTTAGCCTCTTCAGGTACCGGAAGAAACTTGGCTTCCGTCAGATCAATCTCTTTTTTCCCGATTATATATTTGATGGTTAATGTCTTTCCATCAATATTATTCTTCACTGGTATCGTACCTAAAATCAGCAGCACGCAACCCAACGTCATCAGTACTGCAGCAATAGTAGAAATGCCCATGATGTTCTTGATATTCATAATTGATGTATACAAATTAAAACTCATGCCAATTTACTAAATTTTCCGGGAAAATCATTAAATTTGGATATGAAAAAGAATCAAATAAATTTTATCATCGCTTTTGCTCTTGCTGCCCTTTCAGCATGCAATGGAGCTCCAGGGTCATCTGTTCTCGGTAATCTTGAGATTTTTGAAGACTTTGATTCCGAGTTCGTCGAGAATCGTACTGTCAGAGTCTGGACCCCTGCCGATTATGATCCGTCAGTCAAGTATGATGTGATATATATGCATGACGGTCAGAATCTCTTTGATGCAACTCTTACGTGGAACCACCAGGAGTGGGGAGTGGATGAGGTGCTTACAAAGCTTATGAAGGAGGACAGGATAAGACCTGTCATAGTTGTCGGCATTGACAACAGCTCTCTCAGGTATGAGGAGTATTACCCGTCGGAAATATGCGATGAAGTCCCTGCAGGAGTTCTTCCTGAGGATTTTAAGGCATTAGGAGATGAATATCTGAGATTTGTCGTAGATGAAGTGAAGCCTTGGGTCGACAGTAATTATTCTACATGGGGTGATCCTGCGCATACATTCGTCATGGGAAGCAGCTGCGGCGGACTCATATCTTCATACGCATTCTGCCGTTACCCCGAAGTGTTTGGCGGCGCAGGCTGTCTTTCCACTCATTCCTCTCTGATGAATCCATATGTCGAGACCGACCAGAAGCCGGCAGCGTACACTTATCTTGCATATCTCAAGGCAAACCTTCCTGCTGACTCCGATCATCTTCTTTACATGGATAGAGGTGATTGTCAGATAGATGAGGCATATGCAGAATCGCAGGCGGCAATCAATGAGATGATAGCCGGTCTTGACTGGAACTCAGAAAATTATATGTACAGATTCTTCCCGGGACAGTCTCATTCTGAAGAAGATTGGAGATCTCGTCTTGATATTCCTGTGCTTTTCCTTTTGGGAATTGAAAAGTAGAGTGATTATTCGTCCTTGGGCGGATTACTTTCTGTTTTTAAGACGGCTATTGCTTTACGTTTGGTATTATAATATAGCTATCCGTTATAGCTTCCGATTTGTAATCTGATTTGCTTTCATTGCTTTCAGATTACAATTTTTTATTTATAACCGTTTGTCCTGCAATTCTTCCAGTTCGTCGAAAAGTACCCTGCAGACATTTGCAGTTATCCGGAAAAGCTATACCTTTGCAGCGTGTTAATCAGGAATTCATCAGCAATTCCATAACACAAATGGTTATTAGTTTTAGTGTTATTAATTATGTGGTTAGTATGAGGCACCCCACGTGAGTGGCGAGTCTCATTTTTTTTGTATATAACTATTACAATAGTCTGACAATCTTTTCCAGCCACTGCTTATCAACTTCATCGAATGTTGACAGATTCTTGCTGTCAATGTCGAGAACTCCGTATACATCATTCCCGTCGAACATTGGTACTACGATTTCACTTTGAGAGAGACTGCTGCATGCTATGTGTCCAGGAAACTCATGGACATCCGGAACTACTATCGTCTCCTTGAGCTTCCACGAGGTACCGCACACTCCTTTACCGAAAGGTATCCTTGTACATGCGACAGGACCCTGAAAAGGACCGAGCACAAGTTGCCCGTCCTTGACGATGTAGAAGCCTGTCCACCAGAATCCGAAGCATTCGTGTAGCAACGCTGCAGTGTTTGCCATATTGGCGATCTGGTCGCTTTCGTCGTTCAGGACTGATTCAATCTGTTTATATATTTCCTGATATTTATCAATCTTATTCATGTCAGAGATAGATAATTTGTCTACCAAAGGTACTCAATATTCCAGAATAATGCTATATTTTTCATTTGCTGGTTTGCTAATTTGAAATATATCCCTATATTTGCAATAAATTAGAACAATTCAAAATAAGTAAAACAATTAAATAAATAGCGATATGGAAAAGGAACTCGTACTTAAGGTTATGAAAGAGGCAGGAAAGCCGATTGCAGCTGGTGAAGTGGCAACATTGTCCGGACTTGACAGAAAGGTTGTGGACAAGGTGTTTGCAGAACTCAAGAAAGAGGGTGCAATCATCTCGCCGGTAAGATGCAAGTGGACCCCTGCAGAATAATCAGAATATGATCATAGATTTCGGCAAGATGGACCTTACGGTCCTGCCAAACTTCAAAGGTGGAGAAAAGGAGTTTGCTGCCAACATGTTCTTTGATGGTACAAACAGGATATTCAAGGGTAGACTTGTTCCTGGTGCCACTATTGGAATGCACACCCATGATGACAGCTGTGAGGTGATCTTTATTCTCGAGGGAAAGGGAACGATCGTAGAGAGTGAACCCGGTGATGAAGCTGAAAAGTATTCTGACGTGACTGCAGGTGATTGCCTGTATTGTCCTAAAGGTCACACGCATAGTCTTCAGAATACATCTGAAGAAGGAGACCTTGTCTTCTATGCTGTAGTACCTAAGCAGTAATTCTTATGCATGGCAGGCTACATCTGCCACAGTACCACCTGTAAAATCAATGAGTTCAGCTGGAGAAATCTTCAGCTGGACTCCTCTTATTCCTGCACTTACGTAAATGTGATCGAACTGAAGTGCTGTTGAATGAAAGAATGATGGGAAACGCTTCTTCATGCCGACAGGTGAACATCCGCCTCTGATATATCCTGTCACTGACAATAGATCCTTCATGGCGATCATTTCCACTTTCTTGTTGCCTGAGACCTTTGCAAGAGCTTTAAGGTCAACCTCCATATCACCTGGTACAACGCAGACTATATGACCTGTCTTATCTCCATGAAGAACTAAGGTCTTGAAGACCATAGCGATATCCTGCCCAAGGCTTTCTGCAACGTGTTGAGCTGCCAAGTCATTTTCATCGAACTCATATGGAATCAGCTCATAGCTGATTTTTGCCTTGTCAAGCAGTCGTGCTGCATTTGTCTTTTCAATCTTCTTTCCCATAGGACTGCAAAATTAGTATTATGTCCGTAAAATCCTTAAATTTGCAGATAGAAATCAACAGATGATAACCTATGAATGAAATTCCAAAGTGCCCTAAGTGTGGCAGCGAATACACCTATTTTGATGGTTCACTTTATGTATGCCCAGATTGCTCATATGAGTTTGACTCAGTAGAAGATGCAGCTGAGGCTGATGATGTTGCAAGAGACAGCAATGGTGCAGAACTCTTTGATGGAGACGCTGTTACCGTGATCAAGGACCTTAAGGTCAAGGGTTCGTCAATGGTCATCAAGCGTGGAACCAAGGTAAGAAGCATCCGCCTTACTGAAAATCCGGAAGAAGTAGACTGCAAGATCGAGGGCAGCAGTATCGTCCTCAAGACCTGTTTCCTTAAGAAATAAACCTATCTTGACAAGTGATAGGCGTCTCGAGGCGCTCCGTCTTTAAGATAGATCAGACCACACATCATGAAGCCGTACTTTCCAAGTATGTGCTTCATGATTTTATTTTCTTCATGTGTGTCGATCCTGATCACCTTGCATCCTTGACTGGCAATATGTCCGAATGCCCAGTCAAACAGCTTTATGGCAACATTCTTTCCTGGAGCTGCTGTAGCTATTCTGTGAATAACGTAGTATGGCGCATCGTCCGGCCATTCTCCTTCGATATATGAATATGTAGGGTCCGGACCGGGAATGAGTGCCATAGTGCCAAGTATGGCCTCGTCGTCACATAAGACATAGCAATTGCCACTTTCAATGTCATTCATCACGACATCTTCAGTAGGGTAGGCTCCGTTCCATTGATGGATGTTGCCGCTGTCACGCATGATCTGCTTGGCGCCTTCAAATATCTTCATCAAGGCACCAAGGTCGGAGCATGCTGCTTTTCTAATGATCATTCTTCTTTATTTCAGGCAGTCGAGGTGGGCGAGCGGAGCTTCCATGATGTTCCATGAAAGAACAGTACCCTCGAAACCGTGGCTTGTGACTGCGTTGAGTGATTCAGTCACATAGGCAGGAGATGTAGGGACAATATCTTCGCGATAATTGATTTCAATTCCCGGGAATTTAGCACATGAATATGGCTCCATTGCCTCAAGCTGTGAATGAAGGAACTCAAGGCTCATTGTGAATTCGGGGTATCCTTCGGCACCAGGAGCTGCCTTTTTCAGAAGGTCATACTCGAAACCCATGCCTGCCGGTGCAAATGTCTGACGATAGAGCATCGGTTTGATGAAGTCTGCATGTTCTGCCAGAACAGAGTAGTCCTGACCTACGAATGGCGCCATGAATGGTGCATAGAGGTCCATTCCGACTTCAAGATTGCGGGCGCGGAACTCATCGGCTATACCTGCTACTGCTCCACTCACGATGTGACCCTTAGCTTTGAAATATGCATCAGCTACCGGATTTTCAAACTTGAAGCCTTCTTTTGGTGTATAACCTGTGACTGACAGGAATTTATCTCCTATAGCCTCCCACTCTGCTTTGACAATCTCAAGGTCAACGCCTTCTGCTTCATATTTTGCCTTGCAGAGTTCGCATCCGCAATTCAGGACACCGCCCACGCCGCTTACAAAAGACTGGGTGCGGATTCTATCAAGAAATACTCCGTCAAAGCCACAGTCACTGAAATTATTGTCATATATAGCCACTACATTGGCTGCGTTTTCAGTATCAGACGGGCAGTTGAATCGGAAGCCTTCTCCTGCTGCAAGGTCATAGTTGGATGGAACATTGCCCCAGAGGTCTACTGCTGCAGAATTCTCACACATCTCCTCTGTTTCAGCAAATACCGGAAGCCACAGAAGCATCTTGATATCTTTTGAATGAAGATAATCTCCCACCTTTCGATAGATGTCTTTGTCAAGACTCCAGCCGATGATGACCTTTGATACAGGGATAAGACTGCTTACCGTATCTATGCGACCGATGATCTGTTCAGCGCTGTAGTCAGGGCTATGCCATCCACCCAGAGATACCTGTACTATATATTCAGCTTCATTGTTGTTTTTTGTCTGACATGCAGCAAGACCTAAAAGGGCGATCAATACAAGGAAATATCTTTTCATATCGATTCTTTTAACAAAATATAATGTAAAGGTATGGACTTCATTGTGGAATACCAAAAAATAAGATGATTCTCTATCAAAAATAGCTGTGATTGAAGTTTTATTGTTAATTTCGTATCAGATTCGCTTGATCTTACATTAAATCTAATAACTCTTAAACTAATTTATCATGAGAAAACTTGCTCTTGTTTTCGTTGCCATGGCAACATTGCTCTGCACCGAGTTCAGTGCAGATGCACAGTTCCAGAGAAGAATTACCCCAAATGATACTCTTCAGAGTGTACGAGTACTTCCTGACGGCACAGCTGTCATCAGCCTCTATGCTCCAAAGGCAAGAAAGGTCACCCTTTCAGGTGATATCGTACCATGGGGACAGCCACTTGTTCCGGTTGAGAAGGACGGTGTATGGTCATTCAGCATTCCAAATGCGAAGCCAGGTGTTTACAGATATAATTTCGTTGTTGACGGAGTAACTGTTTACGACCCTAAGAACGCTGATGTAAGCCAGAGATCTGCACTTGCTGTAGTGGATCCGACAGGTGAAGAGTTCTTCTCTTACAGACCGGACATTCCGCACGGTGCACTTGCAGTGCGTTCATACTGGAGCAGCACTCTCGGTCAGACAAGAACAATGAGAGTATGGACTCCTGCTGGTTATGAGGCTGGCAAGGCTAAGCTCCCTGTTCTCTATCTTGTACATGGAGGTGGTGACTCAGACGTTTCATGGTCAACAGCTGGTTGCGCAGGTGACATCCTTGACAATCTCATGGCTGACGGCAAGATGGTTCCTATGATCGTTGTAATGCCTAACGGTGCTTGTGATATCTCAATGTTCGAGAAGGATCTCATGAACGACGTCATTCCTTTCATCGAAAGCAACTACAGAGTACGTACTGACAAGGACAGCAGAGCGATTTCTGGTCTTTCAATGGGTGGTATCCAGACATTGGAAGTCATCTTCCAGAACCCTGACAAGTTCGGCTACGTATGGTGCCTTTCAGGCGGTTTCAACCCAGGAGTTGACATCGCGAAGGAGGCTGAGAGACTTCACGTGAAGGAGCATGCTCCGATCATCAACAAGAACTGCAAGGAGTTTGTCATGACTCAGGGCGGTAAGACTGATATCACTTATGTCTCTGGTGAGAGAGCTAACAAGCTTTTCGACGAAGTAGGTCTTAAGTATGAATACCAGGAAGTAGGCGAGGGCCACACATGGTATACATGGAAGATCAATCTCTACGACGAGGCTCAGAGACTCTTCAAGAAGAAGTAAATGACAGACATATCATAAAGAATGGGAGCACATCTGATGATGTGCTCCCATGTTTTTATTTGATTGATATCAGATTACCATCTTGGGTTAGTTACCTCCGGTGCAGTGAGAACCTGTGCGTTCATCCACTCGAAGAGGTTAGCGTGACCCTGAGGTGCTACAGTACCGCCACCGTTGTTGCTAGGAACAACTTCGTCGCCCTGCTCCTGTGACATTGTAACTGCATCGTTGAAAACATAGCACCATGAGAAGTGACCCATGATTCTCTGACCAGGATTGTCGATACCCTGTACAGTCTCGAACATAGACATCCATACGTTCTTACCGCCAGCCTTCACGATACGCTGGAATGTAGGGATACAGTGTGTCTTAGCGTCAACTGTTGTGTCGTCATATGACTGAACGAACCAGATGTTCTCCTCAGCAAGAGCCTTGATCTCATTGTCTGAGATGTGTGCGTCTGTGTAAGCCTCGCAAGTAGGGTATGCTGCTGCGAAATATCTTGGGTTGCGGATAAGCATCTGCATTGTCATGTAACCACCGTTTGAACATCCACCGAGGTAGATACGGTTAGGGTCAACGTCTGGGTGCTCGTTTACGAACTCGTCGATGCAAGCCTTGAGGACATTAGAATAGAGTGAAGGATACTCACCATGACCGAAGCCCTTAGATGTTCCCATCCACATTGTAGGGCACTGGATCGAGAGAACGTATGCACCGTTTGAACCACCTTCAGTTGTGAAGTGTGACTGTACTTCAGGACGGATAAGACCTACAACCTCGTTACCAAGGAGAGTGATAGATACGTCGAGACCACCTTCTCCACCACCGTGAAGCCAGATTACGAGTGGGTTAGCAACGCCGTCACCCTTGAGTGACCAAGGCTCGTAAGAAGCATAAGTAAGAGTTACATCACCTGGCTTACCAGTGTTTCTGCCAGTGTAAGTACCCTTGCTGAAGTAATCAGCCTCAGAAACGAAGTCTACAAGACCCTTAGTTGTCTCACACTCGATAGCAGTATACTTCTGCTTACCTACCTTGAGAACCTTACCAGGCTTGAGAGCAACCTTTACATTGTAATCAGTCTTCCATACGTCACCAGCCTTAGTAAGACCAAGACCACGGCCGTTAGCCTTGTCGAGACCGAGTGCGAGGTATTCACCGTCAGGATTGAAAGCACCTCTTGAGTCAGAAGGATAAACTGTCTTTACAGTACGCTCTGTACCGTTTGTGTTAACTGTAAGAACAGATGGATCTACATTGTCGAGCTTCACCTCTGGCTTTACAACCACGAGGTTTACTGCTGTAGATGCTTCATAGGTAGTTACACCTGCTACTGAATGCTCCATCTTAAGTGTCTGAGCACCAGCTGTTGCCGCAACGGTCAAAGCCATAACGGCGAGAATTGACTTTAAAGTTTTCATAAAATATGTGGTTAATAAATTGGTTTTGCTTTGATGCAATCACACAAATATATGTTTTAGTTGCGAGATATACAATACTCAATCTGTATGCTCATGTTGTTTGTATTCTTCCACTTGTCATTTGAAACAAAAAATATGAGTATCTTTGCGCCATGGAATACTTGTCAAGACAACGATACGATGAACTTCTGGCCGAGTTGAACCACCTTATCAATGTGGTTTATCCCGAGGTGAGGGAAGATGTTGCAGAGACAAGTGCACAAGGAGACAGGAGCGAGAATGCGGGCTACCGTGAAGCAAGGCGTAAGCAGGCAAAGACAATCAGCCGTATACGGTTCCTCCAGAAGGTTCTTGATAATTCACGTGTGATAGACCCGGATGCACTCCCAAAAGACAGGGTATGCCTTCTGAGCAAGGTGGAATTCACAAACCTCTCTACAAATACCCGAATGAAATTTGAGATAGTCAGTCCGCACGAGATGAACCTCGAGGCCGGTAAGATTTCATTGAAATCACCGATCGGTGCCGCTCTGATGGGCAAGAAGGTCGGCGAAATAGCAGAGGCTCAGGTTCCTTCCGGAACGCTTCGCTTAAAAATCGAAAGCATCACCCTCGACTGAAAGTGAAGCTTTATTTTATAACTCCAATCTCAGAACATGCTCCCTATAACACCTGCAGACAATCGTCTATATTGGGGTCTCTTTGGTGCGGCTCTTTAAATAGTAAATTATCTGATCCGTCTGGAAAGCCAACGGCGGACCGGTTCGTCATAGAATTTAAGGCAGATATATGCAAGTGCGGTACTTGAAACAATTACCAGAAGTGCTACAGGCAAGCAATTTCCCAAAGTATAGATGTCATTCTTGATCAGCCATGAATAGAAGATGTACATTATCGGGTAATGTACGATATAGAGCGGATATGAAAGGTCGCCAAGGAAGCGGTTTGCCTTATTTGTGATTCCGCTGGCTGAGCCGCATGCTCCCAACCATACAAGTGCAGGGAAAACGCATGCTATGCATACGAACTCGTATAAACTATTGAGACTGATACCATTCCAGGATGGAATATATGGAACTGCAAAGAGTATGATCAATGCCAGTGTGCAGACCCAGAACGCTCCTTTTACATTTCTTGGTTTAAATGTTCGCGCAAGCAGCATTCCCATACTGAACGGGAATAACATTCTGATAAATCCACCCCAGAAATTGACTGTGTCGATAGTCCAGCCGACACCGATCATGTCGTATTGTGATATATCTCCAATGAAAAACCATGCATGCGCAAGACCAAGCAGCGTTGTGAATAATGCCAGTACCTTGGTTGACATGCGTCGCATGAACAGAGCGTAGCAGATATTACCGATATATTCGAAGAAAAGTGACCATCCCGGTCCATTGAGAGGAAACATTTCACCATTGCCACGGACTTCGTATGGCACTCCTGGAACTGCTGGAATCATGCACATGTTAAGCAGCAGAGCAATCATAACCCAACTTGCAGGGGTGATGCTTCCATCCCATCTTTCGCATCCAGCTGCAAAGAATGCTATAGCTCCAATCACAGCTCCGATTATCAGCATAGGATGTAGACGGATGAGACGACGCTTGAAAAATGTGCCTATGGACATCTTGTTCCAACGGTCATCGTATGCATAGCTGATTACGAATCCAGACAAGATAAAGAAGAAGTCAACTGCTATATGACCATGGTTCAATGTCGTAATCAGTCCGCTGCCCACTCCGTCGGTGGCTTCAGCGAACGCCAATCCTTCAAAGATGTGGTATATGACCACCAGTAAGGCTGCAACCCCGCGTAGCCCGTCTAATAATTCATAATGCGGTTTTGTGTCAGCGAAATATGATGTATTAATATTCTGTTCAGGTGCATTCATAGAATCAGTTATAATAAAATGTTGTTCGTCCTACTAAAAATATCTGTTTTATAGAGTCTTCTTCAAACTCCAGTTGCCCATTTTATGGTCATTGTAATCAAACATTCCTTCATCGAATAACTCATATCCGCGCTTGAGATAGAAGTTCAGATTCTTTTCTGAGTTTGTAACTAACACTACCTGCCTGCCACCATGTTCACGGATATAATTCTTCGTGCTGATTTCTTGCAATGAGTCCCATAGTCATACGGAGATTGATTTCTGAGACAGGTATAAAGATAGGGGAGTCGGTCTGACAGATGATCTGATCGACTCCGAGAAATCCTTCATAATGTCCTACAAGGGCATCGGCAAGAATGGCTGTCAGATTCTCACGAATCGCAATCAGAGTGTCGCGCGGGATATATTCAGCAATGATGTCTTCTATCTCCTCGTTGCTGGCAAGGATGTTTCTGCTGTATGCACCATTCCTGGATTCGAACAAGGAATAACCGATGAAATCGATGCCATCATGATGACATTCGAAGAGCATGGCACACTCCTTTATTATCTCAAATCGTCGTTCGACAATTACTGAACCCTGTTTGTCAAGTGTTCTCCTGCACCATCCTTCGTCGCTTTCGGAAAGCCTTTCTCTGACAAAACGGATTCCTTTGCCACTACCGGATAATGGGGACTTCAGCACTGCACTGCCGCTGGCTGATATGAACGCTTCTATTTCACTGACACTCGTGGCAACTGTTCTGTAATCCGGTTCAATGGCCTGTAAATCCTTACAGCTTAGTCTGGAATGTACATCCAAGGCAAACTCGCGCCTTGAATGAGCGCGTATGAACTGCAGCTCTTCTTCTGATGGAAGGGTGTCTGGATCAATGCCTTCATTTATAAGGCGTTTCTTCAGAGAATGATTCCATCCCCAAGGGATAATCTGCCGGCTTTGTTTGTTGGGGCGCTTGAGATGTTCGGACAGATCTATGTTCTCCTTTGCATATCCTACGGCTGACCTTGGGGGTACGAAGTTCTCGTCCCCATTGGCAATGCACAGGTCGTGCTCCGGATTAAATATATAGATCTGCTCTGACATATTCTGGTCTTATAGTGCATTATCATTAAGCACACCATATGACACGAGTAGAGTCATATGGTGTGTTCAGTAGTGATATAAGGTCTTTTACCAGATAACAACTCTCTCTTCTTCAGGAAGGAACATTGCTCCGTCTGTGATGTCGAAAGCCTCGTAGAAGGTTGCGACATTGCGGAGTGTTGCGTTTACGCGGTTCTTGCCGAGGGAGTGAACGTCAACCTTGGTCAAGCGTGCAGCCTCCTCATCGCGGATGTTCTGTCCCCAGATTGTTGCGTATGATAAATAGAAGCGCTGAGCTGCTGTGAATCCGTCAACAGGTTCTGGTTCGCCTGCAGTCTTGAATGTGTTCTGGAGGGCAGTGTAGGCCACTCTGAGACCGCCCTGGTCTGCGATATTCTCGCCAAGAGAAAGGGCACCGTCTGCCATAAGTGCCGGCTGTCCGTCCTTTGCAGGGAGGATCACGATCTGGTTGAACTGATCCACAAGGATGTCTGTGCGTGCCTTGAACGCAGCTGCATCAGCTGCTGTCCACCAGTTAGCCATATTGCCGTCCTTGTCGAACTCACGACCCTGGTCATCAAAACCGTGGGTCATCTCATGACCGATAACAACTCCGATGGCACCGTAGTTCACAGCATCGTCTGCAGTTGAATTGTAGAACGGTGGCTGGAGAATCGCTGCAGGGAAGCAGATCTCATTGGTTGTAGGGTTGTAATATGCATTGACTGTCTGAGGAGACATGAACCATCTTTCGCGGTCAACCTCTTTGCCCAGATCAGCAAGATTATCTGCTGTATACCATGCGTTTGCGCGTTTTAGGTTCTCCCAATATGAAACCTTAGGGTCAATGTCAAGGGTCGAATAGTCCTTCCACTTGTCCGGATAGCCGATCTTCACTGTGAACGCAGCGAGCTTCTCATGAGCCTTTGCCTTTGTTTCATCCGACATCCATTCAAGGGCATCGATGTGCTGACCGAGCGCAACCTGAAGGTTCTCAACCATCTGTGTCATGCGTACCTTGTCGCTTTCTGGGAAATACTTCTTGACATATACCTGGCCGATAGCGTCAGAGAGGAGACTGTTAGGCACAGCCATCGCGCGCTTCCAGCGCGGACGCATCTCCTGCTGGCCAGACATCTGACGTCCGAAGAAATCGAAGTGAGCAGCATAGAGTTCATCGCCTACATAACCGGCTGCACTAGCGATCACGCTTGCAGCAAGGTATGTCTTCACGGTTTCGATATCTTCGCCATTGTACAGCCCGATAACAGCTTCAATGACCTCTGGCTGGCCTACGACAACCTTATCGAACTCGCCGATTCCCATCTGGCTGAAATATACATTCCAATTGAAATCAGGATACTTGCCAAGCAACTCAGCCTTTGTCATGGCGTTATAGTTTCCTGTCACGTCACGAAGCTCTACATTGCTGCGGAACGACTTTGCCATCTTGGTCTCAAAGGCAAGAACTTTCTCTGCAGACGCTGCACTGTTCTCCCAACCGAGCATCGAGAATGCCTTGGTCAGCCACTGTACATAACCATCGCGAAGTGCCTGGTTCTCGGCATCAAGATAATAGTCACGGTTGCTCATTCCAAGTCCAGCCTGATCAATATAGAGCACATTCATAGTGCTGTTCAGAAGATCTGCGCCCACACTTGTGCTGAACATAGGATTGCTTGCGCTTGTGTGGATCATTGCCAGAGCATAAACAAGCTGCTGACGATCGTTAACAGACATAAGCCTGTCAATGTCTGCCTTCAAAGGCGCCACACCCTCTGTATTGAGGCGCACCGAATCAAGACCCATGTTATAAAGGTCGGCAATCTTCTGGTCCACAGTGCCCGGTTTATTTTTAGACTTTGCGATATCTGCAAAAAGGTCGTTCAGACGGACCTCATTGGTTTCGCGCAGCTGGTCAAACGTACCGTAGCGCGCAAATTCTGGCTTCAGCGGATTAGCTGCCTGCCATCCGCCGGTAGCGTACTGGTAAAAGTCATCATTGAGAGCCACGCTTTCATCAAAGTTACCACGATCGATCGCAGGTACATCTTCTGCCTGCTTAACATTACACCCTGCAATAAGTGCAATGGTAGAGAATGTCAACACTAGTTTTTTCATATGATTAATATTTAACATTGTTCCTCTTTAGAAATCTATTCGATAAATTTCTTCATAGCCTGATCCGGATTTGTTTTCGTAAAGTTATATAATGCTGAATGAAATTGCAAGTCTGTTGAGATTTTGCTCTCGCGCGGGCACTCGCACAACTTTGGGGTGGGGCGGTAAGGCATAGGGGATATCTTACAGAACGATCTGCCTGCTTTATATTGTAACGAAGCGACGATACAGAAATTAGCCATTTCTTGTAACGTCGCTATCAAAAAAGGTCTTTTTTATCTGGTTTATGGTAGCGACGATACATAAATCCCTTAAAATTTGTAGCGTCGCTGTATATCTGCCTTCCGGCTTGCTCCTACGTCATTGCCGGCACGACCGTCAATCTCATAATCAAAGAGATGCCCGATCAGGTCGGGCATGACGTGTGTTATAGGATGTCTAAACTATTTACCGATGCAGAGAGTTGCAGCTAATTGAAATACAATAATCTACTGCTATGGATGGTTTTTGGTTACAAAGCACTTTCGAATTGTACTTTTACCACTATTTGGGTTGTTATGAGGTTGACTATCTGCCTTCACAATTATATGTAATTTATTGCTGAAGCACAATATTTAACCTAAATTTCTTTCCTGGTCATAAGCCTTGCATAAATTAGAATTTACCAGATTCCTGGGATGATTTTATTCTTTACCTTTTCTTTGTATTCCTTGTAGCCATCCAGACCTTCTTCCAATACATGTTCTTCATTGTTGATTCTTTTGGCGATGACCGGGATATATCCAAGCATGATGAAGAAAGAAATCGGTGAGGCAAGGACTAGCTGCATTGAAAGGAAGAGGATGATAGTTGCCATATACATAGGGTGTCTGACAATTCCATAAAGTCCAGTGTCAATAACCTTTTGACCTTTCTGCACTTCTATAGTTCTAGACAGATATGTGTTTTCACGGAGCACTTCTGCATAGAGAACATATGAACATAAAAATATTCCGGCCGCGAGCCAGACAGCCCAATCTGGAATCAGCCACCATCCGAATCGCCAGTTCAGTCCTGCTATGATGAAGGCTGCCAAGAATAGAAATCCGCTCATAGCCACGACAGTCCTTTGTTCGCTTTCCTTTTCTTTCGCATCAAGTCTTTTGCGGAGCAGATCAGGGTTCTTGCGCATCAATATAACTCCTGCTATCAGCATAGGAATAAATAGGATTCCAATAAACAGCCATCCTTGCCAGAATGAGAACGATCCAGCTGGGAGAAAAATCAGAATACAGATGAGTAGAAGACCTGAAACCAATTTTATAAGAGCTTGTGTCAGTAAGGATTTATTCATATTGCATTCCTATTATTCGTTTTGCAATCTGGTCAGGGTGGTCAATCAGCAACTGGCCGTGGTTCATCTTGTCAAATATTTCCACTTTGATATTCATAGACAGAGTTTTCAGATGTTTCACTTGTGGCTTTGCTACAAATGCCTCCTTGGTGCCGTACCAGTAGTGTATATCTGAGTTCGGGATGGACTTGAGCTTATTTGTGTAGACAGATCTATAACCGTCAAGAACGGCCCGTATTCCTCCATATGGATATACCTTCCTGCATTCATCAAGAAGGACATCGAAATAATGAGAATGGAACACCCATTTCCACATTCCTGTCCAATGGTAGCAACTCCACACATTGCCGGCCTGAAGGTACATAAGAGGCCCGACTAAGCACTTGGGAAGTGGCAACAGTGGGGCTGCGTCCAGAATCGAATGCTTGATGATAATCTCATTACGCTCCAGTACTCTAGACAATATCTTGCCTCCAAGTGAGAGACCGTATGCGCAGCAAATCATACCTGAATGGTGAGATTGTATATACTCGCTAACCTGTATTGCCTGGTTATCAACTGATGTGAACTCAGTATGCGATCCGAATGTGAAACCGTCGACTTCAACTGCGACTATATGAAAGTTGTCACGTAAGATATCTATGAGAGGCAGGAATATCTCGTAGGA